>NZ_CP120983.1:1237866-1547333 GCF_030719215.1 Streptomyces sp. Alt3 | reverse complement strand
GCCGCAGCTGGAACCGCCCCCGCAGCTCGATCCGCTGCTGCAGCTGGATCCGCCTCCGCCGCCGCAGCTCGATCCGCTGCTGCAGCTGGATCCGCCTCCGCCGCCGCAGCTCGATCCCGAACTGCAGGTGGACCCCGTCCCGGAGTTACCGCCGCTGGAACCGCCGCAGCCGCCCCCGCCGGGGCCTGTCCCCGCACACCACGACACGGGTACGAACGCGGTCACGGCGCCTGCCGAGCCGGAGGACGACGAGGTGCGCCTCGCGGGCCGTTGCCGGGCGGCTGCCACCAACTGCCCCTGGAGCACGGGATCGGGGAGTGCGCCCAGTCCCCGCATGGCCACCAGATGGGCCGGATCGGTCACATGGGCGTTGGCCGCCCGGTGGAGGCCGGCGGCCCCGCGCCCCGCCCCGGTGAGCCGCGCCCTGGCCGAGGCCGCGTTGACCAGACCGATGACGGCCCCGGCCACGAGCGCGGGCAGCACCTTCAGGAAGAAGGGGAACGGGATGTCGCCGTAACCGTCGTGCACGGCGTACTGCGCGACGGTCAGGGCGATGGCGGCCGGAAAACCGATGACGCATCCGATGCCCTGGGTGAGCCCCCACGCGCGGCGGGCCCGGCTCCTGCCCGGTGCGACCAACAGGCCACGGGCCGCGAGGCCGTCACCGATCTCCTGCACCGCCGGGTGACGCATCACGCTCTCCCGCAGGGTGTGCAGGGCGCCGCTCGGGGCCGCTGCCAGCTCCTGGAGCACGGCGCGCTCCACCGCGTCACGGGCCTCCCCGCGCAGGACCGTGACGATGCCGGGTCCACCGATGGCCAGCAGCCCGTCCGTATGCATACGGGTGAGAGCGGTGTCCACCACCCTTGCAGGGCCGCCGCCGAGGAACGCGGCCTCGGACAGGTCGTGCACGTACGCTGCGGTACCGCCGGCCCGTACCCCGGCCTGACGCGTCGCGACGATCAGGAGCGTCGAGGAGACCGCCACCACGAGAGTCACCACAAGTGCGAGCGTGTTCATCGCGGTCACCTTCCGAGGAGCGCGGTGCGGGCTGCGTGGACCAGACGGGCCCCCCGGCGCGGCGGACGAGGGGCGGCGCGCTCCTGCCACCAGCGCGTCAGCCTGCGCCGGGCGGCCTCGTCGGCGGGCCGGTCCGTGACGAGGAGGTGTTCGGCGAAACCGAGCGCGTCGCGGCGGTAACCGGCGGACATCGGCCGGTTCCTGGCGTACGCGAGGAACGCCTCGCGGTAGCCGGCGCCGAGGATCGCGGGCAGCTCCGGTGCGACCTTGGCGACGACATCGGCCCGCTTCGCGGCCAGGGCCCGGCTCTGGACCCCCAGCCGCCGTCGGTCGAAGCCGTCCGGCGACGGGGTGCCGGCCACCAGGGCCGAGAGCAGCGCGGTCTGCGACAGGCCGGTCCGCTCGCGGGCCCCCGCGGCGCGGGGCGAGGGCTCGGGGGCCCGGGCGGGCCGCCGCCGCTCCGCCCGGGGCCCCGCGGCGGCGGAGGCCAGAGTGCCGCGGATCGCCTTCAGTTCGCGGGCCAGTTCCTCGGCCGGCGGGAAGTCGTCGTCGCGCTCCAGGAGGACGCCGGGCGGATCGACGCGGGAACGCAGCCGGCTCAGCACGTCGAGTACGGGCCGTGTCACGGGGTGGGCGTGCGTGTCGTGCCATACGCCGTCCTTCTCGACGCCGCCCGCCACATGGACGTACGCGACGGCTTCCACCGGGAGCTCGTCGAGGGCGGTCGATGGGTCCTCGCCGCGGTTGACGTGATTGGTGTGCAGATTGGCGACGTCGATCAGCAGGCGTACGCCGGTGCGCTCGACCAGTTCGGCGAGGAACTGCCCCTCGGTCATCTCCTCGCCGGGCCAGGAGATCAGCGCCGCGATGTTCTCCAGCGCCAGCGGCACGGGCAGCGAGTCCTGGGCGATCCGCACGTTCTCGCAGAGCACGTCCAGCGCGTCCCAGGTCCGTGGGACCGGGAGCAGATGCCCGGCCTCCAGGACCGGCGAGGCGCTGAGTGGCCCTCCGGCACGTACGAACGCGATGTGCTCCGTCACCAGGGGGGTGCCGAGCAGTTCGGCCCGCGCCGCGAGGCCCGCGAGACGGCCGGGGTCGGGGCGGCCGGCTCCGCCCAGGCCCAGCGAGACACCGTGCGGGACGACCGTGACCCCGCGCTCCCGGAGCCGCACCAGGGACTCGGGGAGGTGGTCCGCGCAGAGGTTCTCCGCGACGGCCTCCACCCAGTCGATCCCCGGCAGTGCCTCGACCGCGTCCGCGATCTCCGGCCGCCATCCGATACCGATTCCCAGCCTCATGGTGTCCCCTCCCCGTTCCCTGCAGGGGTGATGGCCCCGCCGAGCGCGGGTCAACCCGCGAGGGGGGACGTTCAGAGCTCGATTTGAGGTTCCCGGACGGGGCCGGAATGCTCCGTTATTCGATCGTGACATGTTCGGCGGGCCGGTCGGCACCCCGCCGACCTGCGGAAACGAGGAGCAACGCAGATATGCCGACGAGCCGGACACTCCGGATTAATTCCATGGTCTGTTGACGAAGATCAACAGGCGTTCGCATGCTGATCCGCGCCACCTGTGACGGCTCCGACCCGACCGAACCGGCAGGCCCGCCGGCGGCCGTCCCGGAGGGCGGAGGAGCCCTTCTGCCGGAAGCCCTCGAACCCCGGACGAACGAAGGAGTGTCTGACTGATGACCAGCACCGAGAACAGGACCGGTCTTGACCGGCGGTCCCTGCTGGCCCGTGCGGCCGGTGTCGGGGCCGCGGCGGCCCTTCCCGTCGCCGCCGCGCCGGGCGCGCAGGCCTCGGCCGCACCCGCTTCCGCCGCCCGCACCCCCGCCGCGTCGAAGCGGCGGTACCCGGCGAACTGGCCCGACCCCGAGCCCTACGGCGTCGCGGACACCCGGGCCGACCTGTGGCCCCGTGACGACAACTCGTTCGTCCTCCCGCTGGAGCTCCGCCCCCGTGACAAGGAGCGCGGAGTGGTGTGGATGCGGGACACCTACGTCAACTGCTTCGTCGTCGACGGCCGTCCGCTGTACGTCGCCACGGGTACCACCCGGGTGCCCGGCCTCGAAGCGGCCGGTCCCTGGAACGACGGCATCTTCGTCTGGACGGCACGCTCGCTCGAGGGGCCGTGGAAGCTGGCCGACACCACACGGATCCGTCCCGGCGCCGAGAAGGGCAAGGTGTGGTCGCCCGAGTTCACGGCCGAGAACCGGCCCGGGCGAACCGTCGTCGCACCGTGGCAGGAGTACTGGTACGACGAGCAGTTCGGCAAGCGCGGCCAGGCCTGGGCCCCGGAACTGCACCACTTCCGCGGGAAGTGGTACATGGTCGCGTGCATGGGCGACCACTCCAGGAAGGTCGGCTCGTTCATGCTCGTGAGCGAGGGCGGGGTCGAAGGCCCGTACAGGCTCGTCGAGGGCAACCTGGAGAAGCCGTTCGGCGACTCGTTCATCGGGGGGCCGAGCTTCATCGCGCCCGGCGCCTACCACCACATCGACGGCAGCCTCTACTCCGAGGGCCGCGACGCGTGGCTGGTGCTGCACAACAACCTGTACGCGAAGTTCCGTGACGACATGGAGGACATCGTCACGACGACGGACCTCCCCGTGTTCCGGCAGACGCCGTACACGCCCGAGCCGTACCTCGAAGGCGCCTACGTGTTCAAGCACGGGGGGAAGTACTTCCTCCTGCACGCGGCCTGGGACCGGACGTCGGTCAACGCGGACGGCACCCCCCGGCACGCGTACGACGTGGGCGGCACCGGACGCGTGCAGTACCAGTACGACGCCGTCGCCGCCGTCTCGGACAGCTTCGAGGGTCCCTACTCCGAGCGCTGGACCGTCGGTGTCGGCGCGGGGCACAACAACTTCTTCGAGGACTCCCGCGGTGACCTGTGGGCGACGTTCTTCCGGAATCCGAACTTCGGCTACTGGTCCAACCCGTCGCGCCTCGCCGACGCCGCGGTACCCGGTGTCGTACGCGTGGAATGGACCGGCCCGAAGGGCAACCGCCTCTACGCCGAGCGCCGGGCCCGCGGCTGAACCCGTCGCTCCGGTGGCGGGACGGCGGGGGCCTTACGGCTGAGGCAGCGGTGCCATCGTCGGTGGCACCGGGCGGGACGTGAACGACTGGTCTCCGCTCGGAGTCACCGGCACCGGGACCTGCGGGACGCCACCGCCCGATGACACCGGCGGCCCCGACGGGCTCGCCGTGGACGCGCCCGCCGCCTCACGCGCCAGGCCGTCGAAGTCGACGAACCCGGTGCGCTCCAGCATGGTGATGTGGTCGAGCACCGTCTGGTTGGCGTCCGAGGCGAGCTGCCGGATCAGCGAGTTGCGTGTGGTGTGCCGGACCTGCGCGATCAGCGCGAACACCTTGCCGTGCGCCGCGCGCAGGAGGTTGGCGAACTTCTGCTCGTACTCCTGGCCACCGGCGGCGGTCAGCTCGTCGAGCCAGCCCTGCTGCTGTTGCGTGGGCTGGTTCGGGAGTTCCACGCCGAGCTTGGACGCCACGTCGCGGGCCCGCCGGTCCAGGTCCGTGTGGCCGACCACCAGGTGGTCACCGGCGAGCTTCACCCCCTCGCTCGGCGCGCGCTCGATGGCCTGCTGCCCGGCAGGCAGTTCCCACAGACCGGCGAGGCGCACCTTGACCAGGAAGTCCCGGTCGGTCGCGGAGAGCGGGCCCCACTGGGTGGCCACACTGGACGCGTTCAGATTGGCCTCACCGGTACCGGAGCGGTCGGCGTAGGACCACACGGGGAAGGCGAGCGCGCCGAGCGTGGCGACCAGCGCCGCGATGATCAGGGCCGTTCCGTTGATGCGTCGCAGCAAGATGTCTCCCGGGCCGATGCGTGACAGCGTCGAATCAACCGCCGACCGACTTGTCGCACAACCCACTTGGCGGTGAAGCCGATACGGCGGCACGGGGAGATACGTAGGCCGGCGCGGGGATGTTCAACCGGGCGGGAAACCGGGCGGGAAAACGGACGGGAAGCCGGGCGGGAAGCCGGGCGCAGACGACGTCGCTGCGCCTGACACCCCGTCCCCGGCGGTTCAGCGGCGCAGGGCGGGGTGGTCGGCGACTACCGTGCAGGAGCCCGGAGCGATCTCGGTGAACCCCGCGTCCCTCACCACCGGCAGTCCGCTCGCGGTCAGTTCGCGCCAGCGGGCCGGGCCAGGGGTACCGACGGAGAGCGGGAAGCCGGCCTCGCGCCACGCCTTGCGCTCGGTTTCCGACAGCTCCCACCAGGCGAGCTGCGCCCCGTGCCCCACCTGGGCCATCGCCTTGCCCGCCGACATGCCGACGTCCGGATTCATCCAGAGCACCGGGCCCGCGGGATCGGGTGAGGGCGGGGCCTCGGGGTCCTCCAGCTCCGTCCCCGACACCTGGAGCTTGGCCAGCTCCTTGGGCCAGCCGTCCAGCGGCACGGGCGGGAACACCCGCACCTCCGCGTGCTCGCCCGTGACCGTGATCCCGGGGAGCGTGGACGCCTTGCGCCACTCGGCACCGCGCGCCCGCCGCACCACCTTTCGGATCCGGGCGTCCTGCCAGTCGCCCATCACCTGGGCCCACTCGCCCTCGGCGCCACCCTCCTGCTCACCGAGCGAGCGCGGGTCGGCAAGGATCGTGAGCACCGCGCGGGCGGCGGTCACCAGAGCGTCGTTACGCGCCGGGGGGTCGGTCTTCTCGAGGCGCACCACCAGCGGCAGAACGAACTGAGGGGCCTCGTCACGGGCCGTCGGCTCCATACGGAAAGGGCCGTCGGCGGGGGCCTCGGGCGCTGCGGGAAGGGGGCCGGAAATGCTGTCGCTGCTCACACCCCCCAGTCTGCCAGGCCCCGCGACCCCCGTTCTTGGCGGAACAGAGGACTCCGGGTGAGGATGCACGGCATGAAGAGCGACCTCTTTTCCAGTGAGCACACGGCGCAGCCGGCCACCGCCCCCGGTATGACCCTGCAGAACACCAAATCGATCAAGTACGCAGTCAACGGTGAGATGCACGCGCGTCAGGGCTCGATGATCGCCTTCCGGGGCAATCTCCAGTTCGAACGCAAGGGCCAGGGCATAGGCGGCATGCTCAAGCGCGCGGTGACGGGCGAGGGCCTGGCCCTCATGGCGGTCACCGGCCAGGGCGAGGCGTGGTTCGCCCACGAGGCCGCCAACTGCTTCATCGTGGACATGGAGCAGGGAGACGTCCTGACGGTCAACGGCCGCAACGTCCTCTGTTTCGACTCCAGCCTGTCCTACGAGATCAAGACGGTGAAGGGTGCCGGGATGACCGGTGGCGGCCTCTTCAACAGCGTCTTCAGCGGCTACGGAAAACTCGGCCTGATCTGCGACGGCACTCCCATCGTGATCCCCGTCACCGCACAGCAGCCGGTGTACGTCGACACGGACGCGGTCGTCGGCTGGAGCGCGCAGCTCTCGACCTCGCTGCACCGCTCGCAGAGCTTCGGCTCGATGGTGCGAGGCGGATCCGGCGAGGCGGTCCAGCTGATGCTCCAGGGCGAGGGGTTCGTGATCGTACGGCCCAGCGAGCTCAAGCAGGAGAAGGCGTCGGCCCATTGATCCTGCGAGGTGCGGGCCGGCGGTACGGCCTGCGCGGTCCGTGGGTGCTGCGCGGCCTCGACCTGGAACTGCCCGCGCGGACCCTGGTCCGGATCGAGGGCGCCAACGGTGCGGGCAAGTCGACCCTCCTGCGCCTGCTCGCCGGCATCGACGCGCCGACCGAGGGCAGCGTCACGGGCCGGCCGCGAACGGCGTACGTTCCCGAGCGTTTCCCTCCGGCGCTGCCGTTCACCGCTGCCGGCTACCTCGTGCACATGGGCCGGGTCCACGGGCTCCCGGCCGACGAGGCCGCCGCCCGGGCCCAGGAGTGGCTGACACGGTTCGGGGCCGCGGAGCACGCCCGCACACCCCTCGCGGAGCTCTCCAAGGGGACCAGCCAGAAGGTCGCCGTCGCCCAGGCGCTCCTCGCCGAGCCGGACCTCCTCGTCCTGGACGAGGCGTGGACCGGGCTGGACACAGCCGCCCGCGACGAACTGGACCTGGCCGTCGCCGAGCGGGTCGCCGACGGCGCCACAGTGGTGTTCGTCGACCACGACCCGCGACGGCTCGCCGGGGCGGCCGGTGTCTCCCACCGGCTGGCGGGCCGCACCCTGCACACGGCGGTGACCCCGGCCGCCGATCACGGCCCGCGTGTCCGGATCGAGGCGACGGGCCCGCCGTCCGCCGCGCTTCCGCCCGTGCTGCCGGGCGCGCCGACGGTGGAGAGGGACACCGCGAACCCGGCCGCCGCCGTCCGCCTCACGACCACCGCGGCGCACTCGGACGCCCTGCTCGGCGCTCTGCTCACGGCCCGGCCGCCCTGGCACATCACGGGCCTCTCACAGCTCCCCGGCGATGACGTGGTGCCCCTTCCCGCTCCCGGAGCCGGGCCGGCGGCAGCCGCCGCCCCGGCCGGGGACACCGCTCCGCGCCAGGCCCGCCGGTCCGGGCCCCCGCTGCGTGCCACAGCAGCCCTGACGCGCTACCGGATCGCACTGCTGGGACGATCCCAGCGCTGGCTCGCGCCCCTCCTCCTGTACGTGGCCGTCCTCGGCGTCGGTATCCGTGCCGGTCAGCCCCTCCTCGACTCGCTCGGTTACGCCGCGGCGACCGTGCTCCCCCTGTCCGCCTGGCTCGTGCGGCTCTGCGTCACCCAGGAGCCGCCCGCCGCCCGGAACGTCGCCGCCTGCGCCGTCGGACCGGCGCGCGCCCACTGCGCCTCCCTGCTCGCCGGTCTGGGATGCGCACTCGCCCTGGGCTGCGCGGGCACCGGGATCGTGCTGCTGATCAGCGAACCGATCAGCACCGACCGCACGGTCGCCGTGCCACTCCTGCCCGCCGCCCTCGCCGGACTCCTCGTCGCCGTGTGCTGCGCCCTGACGGGAGCGGCGGTCGGGGCGCTCTGCGCGCGGCCGGTCCTGCACCGCCACGGCTGGTCGCTCGCCGCGACCCTGCTCGGCGCACTGCTCGTCCTCGTGACCGACGGCTCACCCGCGAAGGCCGCGGTGACGGGCCTCGTCTCCGGTTCGCTGACGGGCGCGGTCCGTATTCCGTTCCTGCCACTGGCGGTAGCCGTCGTCGTGGCGGTCGCGGTGGCCGCCCTCACGTCCCGGCTCGCGGCCCTGCGCGGGTGAGTACGCTCATGGGCATGAACGATGCGTACTGCGAGACGCCGACGCCGGCCCCCGCACCCTCGGACGCGGGCCCGCCCTACGCGGAGTGCGTGCTGTGCCGGAAGCCGACCGAATACCCGGAGGCGACGAAGGGCAGCACCCTCTGCCCGGTCTGTGCCTGGCAGGAGGCGGGACGCACCGCCTGCTCCGGCTGACACGCGGACTCGCTGACACGCGGACACGCGGACACACGCGGACAGGCTGACCGTGCTCAGCCGCGCATCAGCTCGGAGACCTTCACGAATCGGTAGCCGCGCTCGCGCAGTTCGGGCACGATCCGGCGCAGGGCGTCGTCGGTGACGGGCGCCGCGCTGCGGGTGCAGTGCATGACGACCAGCGACCCCGGCTCCACCCCCTCCAGCACCTGTTCGGCCACCGCGTCCGCGTCGGTGGCGAAGGCGTCACCGCTGACCACGTCCCACTGGACCGCGGTCACCCCCGTCGGTGCCAGTGCTTTCAGCGACGCGTCGTCGTAACAGCCGCCGGGGAAGCGGAAGTAGGGCACGACATGGCGAGCGCCCGTCTTCCGGATCGCCGTGAACGCCCGCTCCACGTCCGCCCGCATGTCTTCCGCCGCGACCGTCGGCAGCCCGTAGCAGGGGGAGGAGAAGGCGTGGTGGCTGAACGAGTGGTTGGCGATCTCGAAGAGGGGATCGGTGCCGATCGAACGGGCCTGGTCCGGATACTCCTGCGCCCATCTGCCGGTCATGAAGACCGTCGACGGGACCTCCAGCCGGCGCAGCGACGCGATCAGTCCGGGGTTGTCGAAGTGCTCGCCCTCGGCGGCGCGCTGCCCCTGGTCCGCCGTCATGTCCGCGTCGAAGGTCAGCGCCACCACCTTGTCCGCCGCGCCTGCCCCGTCGCGCCCGGTGGAGCCGGTGGCACGTCGTTCGAAGACCGGCGTGAGACCGCCGGGCCCCGGGGCCAGCACGGGCGGACCGCTCTCCGGCGCCCGCGACGGGGCCCGCGGCGGCGAAGGGGCCGCCGTGGGCCCCGTCGCGGGCTTCTCGGAGGCCGTCGGACGAACGGCCGTCCCGGCGCGGGTGGCCTCAGGGCTTGCGCAGCCGGCCAGCACCCCGCCCATGACGGTCAGGACGATCATCGCTCGAACGGATTTGATCACTGGAGGACGCTAGCTGATGATTAATCAGATAATCCTCATGGCACTCCGGCCGTCCGGGACACGGACGGCCGGATCACCCGTCTGCCCGCGCCGGTATCAGCGCCAGGGGCCCGTCACCGCGAACGTCGTCCCCGGCGTGTAGCAGTTCACGAACATCGTCGCGCCGTCCGGCGAGAACGTGACGCCCGCGAACTCGCCCCACTCCGGATCCTCGTCCGTCCCGATGTTCTGCCGTCCCCGTGCCATCGCGTAGACCTCGCCGCGCCTGGTCACCCCCAGCACGTGCTGCGCGCCGCCGCCGTCCTCACAGACCATCAGCCCGCCTCCGGCCGCGAGGCAGATGTTGTCCGGGGACTCGCCCGGCAGCTGGACGTCGGTGTCGGGGCCGAAGACGATCACCAGCGTGAGCCGGCGCCGCTTCGGCTCGTACCGCCACACCTGGCCGAAGTGGTCGGCGGCCGACCCCTCCGAGCTGTGCGCGAAGCTGGAGACGAAGTACACCGAGGAACCGCCCCAGTAGCAGCCCTCCAGCTTCTGGGCGTGCGTGATGCCCTTCGCCCCGAAGTCCTGGTGCCGGATCGGTGTCTCCGCGGCCTGCGGATCCGGTACGGGGACCCACTCGATCCGGTCGAACGTCGCACCCGTCTCCTGGATCACGGAGAGGTCGGGCACCCCGGGCACCCGCATCGCCTCCAGCGCACCGCCGGCCCGCAGCGACCCCCTTCCGCCGAGCGGCTTCTCGGGGAGGAAGCGGTAGAAGAGCCCGAACGGCTTCTCGAACGCGTCCTCCGTCTCGTAGACGATGCCGTTCCGCGGGTCGATCGCGACGGCCTCGTGCTGGAAACGACCCATCGCGGTCAGGGGGACGGCCCCGGTGCGGCGCGGATCGGCACCGTCCACCTCGAAGACGAAACCGTGGTCCTTCGTGTAGCCGTTGGTGCCGGCCTTGTCCTCGGTCTCCTCGCAGGTCAGCCAGGTGTTCCAGGGGGTGGGCCCACCCGCGCAGTTGACGGCCGTACCCGCGATGGCGACGCGCTCGCCGCGTACGTTGCCCCGGCCGTCGAGTTCGAGGGCCGTGCAGCCGCCCTTGCCCATGGGGTCATAGGTCAGGCCCTCGACCGTGGGGACGGCGATCTTTCCCGTGACGCGGTTCTCGTGGTTGCGCACGAGATGGACCCGGCCGGCGGAACCCGCGAAGGCGGCCATGCCGTCGTGGTTGCTGGGAACCAGGCCCTCGCCCGAGCGGAGCGGATCGCCCTCCCGGGAGAGCACCCGGTAGCGGAATCCTTTCGGCAGGTCGAGCAGGCCGTCGGGGTCCGGCACGAGGGGCCCGTAGCCGCTGTGGCCACGGGCGTCGGCGGTGCCGGAGAAGAGTTCGGTGAAGGCCCCGGTGAAAGCGACCGAGGCGGCGGTCGCGGCGCTGCCGGCCAGGACCTGTCGTCGTGTTGCGAGTCGTCGAGGTGCGGATGACATGAGGCAACTCCCTGTTGGCGGACAGGTGAAGTGACCCGCATGTGTGTACCACGCATGGTGGCGCGCGGGAACCATGCGGGCCACGGTGCCCCCTGTGTCCCCGGGGCGGACGGCGCACCGGGGACGGGTGGGATCAGGCCAGCGACGCGGTGAGCGTGATGGTGGTGCCCGTGAGCGCCTGACTGACCGGGCAGTTCGCCTTGGCGTCCTCCGCGGCCTTCACGAAGCCCGCCTCGTCCAGACCCGGAACCTCGCCCTCCACCGTGAGGTGGATGCCGGTGATCCCGGTGCCGGGCTGGAAGGTGACCTCGGCCTGGGTGTTCAGCCGGGTCGGCGGGGTGCCCGCCGTGGCCAGGCCGTTGGACAGCGCCATCGAGAAGCAGCTGGAGTGCGCGGCGGCGATGAGCTCCTCCGGACTGGTCTTTCCGTTCGCCTTCTCGGCGCGCGACGGCCAGGAGACGGGGTACTCCCCGATCCCGGAGGAGTCGAGGGTGACAACACCCTTGCCCTCGAGCAGGTTGCCTTCCCAGACCGTGTGCGCCTGACGCGTGGTAGCCATGCTGGATCCCTTCGAACGGTGTGCTCGGTCATCCGGACGTACGCGGCACCCGCAGGCACCCGTACGCCCTTCGCCCCCGAACCTACTGCCCCACCAGTCCCTTTGCGTCACGTGCCAGTGCAGTCAGCCGGGAGATGGCCCGGAAGTACTTCTTGCGGTACCCGCCGTTCAGCATCTCGTCGCTGAACAGCCGGTCGAAGGGCAGCCCGGAGGCGAGCACCGGGACCTCGCGGTCGTACAGCCGGTCCGCGAGGACCACGAGGCGCAGAGCCGTCGACTGGTCGGGCACCGCCTGCACATCGGTGAGGCAGACCGCCGTGATCCCGTCCGTCAGCGCTCCGTACCGGCTCGGGTGCACCTTGGCGAGGTGGCCGAGCAGGGCCGGGAAGTCGTCGAGCGAGGCGCCGGCGGTCGCGTACGCGGCCCTGGTCACCTGGTCGTCGGAGTACGGCGGCGGCGCCTCGGGCAGTCCGCGGTGGCGGTAGTCCTCGCCGTCGATCCGCAGGGGCCGGAAGTGCGAGGACAGCCCCTGGATCTCGCGGAGGAAGTCGACGGCCGCGAAACGGCCCTCGCCGAGCTTGCCGGGCAGCGTGTTCGAGGTGGCGGCCAGCGCGACGCCCGCCTCGACGAGCCTGCCGAGCAGGGACGACACCAGGACGGTGTCGCCCGGGTCGTCCAGCTCGAATTCGTCGATGCAGAGCAGCCGGTGCCCGCTCAGGGTCTGCACGGTCTGCTGGAAGCCCAGCGCTCCGACGAGGTTCGTCAGCTCGACGAAGGTGCCGAAGGCCTTGAGCGAGGGCGCGGCCGGGGTGGCGTGCCAGAGGGAGGCCAGCAGGTGCGTCTTGCCGACGCCGTACCCACCGTCGAGATAGACCCCGCGGGGCCCGGTGGGCGCCACGGGCTTCCTGCCGAACCACTTGCGCTTGCCGGTGCCCGTGGCGTGCGCCCCGCCGAGCCCGGCGGCGAAGGAGCCGAGCACCTGGACGGCCTCGGTCTGGCTCGGCTGGTTCGGGTCGGGCACGTACGTATCGAAGCGCACCGAGTCGAAGCGCGGCGGCGGCACCATCTCCGCGACCAGCCGGTCGGCGGGGACGCGCGGTTCGAGGGCGCACAGGGACTGCGGGGCCGTTTCGGCTATGGGGCTCTGCCCCGGCACGGCTGTGGAGGACGACACAACTCTCCACCTTAAGGCCTCTCCCGGAAGGCCTCCCGCGCCGTGCCAGACTGCGGATCATGCGACGCCTGATCCCCGTGACGGACCCGACCACCCCGGCCTCCTCCGCCGCCGACCGCGAGTGGACGCTCGACGAGCTGGCCGACGCCTACGCCTATCCCGAGGCGAGGCGTCCCTGGCTGCGGGCGAACATGGTCTCCACCCTCGACGGCGCCGCCCAGCACGACGGCCGTTCCCAGGGCATCTCCTGCGCCTCCGACATGCGCGTCTTCGGCACGCTGCGTGGGCTGGCCGACGCGGTCGTCGTCGGTGCCGAGACGGTCCGCCTGGAGGGTTACCGGCCCGCGAAGGCACGCGAGGCCTTCGCCGCCAGGCGTGAGGCGGCGGGGCAGGGACCCGCCCCGGCCGTCGCGGTCGTCAGCGCGAGCCTGGACCTGGACTTCTCCCTCCCGCTCTTCGTCTCGCCGCTGGTGCCGACGCTCGTACTCACCGGATCGGCGGCACCCTCCGACCGGGTCCACGCGGCGCGGGAGGCGGGGGCCGAGGTGGTGTTCGCCGGGGACGGATCCGCCGTCGACCCGGCCCGCGCGGTCGCGGAACTCGGCCGGAGGGGCCTCGGCCGGCTGCTCACCGAGGGCGGGCCGCGCCTGCTCGGCCAGTTCGTGGCGGCGGGGGTGCTGGACGAACTCTGCCTGACCCTGTCACCGCTGCTCACCGCGGGAGACGCGCAGCGCATCGCGGGCGGGCCCGCCGTCTCCGTGCCGGAACGTTTCGCCCTCGTCTCCCTCCTGGAGGAGTCGGGATTCCTCTTCACCCGGTACGGGAAGATCTGACATTTAGCGGAATTACCCGTTCCGGTTAGCTCCGGGTGGGCACACTTAGTCCTGCCGACCCCGTGCAATTGCGGGGAAGGATGGTTTCAGCAACAGCGGCCGGTCTCGCGGCCGACAAGATGAAGCGGAAGGCGCCTGTCGTGTTCACGAGCGTTTTGATGATCGAGAAGCCCCTCACCCCCGAGGACGTGGAATTCGTCACCACCCTCCACGGCGAGGAGCGGATCTCGTTCGTCGTGCTGATGCAGCCCCGCAGCGACCAGGCCGACGTACTGCTGCGGGCGATCGACGACGTGGCGATCGGCGAGCTCCGGGAAGCCGTCCGCGAAGGGGACCGGCCCGAGGGAGACGAGGCCAGGGAACCGGCCGAGATGGCGCTCGAGTACTCCCTCCGGGAGCTGCGCGAGGCGGGATCCGAGGCCGTCGGACAGGTCGTCGAGGACCATCCCCTGGACAAGCTGAAGACCGTGGTCGACGACTCGGGGGCCGACGAGGTCATCGTGCTGACGGCACCCCACTACGTCGAGGAGTTCTTCCACCGTGACTGGGCGTCCCGGGCCCGTCACAAGGTCGGCGTACCGGTGCTCAAGCTCTTCGCGCACAGCGAATAGGCTGGGGCGGACCGACCCACGTCACACCTCGGGAGAGACACGTATGGCACCCGGTATTCCTGCCGCTCTGGAACGGCCGCACTTCATCGGCATCGGCGGCGCCGGAATGTCGGGCATCGCGAAGATCCTCGCCCAGCGCGGCGCGAAGGTGGCGGGCAGCGACGCCAGGGAGTCCGCCACCGCGGACGCCCTGCGCGCGCTGGGCGCGACCGTCCACATCGGGCACGCCGCCGGGCACCTGGCCGACGACGCGACCTCGGTGGTCGTCTCCAGTGCCATCCGCGCCGACAACCCCGAGCTGGTCCGTGCCGCCGAGCTGGACATCCCCGTCGTGCACCGTTCCGACGCGCTGGCCTCCCTGATGGACGGCCTGCGCTCCATCGCGGTCGCCGGAACGCACGGGAAGACCACCACCACGTCGATGCTGGCCGTGGCCCTGTCGGAGCTCGCCCTCGACCCCTCGTACGCCATCGGCGGCGACCTGGAGGGCCCCGGGACCAACGCCACGCACGGCGGCGGCGACATCTTCGTCGCCGAGGCCGACGAGAGCGACCGCAGCTTCCAGAAGTACGCTCCCGAGGTCGCGATCGTCCTCAACGTCGAGCTGGACCACCACGCGAACTACGCGTCGATGGACGAGATCTACGAGTCCTTCGAGACGTTCGTCGGCAAGGTCGTCCCCGGCGGCACCCTGGTCGTCGCCGCCGACCAGCCCGGTGCCGTGGAGCTGACCCGCCGGGTCCGTGAGGGCTCCTCCCTCACCGTCGTCACCTACGGCGAGTCCGAGGGTGCGGACGTCCGCGTGCACAAGGTCACCCCGCGCGGACTGACCAGCGAGGTCACGGTCGTCCTCAACGGGAAGTTCCTCACCTTCACGGTCTCCGTGCCCGGCCGCCACTACGCGCACAACGCGGTCGCCGCGCTCGCAGCCGGTGTCGCACTCGGTATCCCGGCGCACAATCTGGCCTCCGCCATCGGCAAGTACACCGGGGTCAAGCGCCGCCTCCAGCTCAAGGGCGAGGCGGCCGGCGTCCAGGTCATCGACTCCTACGCGCACCACCCCACGGAGATGACCGCCGACCTGGAGGCCATGCGCGGCGCGGCGACGGACGCCCGCCTGCTGGTCGTCTTCCAGCCCCACCTCTTCTCCCGCACCCAGGAGCTCGGCACGGAGATGGGCCAGGCTCTCGCCCTCGCCGACGCCTCGCTCGTCCTGGACATCTACCCGGCCAGGGAGGACCCGGTCCCGGGCGTCACGAGCGCACTGATCATCGACGCCGCGAAGGCCGCGGGCGCCGACGTCACGGCCGTCCACGACAAGGCCGATGTCCCCGCGGCCGTCGCGGGAATGGCGAAGCCCGGTGATCTGGTTCTCACCATGGGAGCGGGCGATGTCACCGACCTCGGCCCGCAGATCCTGGACCACCTGTCGAGCTGAGGGAGCCACCGTGTCGTACGACGTCGAGAAGCCGGACGAGCAATGGCGGGCCGAGCTGACGCCCGCCGAGTACGCGGTGCTGCGCAAGGCCGGCACCGAGCCAGCGTTCGTCGGTGAGTACACCGACACCAAGACGGCGGGGGTCTACTCCTGCCGTGCCTGTCAGGCGGAGCTGTTCCGCTCCGACACCAAATTCGAGTCGCACTGCGGCTGGCCGTCCTTCTACGACCCGAAGGACACCGACGCCGTCGAACTGCTCCGGGACGACAGCCTCGGCATGGCGCGCACCGAGGTGCGCTGCGCCCGCTGCGGCTCGCATCTCGGACACGTGTTCGAGGGTGAGGGTTACGCCACGCCCACGGACCAGCGTTACTGCATCAACTCCATCTCGCTGACGCTGGCGCCGGACGAGAGCTGACGCGGACGGGCACGCGCCCGGCCGCGGCAGCGAGCCGCACACCAGGGCGAAGCCCCCGGTTCCCCGCGTGAGAACGTGGGGAACCGGGGGCTTCGACGTGCCGGAGACCGGCGTGATCAGGTCTTCACGAGCTCCGCGGGCTCCCGCTGCACCGGAATCTCGCGCTGCAGCCGCTCGCCCTCGATGTCGAGGTCGGGCAGGATCCGGTCGACCGGGCGCGGCAGCCACCAGGCGGCGCGCCCCAGAAGGTGCATGACCGCCGGAACGATCGCCATGCGGACGACGAAGGCGTCGACGAGGACGCCGATCGCCAGGGCGAATCCGATGGACTTGATGATCGGATCGGGCATGAGGACGAAGCCGCCGAAGACCGCGGTCATGATCACTGCGGCGGCCGTCACCACACGTGCGTTGTGACCGACACCGCTGATGACGGACTCCCGGGCGTCGGCGCCGTGGACGAAGTCCTCCCGCATGCGCGAGACGAGGAAGACCTCGTAGTCCATGGCCAGCCCGAAGAGGATGCCGATCAGGAGGATGGGCAGGAAGCTGACCAGCGGTCCCGGCGTGTCGAGGCCGACCCACGAGGCGAGATGGCCCTCCTGGAAGATGGCGACGGTGATCCCGAACGTCGCGCCGATGGTGAGCAGGAATCCCAGCGCGGCCTTGAGGGGTACCAGGACCGACCGGAAGACGAGCATCAGCAGCAGGACCGACAGCCCGACCACCAGCAGGAGATAGACCGGCAGCGCGCCGGCGAGCTTCTCGGAGACGTCGATGCCGACCGCGGTCGCACCGGTCAGCGAGATCGCCGCGCCCTTGACGCTCTTCACCCGGTCACGGATGTCGTTGACGGTGTTCTCGGTCGTGGCGTCGGTGGGACCGGTCTCGGGGATCACGGCGAGGAGGGCGGTGGTGCCCGCCTCGTTCATCTGCGGGGCGGCCACGGCCAGCACCCCGTCGGTGCCCATGACGATCTTCGCGGTCTCCTCGGCCGCCGCGCCCGTCGCCTCCGGGGTGTCGCCGGACACGACGGCGACCAGCCTGCCGTTGAAGCCCTCGCCGAAGCCCTCGGTGGTCAGGTCGTACGCCTCGCGGTTGGGCGAACCGACCGCCTCGGTGCTCGCGTCGGGCAGTGCGAGGCGCATGTCCTGCACCGGCAGCGCGAGGGCGCCGAGACCGGCCACCCCGAGGATGAGGACGGGGACGCGCAGCCGCGCCACGATCCGGCCCCAGCGGAAGCCGAAGGCCGTTCCGCCCCCGTCGGGAGCGGAAGCTTGGTCCTGTGCCCGGGCCTTCGTGCGGTGCTTGCGGGGGAGGACGCGGTCGCCCGCGAATCCGAGGACGGCCGGCAGCAGGGTGAGCGACACCAGGACGGCGAGCGCGACCGTCGCCGCGGCGGCCAGGCCCATCACCGTCAGGAAGGGGACACCGGCGACCGTGAGCCCGGCCAGGGCGATGACGACGGTGGCACCCGCGAAGACGACGGCCGAACCCGCGGTGCCGGCCGCCCGGCCCGCTGCCTCCTCGCCGTCCATGCCCTCGGCGAGGTAGTGGCGATAGCGGGACATGATGAACAGGGCGTAGTCGATGCCGACGGCCAGGCCCAGCATGAGCGCCAGGATGGGCGCGGTGCTGGTCAGTTCCACCGTGCTGCTCAGGGCGAAGAGTCCGGCCATGCCGGCCGCCACGCCGACCAGGGCGTTCAGCAGGGTCATGCCGGCTGCCACGAGGGAGCCGAAGGTCAGGACCAGCACGAGGGCGGCGACCGCGACACCGATGACCTCGGTCGAGCCGACCTCGGGAACGCCCCGCATGATCTCGCCGCCGTGTTCGACGCGCAGGTCCGGGACGGACTCTCCGGCCTTCGAGAACGCCTCCCGCTGGCTGTCGGTGATGCCGTCGACACCCGAGTCGAACTGCACCTGGACGAGGGCGTAACGGCCGTCCTGCGAGACGGCCTTGGACACGAACGGGTCGACGGCCGCGAGGACACCCGGGACCTTCGAGGCCTCCTCGATCACGGGAGCCACGGCCTGGGGCGTGAGCTTCGCGCCCTCGGGCGCCGCGAGGACCATGCTCCCCGTCGCGCCGCTCGCCTGCGGGAACTCACGGGCGAGTGAGTCCAGCGCCTTCTGCGACTCGGTGCCGGGTATCGAGAACTTGCTGGTGGTGGGTCCGCTGAAGGCGGCGGCGCCGCCTCCGAGCAGTGCGAGCAGCAGAAGCCAGAGGGCGAGGACACGCCCTCGGCGCCGGAAGGACAGCCGGCCGAGCCGGTACAGCAGGATTGCCATGCGAAAGAGGCGTCTTTCTCTTCGGTCTGGACGACTTCTGTCAGCTGGTCCGATGCCCGAGGGTCCTCAGCGCTCCCTGGACCAATTCGGTACGCATCGAGTCGGGTTCGACATCCACGTCGGAGGCGACCGTGACAGCCACGCCGCCGATCACCATCTGTGCCCCGACGCGTGCCCGCGGCTCGCGCGAACGGCCCGCGAGCGCGTCCGCGAGCTGGTCGACGGCCGTGGGGATGACGGCCAGCGCCGGATGGTCGAGCATGTCCGGCAGCTCGGCGAAGATGATCTTGACTTCCAGGCGGAAGCGCATCGCGAGGCCGACGAAGCCCGTCACGGCCGGTTCGACGGCCCGGTCGCCGTCCAGGGTCGCCAGTTGCTCGTTCATGGCGGCCAGGCTCTCGGCCGGCGGTGTCAGCAGTTCGGCGAGGATCGCGTCCTTGCCCGCGAAGTGGTAGAGCAGGGACGCCTTCGAGCAGTGCGCCTCGACTGCGATGTCGTGCAGCGAGGTCCCCTTGAAGCCGTGCTCGGCGAACAGACGCAGTGCGGAGTCCAGGATCTGACGACGCATCGCGGAGGGCGGACGTGGCATGGGTCCACCGTAGCTGACCGATCGGTCAGTCCTGACCGATCGGTCAGGCGTTCCATGTGACCCGGACCACTCCGGCGTCGCGGTCCGGAGCGTCCGGGGCGGCTCGTGAAAGGGTGATGGCCCTCCGCCGGGGCGGAGGGCCATCGCTGGACCGGTACCGGACGCGGGCGGCCGAAGGACGCGCCGCGCGGAGCTACCTGCCCGGGCGGCCGTCCCCGGCGACGAACTCCCCGTCACGCGCGACGACGACCCCTCCGTGCACGACCAGGTCGCGGCGTGGCATGTCGACGACGACCTGAGGCAGGCATTCGCCCCGCACGAGCACGAAGTCGGCCGGGGCGCCGGGCCGGAGGTCGGCGTGTGCGAGGCCCATGACGTCCGCGCCCCCGTGGGCCGCGACCTGGTAACAGTCCGTCAGCTCCTCGTCGAGGCGGACGTCCGTGACCCATCCGAGCAGATGCGCGCGATGCAGCATGTCGGCGTTGCCGAACGGGCTCCAGGAGTCGCGTACGCCGTCGGAACCCAGCCCGACCCGGACGCCGTGCTCGCGCAGCCGCGCGATCGGCAGCACCAGCGAGTCGGACGGGGCCACCGTGGTGAGCGCGATGTCCAGATCGCCCAGTTCGGCGGCCACGGAGTCGAGTTCGCCGTCCTCCAGGCCGGGCAGGCAGAAGACGTGGCTGACGGTGACCTTGCCGTGCAGGGACAGGGCGCGGGTGCGGTCGATGATGCCGCGCATCGCGTCGATTCCCTTCGCTCCCCGGTCGTGAAGGTGGATGTCCACGCCGATGCCGTGGCGGTCCGCGATCCCGAAGACCAGGTCCAGCTGTTCCTCAGGCGCCTGGTCGAAACCGCCGGGGTCGATGCCGCCGATCATGTCCACGGCACCGCTGCGCGCGGCCTCCTCCAGGAGCTCGGCGGTGCCGGGTGTGCGGATGACGCCGTGCTGCGGGAAGGCCACGATCTGGACGTCCAGGGCGTGGCGCAGCCGCTTGCGGGCTTCCGCCAGGCCCTCGACCCCGGCCAGGTCGTAGGCCGGGGCCACGTCGGCGTGGGCGCGCATCGCCCGGGTGCCGCGGGTGACGGCGTGGCTCATCAGTCCGTACGCGCGTTCCGCGACGGACCTGTGCTGGCTGTGGAACAGGTCCACGTCCTGGGCGACGTAGTCGGCGATCCCGCTCGCGGGGCGTCGCGAGACCCAGGACCCGCCCCAGGTGGTCTTGTCGGGGTGGATGTGCGCGTCCACGAGGGACGGCAGCGCGATCCTGCCACCACCCTCGACGACTTTCGCGCCGCGGGGCGCGGGGCCGCGCGACACACGGCCGTCGACGACCACGAGGTCCGTGGCGTCCGGGGCGCCGAGCGGGCGTACGTCGCGGAAGACGACAGGGCCGGTGTGCGGCTGCCCGTCGCCCGACGCGGCTGACACGGGCGCGGCCGGTGCGGCCTCCGCCCGGGGGGCCGGTGCCACGGCGGCCGTGGTGCCGGCGACGGCGACGGCGCCCGCCAGGACGGAGCGTCGGGAGAAGGTGCCGGGAGAGGGCGATGACGGCTGCATGGGAACTCCTGCTGCGGGTCGGCGCGGTGGGGGAGGAATCGAGGACGGGCCGTGCGGGGCCGGTGGTTCAGAGGGCGATGCCGGCCCTGACCACCCGTACCGGCCGCGTGAGGACGGAGACGTCGGCCAGCGGGTCCCCGTCGAGGAGGACCGCGTCGCCCGCGAAACCTCGCGCGAGACGGCCCACCGTGCGCTCCAGCCCGAGGAGGCGGGCCGCGCCGGTCGTGGCGGTGCGGATCGCGTCGAGCGCGGGCAGCCCGGCGGCGCGCATCAGTTCCACCTCACGGCCGATCGGACGCACCGTGCCGCCCGAGGAGTCGGTCCCCGCGGCGAGCGGGACCCCGAGTTCGTGTGCCGCGAGGACCGCGCGCTTCAGCACCGGGAGGTAGGTGCGCCCCCGCTCCGCGAGGACCGGGTCGGATGACTGGGCCAGGCCGGCGATGGCGGTGAGCGTGGGCGTGAAGTACGTACCCCTGCGGCGCATTTCGGCCAGGGTGCGCTCCCCGACGAACGCGCCGTGCTCCAGGGAGCGGATGCCGGCGGTGACGGCGTCGTGGCAGCCCTGCTCGCTGTAGCTGTGGCAGAGCACGCCCTTCCCCCTGCGCCGGGCCGCGGTGACGATCTCGGAGAGCTGCTCGTGCGAGTACACCTGGGTGAGCGGGTCCTGCTCGGGCAGTCCGGCGCGCTCGTTGACCCGCGTCTTGATCACGTCCGCGCCCCTGGCGATGTTCACCTCGACCACGCGGCGCAGCGCCTCGGCCGAGCGGACGCCGTCCTTCAGCCGGGCGAGCGGGGTGAGGTCCGGGTCGGCGAGCACGGTCTCGCCGAGGTCCGGGGTGACGAAGACGCCCGCGGCGGTCAGCCGGGGCGCGAGATCCGGGCTGTGCCGGGCGAGTTCGCGTACGGCGATGTCCTGGTAGAACGACGTGGATCCGCTGCGCGCGCTGGTCGCCCCCTGGCGGACGGCGTCACGGGCCTCGGCTGCCGTGCTCAGGTGGATGTGCGCGTCCACCAGGCCGGGCAGGACCCAGCGGCCGTGCGCCTCCAGGACCTCGGCTCCGTCCGGCACGCTCACGGATCCCCGCGGGCCCGCCGCGCGCACCGTCCCGTCCCGGATGACGACGACGGCGTTCTCGGTGACCTCGCCGGTCGCCGGGTCGAGCAGGGTGCCGCCCCGGATGACGAGGCCGGCGGCCCGCTCGGCGGCGCCCGGGGCGGTCCGGGCCGGGGCCGCGTCACGGTCCGCGGACACCGCCGGAGCGGCCGCGGCCACTGTCCCGGCGAGCGCGGCGGCGCCGGCCAGGATGCCGCGGCGGGTCAGCCTGCCGGACGGCGGGGGGAGGGCTTCGACGCACATGAGGGCTCCTTGGGGGGAGGGGGGCCGATGGCTTTCCCAGTTTGTATACCAAGGCTCGGGCGACGATCAAGGATTGTGTCGGTGAACAGGTTGATTGCCCAGGTATCGGTACCTGGACCCGCAGGTCGCGCGCATGGTTGGATCACCTTGGTATACCGGCTGCCTGCCGATCCGGCCGTGCGGTCCCGTGCAGACGTCGCCGATCCGTGCGGTCCCGTGCAGACGTCGCCGATCCGTGCGGTCCCGTGCAGACGTCGCCGATCCGTGCGGTCCCGTGCAGACGTCGCCGATCCGTGCGGTCCCGTTCAGGCGTCGCCGAACAGGGAACGCAGGGCGACCGCCCTGCTGTCCCGCACGTGCAGCAGCGTGCTGGCCGCCGCGGCCTCCGCGTCGCCGGCGCAGATGTGCCGGTACATCTCCGCGTGCTGGGCCCGCATGTGCGCGGGTTCCTCGCGCATGCCGAAGAGCAGCCGGAGCTGCCAGCTCAGCTGCTCCATGGTGCGTACGAGCAGAGGGTTGCCCGACATCGCCACGACGCCGTCGTGGAAGGCCGTGTGGGCGGCCACCTCACGCGTCCCCTCGTCCGACGCGGCGGCCGACTCGGCCTGGCCGAGGGTGGCCCGCAGACCGGCCGGTCCCCGGGTGTCGCCAGCCGCCACGGCACGTGCCGCGAGCCGTGACGCCTGGACCGCGAGGGGCTCCCAGACCTCGTACAGGTGCTCGACATCGGTGTACTCGAGGCGCCGGACGCGGACGCCGCTGTGGGGGAGCAGCTCCAGCAGGCCCTCCGCGACCAGCGCACGCAGCGCCTCGCGCACGGGCACGCGGGACATGCTGAGCTCCTCGGCGACCTCACGCTCGACGAGGCGGGCGCCCTGCGCGTAACGCCTGTCGACGATGCGCTGCAGGACGGCCTCACGCGCCCGTGCGCTGAGTGAGGCCGGTCCCGTCGCCGCCGGAGCACCCGGGCCGCTGTCGCGGACCGCCGGGCCGGCCCCGCTTCCGTCCGCCACCTGTTCCGCCTTCATCCGTGCCCGCCCGGCGTGGTCCGGACGAACGAACCCAAGTGCTGTCCCGCAATCCCCGGCGGGCGCACGACGACAGCTACGGCACCTCGCCGCGTTGTCGGAACTCCCGAATACGTCCAGTATGCGGGTGTCCCTCCGCCTTGCGATGCACCGCATCTGACGCCGCGCGCTGATCCACCGGAGATTACGGGACAGCCCTCAGTCCTCGTCAGGCCCGGACTCCGAGGCCACCTCGGCGCGCAGCAACGGGTGCACCACCCCGGGGAACACCCGGGCCAGCACGACCTCCTCGGCCGACCCTCCCCGCACCACGGTCTCGGCCACGCCCCAGGGCCGCCCCGCCAGGTGGATGGTCAGTGTGTACGAGGAGGAACAGCCCATGCACTCGTAGCGGTCGGCCCAGGCCTCCACGTCCGTGACGCTGCCCGGGTAGCGCTTCACGTGCCGGTGCCGGGCGTGACAGTGGTCGCACGTCTCGCCGGGCTCGCACGTACCGCCACACGGACACGGCACGTCCAGCGTCTCCGCGGGCAGCCACCGCTGGATCAGCCGGGCCTCGCGGGTGGCGGCCGTGTCCTTCATCGCCTTCAGGTTCCGCGCGGCGACGTTGTACGACTCGCCGGTCGAGGCCATCCGGTCCCGGATCACGTCCTTGCGTCCGCGGTTCGTCGTCATGCCGTCTCCTCCTGGGATGTCACGCAGCCCGCCAGGAGGCACACGAGATCAGAACGCTCCACGGTACCTGCCGTGCGGTGTGTCCGACGACCTCGTCACCCTCTGCGCACCCGCCCGGCTATGCGTCTGCCGAGGCGGCCCAGGGAGCGGGAGGGCCGGTTCCAGGCACGGAACGCGTCGAGGGTCCGGCTGTTCCCCTCGGCCTCCACGGCCTGCTCCACCGCAGCGAGGCCTTCCGGGGACAGGCCCCGCACGACGGGGCGCAGCACCTCATCCAGCAGGCCGGTCCTGGTCCGGGTCCACTCGGCGCCCGCGTGCGGGTGGGCGTTCCACACGGTGAAGCAGTCCGCGACGTACACGGGATCCGCCCCCAGCAGTGCCAGAACCGCTTCACGGCGGGCGGCGGTGCCGTACGCCGCGATCAGGTCCTCGTCCCCGCTGTGCACGAACGCGTACAGCTCCTCCCCCGGCCGCCCGGGAGCCAGCAGCCGCTCGGCCAGGGCGCCGAAGGCGTGCTCCAGGGGAAGGGGGCCGGCCGGTTCGGCGCGGGCCCGCAGCGTCCGCGCGCGGTCGGTCCAGCCCGCTTCCGGAGCACCCGAGCGCAGCTCGCGCGCGAAGTCCAGCAGCATCAGGCGGGCGCGCACCTGGGTGCCCAGCTCCTGCGGGAAGCCGCGCAGCAGGTCGTGGGCGAGTTCGGTGGCGTCCTCGTCGTCGAAGGGAGCGGCGAGCGCGGCGTCGACCAGGTTCGACCAGGTGCCCGCCGTCCGGTGGGCGTCGGAGGTGGTCTCGCCCAGCAGCGTCCTGGCCTCGCCAGCCGTCGGCGTGTCCCCGCCCCACACCAGGCCGACGGCGGTCCGAAGCACCAGCGGCTCGGCGAACGGGGACATCCCCGCCGCGCGCAGCACCGTGTGCAGGACCGCCACCCGGTCCGTGCCCCGCGCCTTCGCGCCGGGTGCCTCGGCGCACATCCGCAGATGCGGCAGAGCCTGTGTGCCCGTGAACGGCAGCGCCACCCGCACCAGCAGCCGCTCCGTGTCCGAAGGGTGGTCGGGGGCGAGCCGGTCCAGCTCACCGAGGAGCGCCGTACGGACGTCGAACTGCTCGTCCAGCAGGTCCAGCAGTGCGCGGGAGCCGCCCGCCTCCGGATCGTCGAGCAGTGCGCGGGCCAGCCGCCCGACGACTGCCGGGAGCAGCTCCGAGCAGTCGACGCCCAGGAGCCGGACGATCCTCAGCAGCTGCACGGTCCGTGCGACGCTCCGGGGCACCCCGGCGGCGAGTTCGGCCAGCAGCTCGTCGCCGAGTTCCTCGACCAGCGCGGCGAGGGCGCGCTCCCCGGCGGGCTCCTCGAACGCCGAACGGGCAGGAGGCTCCAGGTCCACGTCGTCGCCCCGCACCGCCTCCGTCACCAGCAACGCGGCCAGCGGAGCCGTGACAGCGGCCGGACAGCGGCCGTCGAGCGCCGTCAGCAGACGCAGGGCCGCCGCGCACTCCGCGGCCGTACGGTCGTCGGCGGGCGCGGTCAGGGCGTCCGTCAGCTGCAGGGTCCGCTTCTCGTCCAGCGCGTAGGGCCGCTCGGCCGCCCAGTCGGCCGCCGCGGCCCGCTCAGCGGACCCGAGCGCGATGCCGGCGCCGAGGGCCGTGACGGCCAGCGGCCCGGCGGCGAACGGTTCCCCCGGAAGTTCCGCCGCCTCCCGGAAGAGCTCGGGGGACCGGCTGCGCCAGATCCGGGCGGCGGTCCCCGCCCAGGCGTCGGCCACCGACCCGGAGGGGCGCGGACCCGAGGCGGTGTGGACCCGGAACCGCGGATCGCTGATGTCGGGGGCGTCCTCCGGGAGGACACCGATGACCTGGTGCGCCCTGCGCCCGGGGTCGCGGGTGTACGTGGTGAAGGTCAGCCGCTCGGCGTGCTCCCGGGGCAGCACGGCGGTGGCCAGGGCGACCCAGCGGGCCACGTCCGCGCTCTGCCGCTCCACGAGGACGACCCGCGGCGCGGACGGGTCCTCGCTCACCCGGCGCAGATCGCTGAGCACGGCGGCGATCCAGGGACTGCGGGCCACGGCGAAGTCGCCGAGCCCCTCCCTGGTGAGCCCCTGGGCCGGGCCGGGCGCGCCCGACATCGTGGTCAGCGGATCGGACAGCATGCGGCCGGGTGTCGCGGACAGCCACCCGGCGGCCCCCCACGCGGCGACCGGGAGGACCCGGCCGGGTATCGGCGCACCCGGCGGGAGGAGCACGGCGTGTGCGTGGAACCCGCCCGCGCCCGTGGCGACCGTACGGCTGAGGAGATGACTGCCGTCGGAGAGCGCGGCGAAGCCGAAGGCCACCGGCAGCGAGCGGATCCGGGCGTCGGTGAGCCGGCCGGGAGTGCCCTCCGGGGCGTCGTACGCCAGGAGCGGCGCGGCCTCCGCGCGCACCGGCCCGGCTATCGCGGGATCCACCGCGGTGAACCGGCCGGCGGGCACCTCGTCCCCGGACGCCACGGAGGTGTAGTGCAACTGCGGGAGGCTCATGCGTAGGCCCTCATCGTCCCTGCCACGTGCGTCCCCGTCACACGCACCGGCCGCCGCTCGCCGCCCTGTCGGTGCGGCCCGGCCCGGCGGAGCGACGACCCCGGCGGGGAGCTTTCCGTAGTCGTGCGGGCGACGCTATCAAGCCCTGACGCCCCGTTGGGCCGCGCGGCGTCGGCGGGCGCACTGAGGGCTGTCCCGAAATCCCTGGCGGGCGCACGACGACAGCTACGGCACCTCGCCGCGTTGTCGGAACGCCCGAATACATCCAGTATGCGAGCATCCCTCCGCCTTGCGATGCACCGCATCTGACGCCGTGCGCTGATCCACCACGGATTGCGGGACAGCCCTTAGGTTGGAGTCCATGACCGAGGTGACGCTTTCCGCGGGAGTGGTGGAGTACGAGGACACGGGCGGTGAGGGGCCCGTCGTGGTCCTGCTCCACGGGGTCGCGATGAACGGTTCGCTCTGGCGTCACGTCGTCGCCGGGCTGGGCCCCGGATACCGGTGCGTGGTGCCCACGCTGCCGCTGGGCGGCCACCGCAGACCCATGCGCCCCGACGCCGACCTCACGGTCCTCGGAGTCGCCCACCTGGTGGGCGAGTTCCTTGAGGCGCTGGACCTCCACGACGTCACCCTGGTGATGAGCGACTGGGGCGGCGCGCAGGCGCTCGTCGCGGAAGGCAGGGACCGGCGGATCGGCAGACTGGTGATCACGTCCTGCGAGGCGTTCGACAACTTCCCGCCGGGTCTGCCCGGCCGCAATCTGTACACCGCGGCCAAGGTGCCGGGCGGGCTGCGGCTCGCCTTCGCCCTGCTGAAGCTGAGGCCGCTGCGCCGGCTTCCCCGACCTGGGGGTGGATGAGCAAGCGGCCGGTCCCGCACGACGTGATGGACGACTGGTTCCGGCCGCTGTGGACCTCCGCCGCGATCCGGAAGGACCTGCGGGCCTATGTGCTCGGGGTGCCGCCCAAGGACGAACTCCTCGCTTGGGCCGAGGCGTTGCGCACGTTCGACCGGCCCGCGCTCGTCGTCTGGGCGGCCGAGGACAAGGTCATGCCGCCGGCCCACGGCCGACGGCTGGCGGACCTGCTGCCCCGGGGCGAACTCGTGGAGATCGCCGACAGCTACACGCTCATCCCCGAGGACCAGCCGCAGCGGCTGGCCGAGGCCGTCAAGGCGTTCCTGCCGCTGCCGTGACGAGGGCCGGCCGGGCACGGGGCGCCCTCCGGACGCACTCCCGTACCCGGCCGGGTGGCAACGGGCGTGCCCTCAGACCTTGGTGACCTCCGGTCCGGAGGCGCGGCGCATGCCGAAACCGGCCAGCAGCGCGCCGACGGCACACAGGACCGCTGTGACGATCACGGCGGAGTGCACACCGTTCATGAACGCGTTGCCGCTGCCCTCGATCACGGCGGCCCTCAGCTGCGCGGGCATGTCGGCCGACACGGGCGAGACACCCATGGACACCGCGTCCTTGGCCTCCTCGAAGCCCGCCGCCGCGTCCGCCGGGACACCGGCGGACGTCAGCTCGCCGGTGAGGGTCGAGCCGACCTTGCCGCTGATCAGCGACACCAGTACGGACGTGCCGAGGGCGCCGCCGATCTGCAGCGAGGTTGCCTGGAGCCCGCCCGCGACACCGCCGTCCCTGCGCGGGGCGTTGCCGACGATGGCGTCGGAGGACGCCGACATCACCATGCCGACCCCGAGACCGATGGCGAGGAACGGCGGCCACATCGCGGCGAACGCAGATCCGGCGTCCCAGGTCAGCATCCACAGGGAGGCCGCCGCCTGGAGGACCATGCCGAGCGGCATCGTGACCCGCGGGCCGAAGCGCTGCGTCAGGGCGGCGCCGAGCGGCGCCGCCACCACGGTGGCAAGGCTGAACGGCAGGGTGCGGACACCGGCCTCGACCGGGGAGAAGCCCCGCACGTTCTGCAGGTACAGCATCACGAAGAAGATGACGCCCAGCATCACGAAGAAGTTGATCGCGGTGACGATCGTGCCGATGGTCAGCGAACGGTTGCGGAAGAGGCGCATCGGCAGCAGCGGGTGCTCCTGCCGGGTCTCGTACCAGCAGAAGACGACCAGCACGGCCAGGCCCGCGGCGATCGATCCCAGCGTTCCGCCGGAGGTCCAGCCCCAGGTCTCCCCCTTGACCACGCCGAAGATCAGGGCGACCAGACCGACGGCGAGCAGGATCACGCCGGGGACGTCGAAGCGGTGGTGTCCGGTGGAGTCCTTGCTCCTCGGGAGCACGAACAGGCTGAAGACCAGTGCGAAGAGGCCGATCGGGGCGTTGATCCAGAAGACCGACTGCCAGTTGACGTGCTCGATGAGCAGGCCGCCCACGATCGGTCCGAGCGCGGTGGAGCAGGACGCCACCATGGCCCACAGGCCGACGGCCATACCGAACTTGCGGGGCGGGAAGACCGCGCGCAGCAGCCCGAGGGTGTTGGGGATCAGCAGGGCGGCGAAGAGTCCCTGGGCGGCGCGGAAGGCGATCACGCCCTCGATCGAGCCCGACAGCCCGATGGCCACCGAGGCCAGGGTGAAGCCCACGGTGCCGACCATGTAGACCGTGTGCCGTCCGAGGCGGTCACCGAGCTTGCCGCCCAGGATCAACAGGGCGGCCATGGCTATCAGATAAGCGTTGGTGACCCACTGCAGGTCGGCGGTGGACGCGTCGAGGTCCCGGCCGATCTCCGGGTTGGCGATCGCGACGACGGAGCCGTCGAGGTTGACCATGAACAGGCCGATGGCGACGGCGATCAGCGTCAGCCAGGGATTGGTGCGCCTGCCCCTCGGCGCGTCCGGTGGACTGCTCTCGGGCAGGGAGGAGGTGTCCACGGTGGTGGAGGACATGGGTGAGCCTTGTCTGTGAAACGTCGGTACGACGGGAGGAGACGCGCCGGGGCGCGACGACCGCACCGTGGTCGTCGCGCATGAGGGCACCCGGCAGCAGCAGGCCGGGAGACCCGGCCGCGGCAGTGCCGGGCGGGGGAAGTCAGCCGGCGGGGGAGTGGAGGCGGCCGTCCAGTGACGCCAGTGCGCCCAGGGCCGCTCCGAGAGCGTCGAGCTGCCCCTCGGTGAGGGTGTGCAGCGCGCGCGCCATGTGTGCTTCCTTGAGTGCCCGCGCCGCGGCGAGCCGCTCGCGGGCGGTGGGCGTCGGGTGCAGGTGGGCGATCCGCTTGTCGTCCGGGTCCCGCCTGCGCTCCAGCAGCCCGAGGCCGGTGAGCTGGGAGACGAGCGCGCTGACGTTGTTCGGCTTCATCACCAGGGCTTCGGCCGACTCGCGGACGGTGATCCCCTCGCGCTCCTCCACGAGGAACAGCAGCGCCAACTGGCCGTCGGGGAGCCGGGGATGCGGGAACTCCTGCGCCACCTTCCGCTCCAGACCCCGGTAAAGCGCAGGCAGGGACGCCACGAGCGCGGAGGCTACGCGGTCGATGTCCTGGGCGGGTGCGGTGGGGTCGGGCACCCCGGCAGCATAGGTACGGAATAATAGCTATGTCAAAATACCTGAATGCCGCGTCAACCGGACCGGCCTCCGGGTGGTATACGTGCCGTTGAGAGCCCCGCGGCACCGCTCAGGCGGTCGAGAGAAGGACCTGGCCCGTGACTCAGGCGATGGACAAGCCGACGCACCTGATCGAGTTCGAGACGATGCTGCTGGGCAGGCACCTCCAGCTCGGCGCGCCCCGGTCGAGGCGGGGCGGTGGGCGCCTCGACCGCAGTGCGTACACGCTGCTGAGCCGGATCCGCGTGCAGGGGCCGATGTCCATCGGGCAGCTCAGCGAGGCCTTCGGGCTGGACGCCTCAACCCTGAACCGGCAGACCGCCGCCATGCTGCGGGCGGGTCTCGTCGAGCGCATTCCCGACCCCGATGGGGGCATCGCCCGCAAGTTCCGCATCACCTCTGCGGGTGAGGCCGGCCTCGACGCGGAACGTGCGGAGAACATCAGCGGTCTGGAGCGGGTGATGGCCGGGTGGTCGCCCGACGAGGTCGCCGTCCTCGCCGCGTATCTCAAGCGCCTCAACAGCGACATCGAGAACCTCGACGGGCGTCCCTGGCCGCGGCCCTGAAGCGAGGACCGGCGCCGGAGGGCCCGGGGGAGCCGGCCCCGGCCTGCCGCGCGAGCCGTGGACTCGTCGGCCAGGGCGGCGGTGCCCGGCGTCTCCCGGCGGGCCTGAAGAGGATCTACGGCCGCGCTTAAGAAATCCTCGATGGACCTGGAGCGCCGGGTACGGCACATTTCTCGGTGACGGCAGAGAGCGCGCCGACAGGCGGTTCGCCCTGTCCCGTCCGTCGTATCCCCCCCGCACCCCCGGGCCGCAGGCCGTTCCTCGGCATGCCCGGGAACGGGGGTCCGCCCCGCACCAGGTACAGGGAGCCGCAGCCGTGAAGGCACTCGTGAAGCACAAGGCCGAGCCGGGACTGTGGCTGATGGACGTGCCCGAGCCGGAGACCGGCCCCGGGGACGTGCTGATCAAGGTCCTCCGCACCGGGATCTGCGGTACGGACCTGCACATCCGCGACTACGACGGCTGGGCGCAGCAGGCCGTGCGCACGCCACTCGTCCTGGGCCACGAGTTCGTCGGCGAGGTCGCCGGGATCGGCGCGGACGTCGTCGACATCAAGGTCGGTGACCTGGTCAGCGGTGAGGGTCACCTGGTCTGCGGGAAGTGCCGCAACTGCCTCGCCGGGCGCCGGCACCTGTGCCGCTCCACCCTCGGACTCGGGGTCGGCAGGGACGGTGCGTTCGCCGAGTACCTGGCGCTGCCCGCCTCGAACGTCTGGGTGCACCGGGACAAGGTCGACCTCGACGTCGCCGCGATCTTCGACCCGTTCGGCAACGCCGTGCACACCGCCCTGTCCTTCCCCCTGGTCGGCGAGGACGTGCTGATCACCGGCGCGGGCCCGATCGGCATCATGGCGGCCGCCGTGGCGCGTCACGCGGGCGCCCGCAACGTCGCCATCACCGACGTCAGCGAGGCCCGTCTCGACCTGGCGAGGAAGGTCGGCGTCGACCTCGCCCTGAACGTCTCGGGCGAGACCATCGCCGACGGCCAGCGCAGGCTCGGTCTGCGCGAGGGCTTCGACATCGGCCTGGAGATGTCCGGCCGCCCCGAGGCCATGCGGGACATGATCGCGAACATGACGCACGGCGGCCGCATCGCGATGCTCGGACTGCCCTCCGCCGAATTCCCCGTCGACTGGTCCCGGGTCGTCACCTCCATGCTGACGATCAAGGGGATCTACGGCCGTGAAATGTACGAGACCTGGTACGCCATGTCCGTGCTCCTGGAGGGCGGGCTCGACCTCGCGCCCGTGATCACCGGCCGGTACGGCTACCGCGACTTCGAAGCCGCGTTCGACGACGCCGCGAGCGGACTCGGTGGCAAGGTTCTTCTCGACTGGGCCGCCTGAAGCTCCTCGTACGCACCCGTATCCACCTGGGAGACACCCTTCATGTTCGATTCCGTACGCGACGACCTGCGCATCACCCTCGACGAGATCCGTGACGCCGGACTCCAGAAGCCCGAGCGGGTCATCGGCACCCCGCAGTCCGCCACGGTCGCCGTCACCGCCGGGGGCCGCGCGGGTGAGGTGCTGAACTTCTGCGCCAACAACTACCTGGGCCTCGCCGACCACCCCGAGGTCGTCGCCGCCGCCCACGAGGCGCTGGACCGCTGGGGCTACGGACTCGCGTCCGTCCGCTTCATCTGCGGCACCCAGGAGGTCCACAAGGAGCTCGAGCAGCGGCTCTCGGCCTTCCTCGGCCAGGAGGACACGATCCTCTACTCCTCCTGCTTCGACGCCAACGGCGGAGTCTTCGAGACGCTGCTGGGCCCCGAGGACGCGGTGATCTCCGACGCCCTCAACCACGCCTCCATCATCGACGGCATCCGCCTCTCCAAGGCGAAGCGCCACCGCTACGCCAACCGCGACATGGCGGACCTGGAGCAGCAGCTCAAGGAGGCGTCCGGGGCGCGCCGCCGCCTCGTCGTCACCGACGGCGTCTTCTCCATGGACGGTTACGTCGCCCCGCTCGCCGAGATCTGCGACCTGGCCGACCGCTACGACGCCATGGTCATGGTCGACGACTCGCACGCCGTCGGCTTCGTCGGCCCCGGCGGCCGGGGCACCCCCGAACTGCACGGGGTCATGGACCGGGTGGACATCATCACCGGCACCCTCGGCAAGGCGCTGGGCGGCGCTTCCGGCGGTTACGTCGCCGCGCGCGCCGAGATCGTCGCGCTGCTGCGCCAGCGCTCCCGTCCGTACCTCTTCTCCAACTCCCTCGCCCCGGTCATCGCCGCCGCCTCCCTCAAGGTCATCGACCTGCTGGAGTCCGCGGGCGACCTGCGCGAGCGGCTCGCCGCCAACACCGCGCTGTTCCGCTCCCGGATGACCGAGGAGGGCTTCGACATACTGCCCGGCGATCACGCCATCGCCCCCGTGATGATCGGGGACGCGGCGAAGGCGAGCAGGATGGCGGAGCTGCTGCTCGAACGCGGGGTGTACGTGATCGGGTTCTCCTACCCCGTCGTCCCGCAGGGGGCCGCCCGCATCCGCGTCCAGCTCTCCGCCGCGCACTCCACCGAGGACGTCAACCGCGCCGTGGACGCCTTCGTCGGCGCACGGGCCGCGCTGGAGGCGTAGAACCGCCCCGCGAGCTGGGACAATGAGCGCATGATCGATGCACGGCGGCTGCGCATCCTCCGTGCGGTGGCCGACCACCGCACGGTGACCGCCGCAGCCGCCGCGCTGTACCTGACCCCTTCGGCCGTCTCCCAGCAGCTCGCCGTCCTGGAGCAGGAGACCGGACACAGACTGGTCGAGCGCGGGGCGCGCGGCGCCCGGCTGACCGCCGCCGGGGAGATCCTGCTGACCCACGCCAACGCCGTCCTCGCCCAGCTGGAGCGGGCCGAGGCGGAGCTCGCCGACTACGGCGCGGGTGTGGCCGGGAAGGTCACCGTCGCCGCGTTCGCCACAGGCATCGGGCTCGTCCTCGCGCCCGCGATCGCCGAGCTCACCCGCACGGCGCCCGGAATCCGGGTCCGGGTCCAGGACGCCGAGGGCGACGCCAGCGTGCCGATGGTGCTGGACCGTCAGGTGGATGTGGCCGTGGCCGTCGAATACCGTGGCGCGCCCGGTGACGACGACCGCCGGCTGACCCGGGTGCCGCTGTACTCCGAGCCCTTCGACGCGGTCCTGCCGGTCGGCCACCGTCTGGCGGGCCAGGACCACGTCGCCGTCGCCGATCTCGCCGAGGACACCTGGATCGGTCCGTACCCGGGCAACCCCTGCCACGACGTGGTGGTCCTGGCCTGCGAGTACGCCGGTTTCGAGCCCTCGCTGGAGCACTCGTCCGACGACTTCCACGCCGTGGTCGCCTTGGCCGGGGCGGGCGCCGGGGTGGCACTCGTGCCACGCTCGGCGCTGCGCGGCACGGACCTCGGCGACGTCGTCGTACGGCCGGTGGAGGGCGCCGCCCCGACGCGGCGGGTCTTCGCCGCCGTGCGGCAGGGGGCCGAGGGGCATCCGCTGATCAAGCCTGTCCTGGAGGCGCTGCGCGCGGCGGCGGGGCCCGTCTGACGTCCGGGCGCGACGTCACGCCGGCTGAAGCAGGTCCCACCGGTTGCCGTACAGGTCCTCGAAGACGGCGACGGAGCCGTACGTCTCGTGCCGCGGCTCCTCCAGGAAGCGGACCCCGGCCGCCCGCATCCGCTCGTGGTCACCCGCGAAGTCCTCCGTGTGCAGGAAGAATCCGACCCGGCCGCCGGTCTGCGCCCCGACGCTCCCGAGCTGGGCCTCGTCCTTGGCGCGCGCCAGGAGCAGACCGGTACCGGACGTGCCCCGGGGACGGACCACCACCCAGCGGGAGCCGTCGCCCCGGTCCGTGTCCTCCACCAGCTCGAACCCGAGGGCGTCGGTGTAGAAGGAGAGAGCCTCGTCGTAGTCGCGGACGACCAGCGTGACCAGAGCGATGTGGGACATGGGGATCCTCGTCCTCGGCGGTGCGGAAGCAGCACGGACCATGTGTGCGTTATACGTAACACTAACGTGTGCCGTCCCGTCCGGGGACAATGCCCGCCATGGACACGAGCGACTTCACCGCGCTGACCGACCGCGCCCGCCGCCTCGCCACCGGCGGCGGACGCCGCATCCTCGGCATCGCGGGGGCGCCCGGCGCCGGGAAGTCCACGCTGGCCGCCCGCATCGTCGAACGGCTCGAAGGGAACGCGGTCCTGGTCCCCATGGACGGCTTCCATCTGGCGGGGGCCGAACTGGAACGCCTCGGCAGGGCCGGACGCAAGGGCGCCCCCGACACCTTCGACGCCGCCGGGTACGCGGCCCTGCTGCGCCGGCTGCGCCACCCCCAAGGCCAGGACCCGGTGTACGCGCCCGCCTTCGACCGCGCGCTGGAGGAGCCGGTCGCCGGATCCGTGCGCGTCCCCGCCGACATCCCCCTCGTCGTGACCGAGGGCAACTACCTGCTCCTCGACGAGGGCCCCTGGGCGCCCGTACGCGGACTGCTGGACGAGGTCTGGTTCCTGCACGCCGATCCCGCACTGCGGGTGCGCGGGCTGGTCGACCGGCATGTGCGCTTCGGCAGGTCACGCCCCCAGGCCGAGCGCTGGGTGGCAGGCTCCGACGAGCGCAACGCCCGGCTCGTCGAGCGGCACCGCGACCGCGCCGACCTCGTCGTACGGCTTCGCTGAACCGGGCGCGGCACGCGTGGAATCCCGCTCGCGCCCGCACCGGCGGGCGGGCAGGATGCTGTGTGCCGCGTCGCCCCGCCAGGAGGTACCCATGCCCAGCACCGACCAGCCCGCCCCCTTCACCGCCGACGACTACCGGGCCAGGATGACCCGCGCCGCAGAGTCGGCCGACGCCGCGGGACTGGCCGGCGTCCTCGTGGCACCGGGGCCCGACATGGTCCACCTCACCGGATACCGGCCGACCGCGGACACGGAGCGCCTCACCCTGCTCGTCCTCAGGGCGGGCCACGACCCCGTCCTCGTCGTCCCGGCCCTGGAGGCGGCGGACGCGGAACGGGCCGCCGGTTCCCCCGCCCTGACCCTGCGGGACTGGACCGACGCCGCGAACCCGTACACCCTGACCGCCGGACTGCTCGACGCCAAGGGCCGGTTCGGGATCAGCGACAACGCCTGGGCCCTGCATCTGCTGGCCCTGCACAAGCTGCTCCCCGACACCTCCTACGCCTCGCTGACCGACGCCCTGCCGATGCTCCGCGCGGTCAAGGACGCGGCCGAGCTGGAGAGGCTCGCCGCGGCGGGGGCCGCGGCCGACGCGACGTACGAGCAGATCCTGAAGGTCCGCTTCTCCGGACGCAGGGAGAGCGACGTGGCCGCCGACCTGGCCGCACTCCTCGTCGGACACGGGCACTCCCAGGTCGACTTCACGGTGGTGGGGTCAGGACCCAACGGCGCCGACCCGCACCACGAGGCGGGCGACCGCACCATCGAGCAGGGCGACATGGTGGTCCTGGACTTCGGCGGGCTGAAGCACGGCTACGGCTCCGACACCTCCCGCACGGTCCACGTCGGCGAACCCACCGCGGAGGAGCAGCGGGTCCACGACGTCGTACGGGAGGCCCAGGAGGCCGGCTGCGGCGCCGTGCGGCCCGGAGCGGCCTGCCAGGACGTCGACCGGGCCGCGCGCGCCGTCATCACCGAATTCGGCTACGGCGAACGGTTCATCCACCGCACCGGCCACGGCATCGGCGTCACCACCCACGAGCCGCCGTACATGATCGAGGGCGAGGAGCAGCCGCTGGTCCCCGGGATGTGCTTCTCCGTCGAGCCGGGCATCTACCTCCCCGGCCGCTTCGGCGTCCGCATCGAGGACATCGTCACGGTCACGCGGAGCGGCGGCAGGCGGCTGAACACCACCGCCCGTGAACTGGCGGTCGTCGAGTAGGGCGCTACGGAGGGGGTGTTCAGTCGTCGGCCAGCACCACGCACGACTCCGCCGGCAGGTGCAGCACGCCGTCGGCGCCGGGGGCCTCGGCCGGCTCCCAGGCTGCCAGCACCCTGCCCCCGCCGGCCCGGTGCCGGCCGGCGCCCAGCGGGATGGCGGCGGGCTCCCCGGAGAGGTTGACGGCGATCCTCAGATCGCCCCTGCGGCAGACGATCCAGCGCGCCGTCTCGTCGTACGCCGTCCGCACCGACGCCAGGTCCGGGTCGGAGAGGTCGGGCAGGGCGTGGCGCAGGGCGATCAGCTCGCGGTACCAGGCGTACAGCCGCGCGTGCGGCTCCCGCTCCGGCTCGCTCCAGTCGAGACAGGAGCGGGCCCGGGTGGCCGGGTCCTGAGGATCGGGGATGTCCTCCTCGGCCCAGCCGTGCGCCGCGAACTCCCGTCTCCTGCCGTCGCGTACGGCGCGGGCGAGTTCCTCGTCGGTGTGGTCGGTGAAGAACTGCCAGGGGGTGCGGGCGCCCCATTCCTCGCCCATGAACAGCATCGGGACGAACGGCCCGGTGAGCACCAGCGCCGCCGCGCACGCCTGGAGACCCGGGGAGAGCCCGGCGGCGAGCCGGTCCCCGAGGGCGCGGTTGCCGATCTGGTCATGGGTCTGGGCGTAGCCGACGAAACGGTGGGCGGGTGTCCGGGTGGCGTCGACGGGGCGGCCGTGCACACGCCCCCGGAAGCTGGAGTACGTCCCGTTGTGGAAGAAGGCCTTGGTCATGGTCTTCGCCAGTGCGGCCAGCGGGGCGGTCGCGAAGTCGGCGTAGTAGCCCTGGGACTCGCCGGTGAGCGCGGTGTGCAGGGCGTGGTGGAAGTCGTCGTTCCACTGGGCGTGCAGCCCGATGCCGCCCTCCGTGCGCGGAGTGGTCGTGCGGGGGTCGCAGAGGTCGGACTCCGCGATCAGCCCCAGCGGCCGGCCGAGTTCCGAGGCGAGCGCGTCGACGGCGGTGGAGAGCTCCTCCAGGAAGGTGAGCGCCCTGCCGTCGGCCAGCGCGTGGACGGCGTCCAGACGCAGGCCGTCCAGTCGGTAGTCCCGCAGCCAGGCGAGTGCGCTGCCCAGCAGATAGGCGCGTACCTCGTCCGAACCGGGGGCGTCGAGATTGACGGCCGAGCCCCAGGGGGTGTGGTGCGTGTCCGTGAAGTACGGGCCGAAGGCCGGCAGGTGGTTGCCCGAGGGGCCCAGATGGTTGTGGACCACGTCCAGGACCACGGCGAGACCCAGTCCGTGCGCCGTGTCGACAAAACGCTTCAACCCGCCCGGGCCGCCGTACGGCTCGTGCACCGCCCAGAGCGACACTCCTTCGTACCCCCACCCGTGGGTTCCCGGGAACGGGCAGACGGGCATCACGGAGACATGGGTGATGCCGAGACCGACGAGATGGCCGAGCCGTTCGGCCGCCGCGTCGAAGGTGCCCGCCTCCGTGAAAGTGCCGACGTGCAGTTCGTACAGGACCGCGCCCGGCAGCCCGCGCCCCGCCCAGGCGGTGCGCCAGGTGTAGGCGTCCTGGTCGACGACGGCGCTCTCGCCGTCCGGACCGTCGGGCTGGCGCCGGGACCGCGGATCCGGCAGCACGGGGCCGTCGTCGAGCGAGAAGCCGTAGCGGTCGCCGTCGGCGGCCTCCGCCTCCGCCGTCCACCAGCCCGCGCGCCGCGGGTCGCGCTCCATCGGCAGGCGTCCGCCCGCCGTTCGCAGCACGGCCGACCCGGCCTGGGGGGCCCACACCTCGAACTGCATTCAGCACTCCTCGTCCATGAACCTGACGCCTCGCCGGAGGCCCCGTGACCGGCGGAATCCGTACGCACCGCCCCGGGACACTGGAGCGAGCCCACACCTGGCCATTAGGGTCTGGTCCTGATCATTGCCCTACCGGGTTCCGCTCATTCGCGGTGAGCCCGGGCAGTACCACGAGGTCCCTCTTACGGCTGCTGGAGGCCGAGATGACCGTGCCGACCTTCCCACCCGGCTTCCTGTGGGGCGCCTCCGCCTCCGCTTTCCAGACGGAGGGAGCCTTCGACACCGACGGCAAGGGACTCTCCGGCTGGGACGCCTTCGCGGCCCAGCCCGGCCGCATCAAGGACGGCACCGACACCACCCGCGGCACCGGCTTCCACGAGCGCTACCGCGAGGACGTCGCCCTGCTCGCCGGACTCGGCGCGGACGCGTTCCGCTTCTCGATCAGCTGGCCCCGGGTCGTACCCGGCGGCAGCGGCTCGCTCAACCCCGCCGGCCTGGACTTCTACGACCGGCTCGTCGACGAGCTCTGCGCCCACGGCATCACCCCTGCCCCGACCCTCTACCACTGGGACACCCCGCTCCCGCTGGACGAGGCGGGCGGCTGGCTCAACCGGGACACCGCCTACCGCTTCGCCGAATACGCGGGCATGGTCGCCGAACGCCTCGCCGACCGGGTCCCCATGTGGATCACCATCAACGAACCGGCCGAGGTGACGATGCTCGGCTACGCACTCGGCGAGCACGCCCCCGGCCGCACACTCCTCTTCGACGCGCTGCCGGCCGCCCACCACCAACTGCTCGCCCACGGACTGGCCGTACGGGCGCTGCGCGCCGCGGGCGCCGGCAACATCGGCATCGCGCTCTCCCACTCGCCCGTCTGGACCGCCGGGGACACGGACGAGGACCGCACGGGCGCGGAGCTCTACGACACCCTGACCAACTGGCTGTTCGCCGACCCGGTCCTCACCGGCCGGTACCCCGACGAGGGCTTCGCGGCCCTGATGCCCGGCCCGGTCGAGGACGACCTCAAGATCATCTCCGCCCCCCTCGACTGGTACGGCGTCAACTACTACAACCCGACCCTGGTCGGAGCGCCCAGGCCGGAGGCGCTCGACTCCTTCTCGGGCTACTCGATGCCCTCCGGCCTCCCGTTCGGCATCAGGGAGATCGAGGGGTACGACACCACCGACTTCGGCTGGCCCGTCGTACCCCAGGGACTCGCCGAGACGCTCGGTCAGCTGCGGGACCGCTTCGGGGACCGGCTGCCGCCCGTCTACATCACGGAGAACGGCTGCGCCGTCGACGAACCCGTCGCCGACGGCCGCCGCATCGCCTTCCTGGAAGGACACCTGGAGGCGCTGCGCACGGCCATCGACGCGGGCGTCGACGTGCGGGGCTACTTCACCTGGTCACTGACCGACAACGTCGAATGGACCGAGGGCGCGAGCAAACGGTTCGGCCTGGTCCACATCGACTACGAGACCCTGCGCAGGACCCCGAAGGAGTCCTACGCCTGGTACCGCGACGTGATCCGCGCACAGCGCACGGGTGGTCCGGCCCTCACACCAGGTGAACGCGCTCCTGGATGATGCGGTGCCCCGCCCGGGCGAACGCGGCGGCCATCGGCACGTTGCCCCGGTCCGTCGCACCCGCGACGGCCGTGGCACCCTCGCCGGCGAGGAAGCGGGTGCATTCGACGAGCAGGTCGTAGCCGTAGCCGTGCCCGCGCGCCTCGGGAACGACCCCGATGAAGCCGACGCACGGGCCACCCGGATTGCGGGCGGGCACCTGGATGCCGACGAGCGCGCCGTCCGGGGTGTGGGCGAGCTGCCACCAGGAGCGGGGCGAGGGACACCAGTTGAAGAAGTCCAGCTCCTCCTGGGCGGCCTGCTCCAGACCGCCCGGGCCCTCGATGGTGCGCAGGGCGTGGGCGTCCAGCGTCCTGGAGTGGACCCGGCGCAGCACGTCCAGGACCACCGCGTCGTCGGGTTCCTCGCGGAAGACCAGCCGGCCGGGGCGCTCGGGCAGGCCGTCGGCGGGTGTCCACTCGTACCGGTAGCGCTCGACCAGCGGCTTCATCCCGGCGGCCTCGGCCGCCGCGATCCGCGCCGACGCGGCCGCCCGTACCCCGTGGGTCTCACGCCAGGCCGGGGGAACGATCAGCTCGTACTCGACGGACCAGGGGGCGCGGCGGAGCAGTTCGGTGCCCGCGGCGTCCTCGCCCTCGGCGAAGTCGAAGTAGTTGAGCAGCACCGGTTCGGTGTCATCGGGCCCGCCCCACCAGGCGGCCCGGGCGACGACGACGCCGTCGCGCAGAGCCACCCAGGTCCACTCGGGACGGTACTCGCCGCCGTCGGCCACGGTGGCCCAGCGGTGTCCGAACGCGGACCGGCCGACGAGACCGGGGTCGTGGAGCGCGTGGAAGAGATGGGCGTCGCTCGGGATGAGCGGACGGATGACCACATCGGTCATGGGGAAAGTCCTCCGGGACTCGGTGTGAGAGGCGAGCGCTCCCGGTCAGACCGAGTCCGACACCGTCCTGCGGGCGGATGGGGAGCGCGTGATCGTGGTGCTGCGGGTGGTGCGGGTGGTGCCGGGGTCGCGCACGGGTCTCGCCTCCTTCCCAGTCCGGGCGGGTGTCCGGGCGCCGAGAGTACGGCCCCCGGACCCCTCACGTCCACCGGTTTCTCAGTGGTCCCACACCATGTCGAAGGCCCGCTCGAAGTTGACGTAGCCCAGGCGCGCGAAGGACTTCGCCATGGGGACGTTGCCGAGGTCCGTCGCCGCCCGGATCCGCTCCACACCGTCCTGGGCGGCGAGCACCCGCGTGCCCTCGGCGAGGAGGTCGTCGATGTAGCCGTGCCCGCGGTGCGCCGGCAGCACCCCGATGTAGGAGATCATCGGGTGGTAGTTGTTCCGCGCCGGGACGACGAAGCCGACCGGCTCACCGCTCGGCAGCTCCGCCACCCGCCACCACTCGCGCGGCGTCCGCAGACCGGCGAAATCCTCGTCGTAGTGCTTCTCCGCCGCCTCACGGGCGCTCAGTCCGGACGCCAGGTCGGCCTGTCCGTGCGCGTCCAGCGTCCCCTCCATCACCGGGGCCATCAGCGCGAGGAGGTCCTCGCGACCGGAGACCTGCCGGAACACCAGCCGGCCACTGTCCTCGGGCACCGGCGTACCGGCCCGCCACTCCAGGCGCAGACGCTCGACCAGCATCCGGGCGCCGCTCGCCTCCATCACCCGTATCCGGGCCTCGACGACACCGCGCGCGGCGGGGTCCTCGCGCCAGTCCGGGGGGACGAACCGGCCGTACTCAGGCCGGGGGCTCCCGGCCGGGACGACCGCGGCCGTCGCCTTCTCCAGCAGTTCGAGCCCGATCGCGCCGCGCTCCGGCTCCGGCAGGGTGTCGTCCAGGTCGAAGAAGTCCAGGAACTGGGGACTGCCGCCCTCCTGCCCCGTCCACCAGGAGAGCCGGCCGAGGACGCGGTCGCCGCGCAGGGCCACCCACATCCAGTCCGGGCGGCGACGCCCCGTGGCGAGGTCGTCGGCCAGCTCGTGGTCGAGCACGTAGGAAAGGCGGCGGAAGAGACCGAGTTCGTCCGCTCCGGCGAGCGGACGGATGGTCAGTTCCGGTGGTGCAGGGGTCACGGAGTCTCCTCGACGGGGGTGCCGCGCCGTACGACGGCGGCGCCGGAGGATAGCAACCATCCGGCTCCCGGGGCGCGGTATCTCCCGCCTGCCGCGCAGGTCGGAGGAGGGCGGAAACGGGCATCGTCTGGACACTCCGGGGCTCTCGGACCGACAATCGTTCCGTGACGTCCTCCTTCGAGCACCACACGTATCCCGCGCGGCTCTCGGACGCCGAGCGCGACCGTGTCCTCGGTGCGCTCAGAGACGGCGCCGCACAGGGAAAGCTCTCCCACGACACCTTCCTGCGACGCATGGAAATCGCCCTGACCGCGCGGCGTTCCGAGGAGCTGAAGGCGCTCACCTCGGACCTGGAGACGGACGGACGCTGGTCCCGGGGCCTGTTCCGCGCGGTCGGCGGGGTCTCCGCCTTCCCGGCCCGCCTGCGCAGGGCGTGGCAGTCCGAGCGGCTGCCGAGGCTCCTGCTGCCCATGCCCGGCCCGCACCCGCTGCGCATCGGCCGCGACCCGGGCAACGGACTCCGCCTCAGCCACGAGACGGTGTCCCGGATGCACGCCGAACTGACCGCGCACGGCAGCCGGTGGATCCTGTGCGACCTGGGCTCCACGAACGGCACGTGCGTCAACGGACAGCGGGTCGTCGGTTCGGTCGTGGTGCGCGAGGGCGACCAGGTGAGCTTCGGCCGGATGACCTTCCGGCTCACCGCGTCGCTGCCGGTGCCCCCGGCCTGAACCCGGCCGCCCGGCTCCGTCATCCCTGCCGGCCGCCCGGAGCCCTGACGAGCAGCGCCACCGGCCGGTCCGCGAAGAGTTCGGCCACGGCCACGGCGGAACCCATGAAATCCCGCCCGGGCGACAGCAGATCGCTCCACCGGTCCTCGCCGGGCAGCGCCAGCTCCGTGTCGCGCCAGCCGCCCTCCTCGTGGAGCCGCAGCGACAGCCGGGTCACCGCCGTGACCACCTCGCCCGACCGGGCGAACGCCAGACAGTGCGCGGCCGCGGGGCCGTGTGCCGCGAGCGGGGCGTACGTTCCCGACTCCCCGAAGAGCTCCGGGCGCTCCCGGCGCAGTTGGAGCGCGGCCGTGGTCAGCGCGGCCTTCTCGTCCTCACCCGAGGGGGGCCTGGTGAACGGCCGCCGGTTGTCGGGGTCGACCAGGGCGATGTAGTCCCGCTCCGTGCCCTGGTACAGATCGGGCACCCCGGGCATCGTCAGATGCACCAGCGCGGCACCCAGCACATTCGCCCGTACGAAGGGGGCCAGCCCGTCCGCGAACCTGGTCAGCGCCGACCGCGCCTCACCGGAGTCACCGCCCGGGCCGGCCGCCACGAAGTCGGTCACCGCCCGCTCGTACACCGGATCCGGCTCGGTCCAGCTGGTGAACAGGCCGGCCTCCCTGACGGCCTTGAGCAGCGCCGGCTCCAGCCTGCCCGCCATCTCCCCCGCGGGCAGGCCCGCGCACCCGTACGCCGACTGCCAGGCCTGCCAGGCCAGCTGAGGATCCGGGGACGGCACGGGCGTCGCCCTGGACAGCTGAGCAACCAGCGAGGACCACCGCTCCGGGCACTCGGACAGCACCGCGATCCGGGCGCGGAGGTCCCCGCTCCGCTTGGTGTCGTGGGTGGTCAGCACCGTGCCGGTCGCCGGCCAGTCCCGGGCGACACGGGCGCAGAAGGCATGGAACTCCTCCGGGCTCACCGCCGGCCGCCCCGGGTCGCCGCCCACCTCGGTCGCCGAGATCAGCGGTGCGTAACGGTAGAACGCCGTGTCCTCCACCGACTTGGCGTGCAGGGCGGACGCCGTCTGCGCGAACCTGGCGCAGAACGCCGAGTGGGCCGGTCCGTCACCGAGGCGGCCGAGCGCCAGATCCCGCACCACGTCGACGGCCTCCGCCTCCTGGGAGACCGAGAAGGCAGCCTTGGCGTCCCGCACCGTCCCGGCCGGGAGCGTCGACTCGGCGGCCTCCGTGAGCGGACCGCCCGCCGTCACGTACGGCCGGTACACGGGCACCCGGACCAGCAGTTCCCGTACCGCCGTGCGCAGGGCCCACGGCGCGTGGTCCCTGAGGGCGGGGTCCCCGGCACAGACCTCGACGGCGAGTCGGGTCAGCCACTCCGTCTCGGCTGCCAGCTCGTGGGTGACCACGCGGTACGCCGCCCGCCGGACCGTCGCCGTCCAGTAGCCGCCGCGGTCGCCCGGAGGTCCCGCGAAGTCCCGGTAGCGGCCCAGGAGATCCGCCGCGCCCATCGGGTCCGTGAACAGCCCGTCCACCCGGTGCAGCGCGTCGTACCCCGTCGTCCCCGCGACAGCCCAGCCTGCCGGCAGGGACTCGGGTCCCGTGAGGATCTTCTCCACCACCGTCCAGCGGCCGCCGGTGGCGTCACCGAGCCGCCCGAGGTACGCGGCGGGATCGGCCAGCCCGTCCGGGTGGTCGATGCGCAGCCCGTCGACGACCCCGTCGCGGACCAGCTCCAGGATCTTGCCGTGGGTGGCGTCGAAGACCTCGGGGTGCTCCACCCGCACGCCGATCAGGTCCGAGATGGTGAAGAACCGGCGGTAGTTCAGCTCGGTCCTGGCCAGCCGCCACCAGGCGAGCCGGTAGTGCTGCGCGGCCAGCAGCTCGGGCAGTGGGAGGCCCGCCGTGCCCTCGCGGAGCGGGAACTCCAGGTCGCCGTGGCGGAGCACGGGTGTGCCGTCGTCCCGGGTGCCCTGCTCGAAGGCGTCGCTCTCCTCGCCGACACGCCCCGCCAGCACGGGCAGCAGCACCTTCCCGCCGCCCGCTGCCCAGTCGATGTCGAACCAGCGGGCGTACGGGGACCCGGGGCCCTCGCGCAGCACCTCCCACAGCGGCAGGTTGTACCGGGGCGCGGCGGCCATGTGGTTCGGCACGATGTCCAGGATCAGCCCGAGGCCGTGCGCGCGAGCCGTTGCGGCCAGCTCCCGCAGGCCCTCCTCACCCCCGAACTCGGCCCGCACCCTGCTGTGGTCGACGACGTCGTAGCCGTGCCCGGAGCCTGGCACGGCCTCCAGCACGGGGGACAGATGCAGGTGCGAGACGCCGAGTCCGGCGAGGTACGGCACGGCGTCGGCGGCGGCGGCGAACGGGAAGTCCGGTTGGAGCTGGAGCCGGTACGTGGCGGTGGGCGTCATGGACTCGTACGTACCCAGCGGGGCGCCTCTCTCCCACCTTCCGACGGCCCGGCACCGGCCGGCGGCCCGCCCGGCCGGTGCCCGTCACCCCAACGGCCTACGCCGGACGCTTGAGCACCGTCAGACTGCGCCCGATCAGCGTCACCCGCTCGCCCGCGGACACCCTGGGCCCCGCACCGGGCGGCACCCCGTCCGGGACCGCCGTGTCCACGACGACCTGCCACTGCCTGCCGTGGTTCATCGGAACGGTGAACTCCAAGGTCTCGGCGCCAGCGTTGAACAGGAGCAGGAAGGAGTCGTCGGCGATCCGCTCACCGCGCGGGCCGGGCTCGGAGATCGCGTGGCCGTTGAGGAAGACCGTCATGGCCTTGGCGTGCGCGGCCTGCCAGTCCCGCTGGGTCATCTCCTCACCCCTCGGGGTGAACCACGCGATGTCGGACAGCTCGTCGTGCGTGCCCTCCACCGGACGGCCGTGGAAGAAGCGCCGGCGCCGGAAGACCGGGTGGTCCCGGCGCAGCCAGACCATGGACCGGGTGAACTCCAGCAGACTCGTGTCCGAGGCGGCGCCGTCCTCCTCGCGGTCCTCCGCGTGCGAGGCGGCGGCCGGATCCGGCCAGTGGACCCACGAGAGCTCGTTGTCCTGGCAGTAGCCGTTGTTGTTGCCCCGCTGCGTGCGTGCGAACTCGTCCCCGTGACTCAGCATGGGCACGCCCTGGGAGAGCATCAGGGTGGCGATGAAGTTGCGCATCTGACGGCTGCGCAGCTCCAGGACCTCCTTGTCCTCGGTCTCGCCCTCCGCCCCGCAGTTCCACGAACGGTTGTGGCTCTCGCCGTCCCGGTTGCCCTCGCCGTTGGCATCGTTGCGCTTGTCGTTGTAGGAGACCAGGTCGTGCAGGGTGAAACCGTCGTGGCAGGTGGTGAAGTTGATCGAGGCCAGCGGGCGCCTGCCGTCGTCCTGGTAGAGGTCGGAGGAGCCCGTGAGGCGCCCGGCGAACTCCGCGAGGGTCCGGGGCTCGCCCCTCCACAGGTCCCGCACCGTGTCCCGGTACTTGCCGTTCCACTCGGTCCACAGCGGCGGGAAGTTCCCCACCTGGTAACCGCCCTCGCCCACGTCCCAGGGTTCGGCGATCAGCTTCACCTGGCTGACCACCGGGTCCTGCTGCACGAGGTCGAAGAAGGAGGACAGCCGGTCCACCTCGTGGAACTGGCGTGCGAGGGTCGCCGCCAGGTCGAAGCGGAAGCCGTCCACATGCATCTCGGTCACCCAGTACCGCAGCGAGTCCATGATCAGCTGGAGGACGTGCGGCGACCGCATCAGCAGGGAGTTCCCCGTGCCGGTGGTGTCCATGTAGTACTTCTGGTCGTCGGCCAGCCGGTAGTACGAGGCGTTGTCCAGCCCCCGGAACGACAGCGTCGGACCGAGGTGGTTGCCCTCGGCGGTGTGGTTGTAGACCACGTCGAGGATCACCTCGATCCCCGCCTGGTGCAGCGCCTTCACCGCCTGCTTGAACTCCAGCACCTGCTCGCCGCGGTCGCCCCAGGAGGCGTAGGCGTTGTGGGGGGCGAAGAAACCGATGGTGTTGTAGCCCCAGTAGTTGGCGAGGCCCGCGTCGGCGAGACGGTGGTCCTGGACGAACTGGTGCACCGGCATCAGCTCGATCGCGGTGACCCCGAGCTCCGTCAGGTGGGCGATGATCTCGGGGTGCGCGAGCCCCGCGTAGGTGCCGCGCAGCTCCTCCGGCAGACCCGGGTGAAGCATCGTCAGGCCCTTCACATGGGCCTCGTAGATCACCGTGCGGTGGTAGTCGGTGCGGGGGCGGCGGTCGTCGCCCCAGTCGAAGTACGGATTGACCACGACCGAGCTCATCGTGTGCGGCGCCGAGTCCAGGTCGTTGCGCTCGTCCGGCTTGCCGAACGGATAGCCGTACACCGCCTCGCCCCACCGGATCTGCCCCGAGATCGCGCGGGCGTAGGGGTCGAGGAGCAGTTTCGCCGAGTTGCAGCGCTGCCCGTGCTGCGGTTCGTAGGGCCCGTGCACCCGGAAGCCGTAGCGCTGCCCCGGCATCACACCCGGCAGATAGGCGTGACGGACGAAGGCGTCGGTCTCGCGGAGCTCCACCGCCGTTTCTGAACCGTCGTCGTGCAGCAGGCACAACTCGATTCGGTCGGCGGCCTCCGAGAAGACCGCGAAGTTGGTTCCGGCGCCGTCGTACGTGGCACCGAGCGGATACGCGTGTCCCGGCCAGACCTGCATAGATAGGACTCTTCCACTTCTGATCCGGGTGCTGGGGGTTTTCGCCCCGATACTCCCCGAAAGACGGTCCTGTACCTAGTACGTCGAGCGGTGCGGCCGGGTTCCGTCGTGTCGTCCCGCCGGGCCGGTCAACCTGGCACACCTCGGTGTCGCCCGGACAGGGGGCCCGGGCCGCCGGGCAGCGCCTCCGTCCGTCCTACGGCGTGCGAGAGGGTGCGCAATCACTATGAACCATCTCACTCCACCCGATCTCACCGCAAGGAACGGGCCGGTGACATAGGGGAGTTGAGTAAGGAGCCTGTGCATCCTGCTGCACCGGCTCCCGCTACCGGAGTACCCTTCCTTGATCGTTGGTGGGGGAGTGGAAGGCGGTACACGGGTGAGCTCGGGAGGGTTCGAGCTGCCCCCAGGTGACACGGGTCACGAGGGGGAATCGACCGATGCCCCGCCGGGGGCTGTCTCCCTCGCACAGCCCATGGAGATCGGTGCTGAGCTGGACTGGGGAGCGGACGCCTGGAACGAGGTGCGCACGCGCGCCCAGCGGGCGGGGCGTGCCTACATCTGGCTGAATCTGGTGGAACAACGGCTGCGTGCCGTGGTCTCCGCCGTGATCCGGCCGATCTACGAGCCGGTGCACGGCGAGGACTGGGTGGTGGCCGCCGCGGGGCCCGCGGGACAGGAGTGGGTGCAGCGCGCCGTCGCCGTGCGGGAGGTCTCGCGCCGCAAGGGCTACCTGCTCGACCCGGCCGACGACAACGTCCTGAGCTTCCTCACGCTGCCGCAGCTGCGCGAGCTGATGGTCCAGCACTGGCCCTGCTTCGAACCGTACTTCGACGACCGCCGCGAGGTGGAGCTCGCGCTCGACGAGCTGGAGGTGGCGCGCAACGTCGTCTCCCGCAACCGGGCGCTGAACGAGGCCGTCCTGGCCCAGGCGGAGAGGGCGTCCGCACGGCTGCTCGAGATCCTCGGCAACGGGGCCGCGGTCCCGTCCGCCGACCGGCTGCCCGTGGACGCCGTGGAGGAACTGGTCGGCGACCGCTACGCCGACGTCGTCTCCGTCCACCCGGACCGGGTGCGCCTGCAGCGTCAGCTGCCCGCCGAGGACCTGTTCGGCGGCGCGCGCCGGCTGGACGCGATCGGCATAGGACTCAACCTCCTCACGCAGAACTTCTCGGGGCGCCGGCTCGTCCGCCTCGCCGAGTCGGGCTGCCGGGTCCGGCTGCTGTTCATCAACCCGGCGAGCAGCGCGGTCAAGCGCCGGGAGCGCGAACTCGGACTCAAGAAGGGCGAACTGAGCCGCTCCGTGGAGATGAACATCCTCCACATGCGCCGGGTCCGCTCCAGGCTCCGCGACCCGGGGGCCTTCCAGATCCACGTCTTCGACGAGACGCCGCGCTTCACCGCCTACCTGGTGGACGGTGACGGGTCCGACGCGGTCGGGGTCGTCCAGCCGTACCTGCGTCGCGCACGCGGCATGGAGGCGCCCGTCCTGGTGCTGCGCGGCGGGGGGCGTGCGGTGGTCAGGGCGGGGCAGGACAGTGAGCACGGCCTCTTCGAGACGTACCGCGAGGAGTTCGAGTCGGTCTGGACGGACTCCAGGCCCGTCTCCTGACGTCCCTTCCGGGGTTGTCAGTGGTGCGTGCGAAGGTGGTCGTCACTTGGGGGAACGCACCACTGAAGGGAAGATGCGGGATGAGCTGGATCAGCGGGCCGCTGCTGGCGTTCGACCTGGAGACCACGGGGACGGACGTCGAGACCGATCGCATCGTGACGGCGGCGGTCGTCCGGCTGGAGGCCGACGGATCGGTGTCGGCCGAGCGGACCTGGCTGCTGGATCCCGGGGTGGCCATACCCGAACAGGCGTCGGCGATCCACGGCATCTCGACGGAACGGGCCCGCGAGCACGGGATGCCGGCGGCCTCGGCGATCGAGGAGATCACCCGTGCCGTCGCCGAAGGGCTGGGCTCCGGGACGCCTCTCGTGGTGATGAACGCGCGCTACGACCTCTCCCTGCTCGACCGTGAGTGCCGGCGGTACGCCGTCGAGTCGGTCAGCGAGCGACTGGGCGACGCGCCCTCGCCCGTCATCGATCCGCTGGTGATCGACAAGCACGTCGACAAGTACCGGAAGGGGAAGCGGGCCCTGCACGCCCTGTGCGCCCACTACGGTGTGCGGCTCGACGACGCTCACGACGCGAGGGCGGACGCGGTGGCCGCCGCCCGTGTGGTGCGGCGCATGGGGGAGAAGCACGGGCCCGTCGGGGCGATGCCGCTGGAGGAACTCCACATTCTCCAGGTGCGCGCGGCAGCCGAGCAGTCGCTCTCGCTGCAGGCCTACCTGCGGCGTACCGCGGACCCGGCGGCGGTCGTCGAGCCGGCGTGGCCGCTCGTACCCCGGAGGCGGGAGCCCGCGGGCGACAGGAGCTGATCCGGCCGTCCCGGGACGTCAGTTGGGAGCCGGTGTCGCCGTCTCGTCGGCCTTGATGTCGAAGTTGATCTGCTCTCCTTCGACCGAGGTGACGGTCGCCGTCACACCGAGGGTGCTGCCGTCGTCGGCCGTGAGCTCGCACCGGGTCGTGGTGCCGACCTTCCCGGCGAGGTCCTCGGGGCAGCTGATGTCAGGTTCCGGTTGGCCGGTCGTCCGGGCGAGCTTCTCGGACACCGTGGCGGCCAGCTTCTCCGCAGACAGCTTCGGGTCGGTCTTCCCGACGCTCACCGACGCCGAGCAGCCGGTGAGCAGCACGCCCGCGGTCACGGCCACGACCGACAGGCTCCACTTCGCCGCGGTCGAGCGGGGTATGGCCATGGGGGTCTCCATTCCGACTGATCAAGGTGGTCGCCGGTAGCTTACGGGGCACCAGGTTCCACGCCTGCCGCCGTGGGACGGCCCACCCACCTCCGGCGGCGCACGGTGATCCCGCCGGACCGGAGAGCCGGTCAGAAGGGGTACCAGCGCACCTCGGGGTCGTCCTCGCGCAGCGAGGCGACCCTGCGCTCGAATTCCGCGCGTGCCTTCGGGTTCGCCGGTGCGTGCTGGGAGACCCAGGCGCAGCTGGCGGTCTCCCGCGCGCCGCGCAGCACCGCGCATCCTTCCCACTGCCGCACGTCCCAGCCGTACGCCTCGGTGAACGCGTCGTAGGCGTCGGCGGGCAGGCCGTACCGGTCGCGGGAGAGCGCGAGGACCACCAGGTCGTGCTCGCGCAGGTCGAAGGAGAAGGTCTCCAGGTCGACGAGCACCGGCCCCTCCGGGCCGACATGGACGTTGCGGGGGAGCGCGTCGCCGTGGATCGGCCCCGGCGGAAGGTGCGGGGCGAGAGCCGCTGCGGCCTTCGCGAAGCCGTCGCGCCGGCCGCGCAGGTAGTCCGCGTCGGCCGGATCGATCGCGTCGCCGGCCAGGCGCAGCCAGCGTTCGACACCGCCGAGCAGCTCACGGCGGGGGAGCGTGAAGCCCTCCGGGGCCGGCAGCGCGTGCACCTGGGTGAGCAGCGGGGCGAGATCGTGCGGTTCGGACGGGCGTACGGCATCGGGCAGCCGGTGCCACACGGTCACCGGGTGGCCCTCCACCAGCCGGGCCGATGGTTCGGCCGCACGTACGGCGGGTACGCCCGAGGCGGCGAGCCACCGGGCGACGGCCACCTCGCGCTCGGCCCGCTCCCGCAGCTCCGGGTGGTGCGTGGCGTCCCGGCCGGTCTTGACCACCAGGTCACCGACGGCGAACACCGCGTTCTCGCCCAGCGCGAGGAGCTCCGCCCCACCGGGCAGTCCGGCGGCGGTGAGTACCTCGCGTGCGCGCATCTCGTCCATGGCCTGATTTTCTCATCCGCGCAGGCCACCTTGACGTACGGGCGGCCCGTCAGCACGATGACGGGGGCCGCCCGGGCGGCAATACAGGGATGAAACCGATCCGAAGAGGTAAAGGGGTCGAATTCATGACACTGGTGACCGCAACGGTGCGGTCCGGGCGCAGAGCCCCGCGGGGCGGACAGGGCGACGGCCGCCGACGGGACGGCGCCACCTGGTTCCTGGTGCTGCCCGCGCTCATCCCGATCCTGATCCTGAGCGTCGGCCCCCTGCTGTACGGCATCGCGCTGGCCTTCACCGACGCCCAGTCGGGCCGCACCCGTTCCACGCAGTGGGTCGGCCTCCTCAACTTCCAGGACCTGCTGCACGACACCCTGTTCTGGGAGTCCTTCCGGATCGGCCTGCTGTGGGCGGTCGGGGTCACGGTCCCGCAGTTCGTGCTCGCCCTCGGACTCGCCCTGCTGCTCGACGCGAACCTGCGGATGCGCTGGCTCGCGAGGGCACTCGCGATCATCCCCTGGGCCATGCCCGAGGTCGTCGTCGGCATCATGTGGCGCCTGGTCTACAACCCGGACGCCGGCATCCTCAACGAGACCGTCCGCGATCTCGGGCTCGGTGACGGCAGGGACTGGCTCACCGGACTCGCCACCGCGCTGCCCGCCGTGATCGTCGTCGGCATCTGGGCGGGCATGCCGCAGACCACCGTGGCGCTGCTGGCCGGACTGCAGAACACCCCGCACGAACTCCACGAGGCGGCCGCCCTCGACGGAGCCGGCGCCTGGCGTCGCTTCCGCACGGTCACCTGGCCCGCCATCAGGCCGGTGGCCCTCGCGATCAGCGCGCTCAACTTCATCTGGAACTTCAACTCCTTCGCCCTGGTCTACGTCCTGACCAGCGGCGGGCCGGGCGGCCGTACCCGGCTGCCCATGCTCTTCGCCTACGAGGAGGCATTCCGCTACGGGCAGTTCGGCTACGCCGCCGCGATGGGATGCGTGATGGTCGCCGTCATCTCGGTGCTCCTCGCCGTGTATCTCGTCGGCCGGCTGAGGGGAGGCGAGGACGGATGAGCCTGCGTACGAGCGGAACCGCGCGCGCCGGGCAGTACGCCGCGCTCCTGTGCTACCTCGTCTTCCTCGCGTTCCCCTTCCTCTGGCTGATCTCCACCGCTTTCAAGCCGGCCCGCGAACTCGGCTCGCTGCACCCCACGTGGATCCCCGAGGACCCGACGCTGGACAACTTCCGGCAGGCCTTCGACGAACAGCCGCTGCTCAGGGCCGCGGCCAACTCGCTCACTGCCGCGCTCTGCGCCGCCCTGATCGCGGTCGTCATCGCCACGCCCATGGCCTATGTGATGGCCCGCCACCGAGGGCGCCTCTCCACGGCCGCCACCGGGTGGGTCGTGGTCAGCCAGGCGTTCCCCTTCGTCCTCGTGATCATCCCGCTGTTCCTGGTCCTCAAGTACCTGCACCTGATCAACTCGCTGTGGGGGCTGATCCTGGTGTACGTCGTCTGGTCCCTGCCCTTCGCGCTCTGGATGCTCGCCGGATACGTACGGGCCGTGCCGCCCGAACTGGAGGAGGCCGCCGCCGTCGACGGGGCGGGGAGGGTCCGGATCCTCGTCTCGGTCACCGCGCCCCTGCTGGCCCCGGGGATCGTCGCCACCGCGCTCTTCGCGTTCATCACCGCATGGAACGAGTTCTTCTTCGCGCTCGTCCTGCTCAAGACCCCGGAGAAGCAGACCTTGCCGGTCGTCCTCACGCACTTCCTCGGCGCGGAGGGGGTGGCCGACCTCGGGCCGCTCGCTGCCGCCGCGTTCCTCGCCACCCTTCCCTCCCTCGTGCTCTTCGCGGTCATCCAGAAGCGCATCACGGGCGGCCTGACGGCCGGGGCGGTGAAGAACTGATGCCCCGCCGACGCCTGCCCGCACTCGCCACCGCGGTGACCACCGTTCTCGCCCTTCTGCTGGCCGGCTGCTCGGGCGACGACGGCCGCGGCACGGAGGCGGACGGCACGATCCGGCTCAGCTTCCAGTCGCTGGCCTGGCAGAAGGAGTCCGTCGACGCCAACAGGCAGCTCGTACGGGAATGGAACGCCACCCACCCGGACGTCCAGGTGGACTACGTCCAGGGCAGCTGGGACAACGTCCACGACCAGCTGCTCACGTCCTTCGAGGGCGGCGAGGCGCCCGACATCATCCACGACGCCTCCGACGACCTCGCGGACTTCGCGTACGGCGGCTACCTCGCCGACCTGAGGACCCTGCTGCCGGACCGGCTGACCGAGGACATCCCGCAGCAGTCCTGGGCGACCACCACCTTCGGCGACGGCGTCTACGGGGTCCCCTTCCTCCAGGAACCCAAGGTCCTGATCGCCAACACGAAGATCCTCGAAGCCTCCGGCGTCAGGATCCCGACCCCCGGGAAGCCCTGGAGCTGGCCGGAGTTCCGGCAGATCACCGCGAAGCTCACGAAGAAGGGGACGTACGGCGTCGCCTGGCCGCTCAAGGAGCCGGTCTCCGTCACCCTCAACCTGGGCCTCTCATCCGGTGGCCGGCTCTTCCACCGCGGTACCGACGGAAAGGTGACGATCCGGTTCGACGAAGGCGACCGGGTCATGCCCGGCACGGTCCGGGACCAGGTCGTCTCGGACCGCAGTGCCGCGCGTCCGTCCCTCGGCATGGGAGGTTCGGACACCCTCCCCGGCCTCTTCGGCGGGAAGTACGCCATGGTCCCGCTGGGCTTCTCCTACCGCCAGCAGGTCGTCGAGCAGGCCCCCGAGGGCTTCGAGTGGACGGTGCTGCCGGCGCCGGCCGGCAGCGGAGGGCTCGCCCAGGGGGTCAGTCCGCAGACCCTCTCGGTCGCAGAGGACAGTCCGCACAAGAGGGAGGCCGCGCGGTTCATCGACTTCCTGCTGCGTCCCGCGAACATGGTCCGGCTGGCCAAGGGCGACTGGATGCTGCCGACCGGCACCGAGGCGCTGGCGGACCCCGCCCTGCACACCGCCGAGAACGGCTGGGCCACGGGTACCGCGCTCGCCCGGGCACTGCGCCCCGCACCCGCGCAGTCGGTCCGGGGCTACCCCGAATGGAAGGACAAGGTCGCCACGCCGGCACTCCAGGAGTACTACAGCGGGGCCATCGACACCGAGGAGCTGAAGAAACGCCTGGTCGAGGACGGGAACCGGGTTCTGGCCCGCTACCAGCGCTGATCCCGGGCGGGGCATGCGGCGAAACAACTGGACGAGACGTATCGTCTCGCTTATCTTGGTGGCATGACAACGCCACCGCGCGCCCACATCGCCATGTTCTCGATCGCCGCCCACGGGCACGTGAACCCGAGCCTCGAAGTGATCCGGGAGCTGGTGATCCGTGGTCACCGCGTCAGCTACGCCGTCCCGGCCTCCTTCGCGGCGAAGGTCGCCGCCACCGGAGCCCAGCCGGTCGTATACACCTCCACCCTGCCCACCGGTCCGGAGGGCTGGGGGAGCGAACCCATCGATTACATCGAGCCGTTCCTCGCCGACGCCGTCCAGGCTCTGCCGCAGCTCGCCGACGCCTTCGCCGGGGACGAACCCGACCTCGTCCTGCACGACATCACCGCCTACCCGGCGCGTGTCCTCGCCCACCGCTGGGGCGTGCCCGCCGTCCAGCTCTGGCCCAACCTGGTGCCCTGGGAGGGGTATGCGGAAGAGGTGGGGGAGCTCCAGAACGCCGAAGTCAGGAAGACCGGGCGGGGCAGGGCCTACTTCGAGCGCTTCGCGGACTGGCTCACGGAGAACGGTCTCGGCGACCTCTCCCCGGACGACTTCGTGGCCCGCCCCCGCCGTGGCCTGGTGCTGATCCCGGAGGCGCTCCAGCCGAACGCCGACCGGGTGGACCACGCGCGGTTCACCTTTGTCGGCGCCTGCCAGGGCGAACGCGCCGACCAGGGCGAATGGAAGAGGCCGGCCGACGCGGAGAAGGTCCTGCTGGTCTCCCTCGGGTCGTCGTTCACCGGCGAGCCCGCGTTCTACCGGGAATGCGTCGAGGCCTTCGGCGGTCTCCCAGGCTGGCACGTGGTGCTGCAGATCGGCGCGCAGGTCGATCCGGCTGAACTGGGGCACGTACCGCCGAACATCGAGGTGCACTCCTGGGTCCCGCAGCTGTCCGTGCTGAAGCAGGCGGACGCCTTCATCACCCACGCGGGAGCGGGCGGCAGCCAGGAGGGGCTCGCCACCGGCACCCCGATGGTGGCGGTGCCGCAGGCCGTCGACCAGTTCGGCAACGCCGACATGCTCCAGTCCCTCGGAGTCGCCCGGCATCTGCCGAAGGAGGAGGCGGACGCGGCGTCCCTGCGCGCCGCCGTGATCGCCCTGGCCGGCGATCCGGACGTGACCGCGAGGCTGACGCTGATCAGGGAGCGGATGGCCGAGGAGGGCGGGACCGGGCGGGCGGCCGACCTCATCGAGGCCGAACTGCCGGCCTGAGAAGGCCTCTCACCGTTCCGGGGCCGCGACCGCCCCGGTCCGCGGGCGCACGGTCAGGGACTCGAAGCGCGGCCAGGCCCCGCGGGGATCGGCGTTGCGCACACTGACGGCGATCCCCCCGGTCGCGTCCCCGCCGGTCGCGCGGGCGGCCCGTTCGATCGGCGCGCCGCCGTCGACGACCACCACGGTGCGATCGCCGTCCACCGTGATCCTGACGTGGTGCCCGGCGGCATCGGTCAGGGTGCGGCGGCCGATCTCCCGCCAGCGGCCGCCCCGGTACTCCCGGAGCCGGACGTAGCTGAAGCTGACCGACACCTCGAGCGGGTCGAGACTGCCGTCGCGCGTGATCAGGCCGGCACTGTTGGCCGACTCGCGCAGGCCCTCGACGCGGGCATCGACGGTGTAGTCGCTCCAGTCGGCGGAACTCGTCGGCCGGTAGGCGGCGGCGGTGTAACCGCTCGGGCCGGGATAGGGCCCGGTGCCGGTGAACGCCCCCAGGCCGTCGGCCCTCGACCTCTCGTCGCGCCGCCACAGCCGGGGCCGGCCGAGCGGGTCAGGACACTCGGCCGGGGACACGGACGTCCAGCGCTCGACGGCGGCGAGGAGTTCCCGGGTGCTGGTGCCGGAAGTGATCTCCACCCGTTGCACCTCACCCGCGGCGGCCGCCCGGCGCCCGGCGGGCAGCGGGCGCACCGGACGGTCGGAGCCGTTGGTCAGGGCCGTCACGAACCGCTCCGCGAGTGCCTTGCGCAGCAGTTGGTTCGTCGGTGACGCCGAGTCCGGCCCCTGCGATTCGGAGAAGGGGTAGGCGAAGAGCCGGGGGCTGGGCAGGCCGTGACGGGTGATGTCGGTGACCGACCGGTCGAGGTCGTCCTCGATCCGCCGCCGGTACTCCTCCGCCGTCTCCCGCCGGTTCTCGTCCGGCAGCCACAGCCGGCCGGTGAACGCCGAGGACGTGTGCCCGGCCGCGTCCACGGCCTCCCTGCGGTGCAGGTCACGGGTGTGGTTCTCGAAGTCCCAGCGCCCCGACCGTGCCATGCGTCCGATCTCGTCCCAGGAGAGGTAGTACGGGCGATGGCTGCCCACGGAACGGGTGATCAGGAAGGCCGCCGCCCGCATGCGGTACTTGGCCAGGATGCGGTCGGCATGCACCCACAGCCCGTGCGCGCCGTCGTCGAAGGTCAGGAACACCGAGCGCGGGCCCGGCGCAGGCCCTCCGTCCAGATACGCGACGAACTCGTCGGTGCTCAGCGTGCGGTAGCCGGCCGAGGCGAGGGCTGCGAGCTGGGCGTCGAACGACTCCGGGGTCACCGTGTAGCGGCTGTCGCTCGCGCGCCCGACGTCGTGGTAGGCCAGCACGACGGGAGCTGGGTTCCCCGCCCTCCGCTCCGAGGGCGGCCCGCCGGCGGGCACGGCGCCGCGCGGCCCCGGCGCCTCCTGCGCCGTCACCTGCCTGCGGAACTCGTTCCAGTGCCAGGCGCCGTAGAACGGCACACACACCAACGTCAGGGCCAGCAGCCCGAGGATCATCCGCCCAGGTCCGGAACGGTTCACGGAAGCGTCCCCCGGGAGAGCACGAGAAGGTACACGGCGATGACGGCCGCCGCGCTGAGCAGCGCGGCCAGCAGCCTGGAGGCCAGACGGGCCAGATCCCTCATGCCGCCCCCCTCGACCACACGCCGCGCCGGACGGTGAGCAGGGAGTACGGCAGCAGCCAGGCCAGCAGCACCGAGGAGAACAGACTCATCAGCGGCCGGTAGCGCCAGCGGGTGTCCCCGGGGTGGTCGATCCGGTACGCGAGCCCCCACACACAGCCCTTGAGGACCACTCCGCAGAGGTAGAGCAGGGTCAGGAACAGGGCGCCGTGGGCCGGCGCCCAGACCAGATGGCTGAACGCCATCACCGGCGCGGCCAGTACCCACAGCACATGGCCGTAGTAGAGCGCGGCGGGCCCCGGGCCGCGCCGCCACATGAAGGAGCCGGTGAAGAAGAGATTGCGGATGAAGCTCTTCTTCCAGCGGATCTGCTGGCGCAGGAGGGGCCCCAGCCGGGCAGGCACATCGGTCCACACCTTCGCGGAGCGTACGTACCCGACGCGCCAGCGGCGCTCGGCGAAGTCCTCCGCGGTGAACGGCGATCCGGGGTAGCGGCGCTTGAGTGCCTGGCCGCGCCACGCCTGTCCGAGGACGTACCCGGTCAGCTGGCGGTCCGTGGCGAAGCGGAACGGGGCGCCCATGAACCGGTCGTCGGCCCAGGCGGGAAGGTAGTTGAAGATGGCGTCCCGGCGGAACACGGCGAGGGGGCCCGAGACGCAGGACACCGAGCCGAAGGATGCCTCGGCCGCCTTGGACACCCTGAACTGGCCCTCGTACCAGACGTCCTGCGCGCGGGCCAGAAATCCGGAATCCGTGTTCAGGGCCCGGCAGTGACCGCTCACGGCGCCCAGCTCGGGATGGGTGACCAGTGCGCGTACACAGCGGCGCAGCGCGTCGGGGGCGAGGACGCAGTCGGAGTCGGTGAAGGCGATGACCTCGGTGTCGGCGGTGAACTCGCAGGCACGGACCAGAGCGTGCTTCTTGCCGACGTTGGCGTCCAGATGGACGACCGTGATGGCGAGCTCGTCCTCCAGTCTGCGCAGTACGTCGCCGGTGCCGTCCTGGGAGTGGTCGTCCACCACGATGATCCGTACCCCCGGGCAGTCGGAGGCGGCCATGGAGCGCACACACGCCTCGATGCCGTCCACCTCGTCCTTGACGGCGAGCAGGAAGGCGACCATGGGATGCGCGGGCAGTGGCGGGAACATCTCCTCGGGACCAGGACGCACCCGCAGTTCGCCCTCGGCCGGGTCCTCGTACCGGCTGTAGGCGATGTAGAGCAGGGTGATCGTGCCGGCCAGCACGACGAGCCCGTAGCAGACGGGCAGGCTCAGCCGGGGCAGCCGGGCGGCGTGATGGGCCAGGACGAGCAGGAGCGGCATCAGGAGGAGCAGGACGACCAGTCGGCGTACCCCGTGCCGGATCGCGGGGTCGGCGCGGGCGACACGCCGGCCGATCGCCCGGACGCCGCGGGGGCCGGGGACGCCGTCAGGAGTGGGGAGCGGGGGGCGGGCCGGCGGCCGGTGGAGCGCGTTCACCGGTGTGTCCCTTCTGCCGGGGGCTCCGCCCAGGGGCGGCTTCCCGTGTGGTTCCCGGCCGTGAAGCCGAAGAACGCCATCTCCGTGTTGTCACCGCGCAGCCCGACCCCGCCCGCCGTGATCAGCCTGCCCGGGTCCCGGTCCTCCGCGTCGAGGACCTTCCGCCCGTTCAGCGACAGAGCGACCCGGACCCGGCCGTCCCGGGGGCCGCTCACCGTGCCGGAGACCTGATGCCACCGGGCGTAGTCGAGGGCGTGGTCGGCCGTGGCGAGGGTGGTGTAGAGGCCCTCGTCGTCCGCGGGCCTGCCCGGGGCCGGGTGTTTGCGCTTGAGGACGACCGTGCCGTCGCGTCGGCGGAAGCTCAGGGCGTACAGCTCCTGCGCGCTGTGGTAACGGAGCCAGAGGTGTCCGCCGTCCCAGTCGCGGGCGGGGGTGCGGTCGGTGGCACCCGGCGGTTTCAGGTACACCCAGCACCGCACGGTGGTCTCGCCGAAGTCACGGCGGCGGGTGACGAGCCGGAAGACGGACGACCCGGTGTGGAGGCCGGAGTCGGGGCCCGGCGGTTCCCCGTCGGGTACGCCGGTCCATCCGAAGGTCCAGCGGGCGAGGAGCGAACCGCTGGTGACGACCCAGTCCCGTGACAGCCGTGCGTCGTCGGCGTCCGGTCTGCCGAAGGCGTATTCGTTGGTGACCAGGCCCTCGGCGGGGAGGACCGGGCGGAAGAGGGCTTCGGCCGTCTCCGCCGGGCTCCCGCCCAGGGCCGGGGCGTCTCCCGGTGCCTTCCCGTCGTCCGGCGTGTCCGTATCCGGACTGTCCGCGGCCAGCACCCCGGCCAGTCCGGCGGCGGGGGTGACGACCGCGGCGGTGAGCAGCGCGCGGCGGCTCGGAGCGCGGCCCCCGTCCGGGGCGGACGGGGCGGTCATACGGCGGCCCCGGTGGCCGCGGTCGTGAGGCGGTGCGTGACGTCGAGGACGGCGGGACCGCTTTCCAGCCAGTCCAGTGCGGTGCAGGGGTGCACTGTGTGGACGACGACCAGGTCCCAGTCCAGGGCCTCGGGGGCGTCGACGCTGTGCAGGACGGTGCCCCGCCGCTCCAGGCGGGGCACCAGGGGGTCGGTGTACCCGACGGTGGCGCCCCATGCCGTGAGCCGGTCGATGATCTCCAGCGCCGGGCTCTCGCGCAGGTCCGCCACACCTGGCTTGTAGGCGACGCCCAGGACCAGGACCCGGGAGCCGCGCGTTCCCAGACCACGTGCCGCGAGTGCGTCGCGTGCCTTCCCGGCGACCAGGGCGGGGCGCTCGGCGATCGCCGTCATCGCGGCGTCCACCAGCGGCGACGTCACCTCCCGCGCACGCAGTTGCCAGAGCAGGTAGTGCGGGTCGCAGGGGATGCAGTGCCCTCCGACCCCCGCGCCCGGGCGGAAGGGCATGAAGCCGTACGGCTTGGTGGCGGCCGCCTCGATGACCTGTCGGGGGTCCAGTGCGAACTCAAGGCAGTTCTCGGCCAGTTCGTTCGCCAGGGCGATGTTGACGGCGCGGAAGGTGTTCTCCCACAGCTTGCTCATCTCGGCGACCTCCGGGCTGTCCACCCGGTGGACGGAGGGCGCGGTCCCGGCGAGCAGGGAGGCGGCGAGTTCGGTGCTGCGAGGACTGACGCCACCGATGACGCGTGGGGTCCTGTCGGGGGAGTGGGCGGGGTTCCCGGGATCGATACGCTCGGGTGCGAACGCCACGAACACCTCGGCGCCGGGCAGCAGTCCCCGTGCCGCGAGCGGCTCGACGAGGAGGTCGCGCGTGGTGCCGACGTAGCTGGTCGAGGTGAGGACCAGCAGCTGCCCCGGGACCGCGTGCGACACCGCCGACGAGCACGCGGCGGTCAGTGCGCGCAGATCGGGCGTGCGCCGCTCGTCGACCGGGGTCGGCACACAGATGATCACCGAGTCCGCCGTCGCGACCGCGGCGGGGTCCGCCGTCAGCCGGAAGCCCGGGTCGCGCAGGGCGGAGGCCAGCCGGCCGTGCTGTGCCGGCAGGAGATCGACCCGCCCGGACCGGATGTCCTCCAGCCGGTGCCCACTCGTGTCCACACCGACCACCGTGTGGCCGGCTGCCTGGAGGGCCAGTGCGGTCGGCAGCCCGACGTAGCCGAGCCCGACGACGGCGACCGTGGCCCGGCTTCCGCCCTGGGGCTGCGACGGGAGGCTCGCGGACGTGACGTGTTCCGCGGGGGCGGCTGCCGCGCACCTGTCAGCCCGGCCCGGCCCTCCGGCGTTCCCCTCCGTCGTCGAAGCGGTGCGCCATGGGGTCTTGAGTGAGGCATGTGGTGTGTTGCTTGCGGTGTGCACAAACGAAACATGTCATTCCGTTTCGAGGTTCTTCCGCAAGGAGGTGAAGCTGTTCGTGCCTGATCAGGTCAAGTTCACTCGTCCGGAACTTAAGTGCGTTCATAAGATCAGGAGTCGGTCAGTGAATTGTCCCGGATAGGTGGAGTGCGCAGGTTTTCTGTGGCGAAAGCTTGCCGAGTCCGTGACGGCTGCATGAAGGTCTTGATCTGGGCGCGTCAATCGAGCAGTGTTTCGAACCAGCCCCCGGAGATCTTCCGGCCGAGGGCCAATCCCCCCACAAAGAATGACGAGGAGACCCCTCTTCATGGCAATTCACAAGCGCGCTCGCTCGGTCAAGCTCACCGCATCGATAACCGCCGTGGCAGCCGCCGCGGGCATCACCCTGCTCGCCACCCCGTTCGCCGGAGCCGCCCCGGCTCCCGCGACGGGCACCGTCTACGGTGCGGACGCGGCGACAGCTGTCTCCGGCAGCTACATCGTGATGCTGGGTCAGAAGGCCGACAAGGCCGGGCTGGCCAAGGAGTACGGCGGCACGCTCCAGCGGAACTACAAGTCGGCCATCAACGGCTTCTCGGCCAGCGGCCTTTCGGAGACCGAGGCCAAGCGGCTCGCCGCCGACCCGGCCGTCTCCAAGGTCGTCCAGAACAAGAAGTTCCACATCGACGCCACCCAGGACAACCCGCCGTCCTGGGGGCTGGACCGGATCGACCAGGCCGAGACCGCCGGTGACGGTGCCTACACCTACCCGGACGCCGCCGGCGGGGACGTCACGGCGTACGTCATCGACACCGGTGTCCGCGTCACCCACAAGGACTTCGAGGGACGCGCCACCTCGGGCTTCGACGCCGTGGACAACGACGACGACGCCGACGACGGCAACGGACACGGCACGCATGTGGCCGGGACCATCGCGGGCGCCGCCCACGGTGTCGCCAAGAAGGCGAAGATCGTGGCCGTCCGGGTCCTGGACGACGCCGGTTCGGGTACCACCGAGCAGGTCGTGGCGGGCATCGACTGGGTCACCGCGAACCATGAGGGCCCGTCCGTCGCCAACATGAGCCTGGGCGGGAGCGCCGACCCGGCGCTCGACGCCGCGGTGCAGAAGGCCGTCGCCTCCGGCGTGACCTTCGCGGTCGCCGCCGGCAACGAGTCGAGCGACGCGGGCGAGGGCTCCCCCTCCCGCGTCCCCGAGGCCATCACGGTCGCCTCGTCCACCGAGGACGACGAGCAGTCGTCCTTCTCCAACTTCGGCTCGGTCGTGGACATCTACGCGCCCGGTTCGGACATCACGTCGGCCTGGAACGACAGCGACGACGCCACGAACACCATCTCCGGTACGTCCATGGCGACCCCGCACGTCGTCGGCGCCGCGGCCGTCTACCTCGGCGGACACCCCGACGCCACCCCCGAGGAGGTCGCCACGGCGCTCACCGAGGGGGCCACCCCGGACGCGATCTCCAACGCCACCGAAGGCACGGCGAACAAGCTCCTGAAGATCGTGGAGTAGCCGCACCGGATCGGACGGAACGAGCAGGAGCCGCCGCGCCCTCCCCCACGGGGCGCGGCGGCTCTCTGCCGGGGGAAAGCTCTAGGGTGAGGGTATGAGCACGATGTACGCGGCGCTGCTGCGGGGGATCAACGTCAGCGGTCACCGCCGGGTCCCGATGGCGGAGCTCCGTGAGCTGCTCGGGGAGCTGGGGCACGAGGACGTCGCCACGTATCTGCAGAGCGGCAACGCCGTGTTCCGCAGTGCCGCGGACGACGAGGACGCCCTGACCATCGGTCTGGAGCAGGCGATCGAGCAGCGGTTCGGGTTTCCGGTCGACTGCCTCGTCCGCCCGGGCGCCTATCTCGCGGGTGTGGCCGAGGCCTGCCCGTTCCCGGCCGCCGAGCTCGAAGGCAAGCAGGTGCACGTCACCTATTTCGACCAGGCCGTCGAGGCCTCCCGCTTCGCCTCGCTCGACGCCGACGCCTTCCGCCCCGAGGAGTTCCGGCTGGGTGACCGCGCCCTCTATCTGTACGCACCCGACGGGCTCGGGCGCTCCAAGCTGGCGGTGGCGCTCGGGCGGCCTGCCGTCACACGGGGCCTCGTCGCCACCAGCCGCAACTGGAACACCGTGCTCAAGCTCGTGGAGATGACGCGTGACTGACCCCTCGCCCGCCGTGGCCACAGCCGTCGAAGGCGAGCTCCGTCTCCTCGACCCCGTGGTGCGGACCTCCGCCGATGTCCTGGTGACCCTGCTGCACCCCGACTTCCGGGAGATCGGCACCAGTGGACGCCTCTGGGAGCGCGACACGATCATCGCGATGCTCACGGATCCCGAGGCGCCGCGCCCCGGGCCGCTCACCGCGTCACGGATGCGGGGCGACCAGCTCGCCGCGGACCTGGTGCACCTCACCTTCGACACGGAGTCCAAGGGGCTGCGCTCGCACCGCAGTTCCCTGTGGCGGCTGACCGGGAGCGGCTGGCTGCTCTGGTTCCATCAGGCCACGCCGTTCGTCGACGACCCGTTCGCCGAGGTCTGAGCCGGCTGTTCGGCCGGCACCGTCCCGCAGCACACACCGGAGCGGCGTCGCAAGAGTGCGGCCCCGGTCTCATCTGTGCGCCGAGCCAGGCCTGTTCCCGCCGGAAGGGTCAATTCCGGCCAACCGCGGCGCCCGGGCAAAACGCTGGTAAAGCGCCTGAACGGACGAGGTGCCGAGAGGCCCGGTGCGGGCCGCGGACGTTCTCGCGCATTCCTGACCCGGGCTGCCGCGGCGTGTGTGAACGCGATGCGCGTAGACAGGAGCCGACGTCCTCCGCCCGCTTCATGCTTTGCTGCAATTCGCAGGCCGACTCCGTTCGGTGAGCGGACGCCCGCGTTCGGAGGGCACTCGTACGCATCGCGGAGTTCACGGTCCGTTCTCCGCCACGGTCCGGAAGGCGACCTTGCCACAGGCCCAAGTGGAGTCAAGGATTCGGGGCGTGCGGTTGGCAGGTCCACGACCAGAACCCCGGTCGAGGACAGCCGTACGCCCGGTGCGCCCACCCAGTGGACCGGACACCCCCAAAGACGGAGGATCCTGTGACCTTCAAGCGCTTCGCTCCCCTCGGCTCGATCTCCAGACGTGCACGCCTCATCGCCGCCACCTCGGGTCTGCTCACCGCGGTGGCGCTCGCGGCACCGACCGCGGTCGCCCAGGCCGCGCCGGACACCGTGACGAAGGCCGAGCTCGCCGACGCCAGTTCGGCCGTCGGCACCGCCGACATCGCGGGCACCGCCTGGTACACCGAGGCGAGCACCGGCAAGGTCGTCGTGACGGTCGACAGCACCGTCACGGCCGCCGAGATCGCCACGATCGAGAAGTCCGTCACCGACTCGGGCGCCAAGGCCGACATCAAGCGGACCCCGGGCACGTTCAACAAGCTCATCGCCGGCGGGCAGGCCATCTACGCCGGCGGCGGACGCTGCTCCCTCGGCTTCAACGTCCGCAGCGGCAGCACCTACTACGCGCTGACCGCCGGGCACTGCACCGAGATAGGCAGCACCTGGTACACCAACTCGGGCCAGACCACCACGCTCGGCACGAGGGCCGGATCCAGCTTCCCGACGAACGACTACGGACTGATCCGCCACTCCAACTCCGCGGCCGCGGACGGCAGGGTCTACCTGTACAACGGCAGCTACCAGGACATCACCACGGCCGCCAACCCCACCGTCGGTCAGGCCGTCAAGCGCAGCGGCTCCACCACCGGCGTCCACAGCGGCACCGTCACCGGTCTCAACGCGACGGTGAACTACGGCAGCGGTGACATCGTGTACGGCATGATCCAGACCAACGTCTGCGCCGAGCCCGGCGACAGCGGCGGTTCGCTCTTCGCCGGCAGCACGGCGCTGGGCCTCACCTCGGGCGGCAGCGGCAACTGCTCCTCCGGCGGCACCACGTTCTTCCAGCCCGTCGTCGAGGCGCTGAACGCCTACGGCGTCAGCGTCTTCTAAGACCACACGCACCACCCGTCGACGGGCCGCGCTCCCGGAGCGCGGCCCGTTGCCGCGCCCGCTTCCCGCTGGGGAGGGCGGTGTGCCAGGCTCGCGGGCATGCGCTACATCATCGTGGGAACGGGCGCCGTGGGCGGCGCCATAGGCGGACGACTGGCCGAGGCGGGCCACCAGGTGGTCCTGGTCGCCCGAGGGGCGCAGTACACGGCTCTGCGCGAGAACGGGCTGACCCTCACCACCCCGGACGGCACCCGCGTCCACCGCCTCCCCGTCGCCGACGGCCCGGCGGCACTGGAACTCGAGGCGGGCGACGTCCTCGTGTTCGCCGTCAAGACGCAGGACGCCGTCGCGGCTCTCGACGACTGGAGCGTCAGGCCGGTGGCAGGCGGCGGAACGGCAGGGGAGCGGCTCCCCGTGATCTGCGCGCAGAACGGCGTCGAGGGCGAACGCCTCGCCCTGCGCAGGTTCCGCCGGGTCTACGGCTGCTGCGTCTATCTCCCCGCGAGCTTCGTCGAGCCGGGCCGGGTCGTCGCCGGCGGAGCCCCGCTCACCGGCATCCTGCACCTGGGCTGTTACCCGTCCGGGGTCGACGGCACCGTGGACGCGATCGCCGCGGACTGGGAGAAGGCGAAGCTGGAGGCGCCCGTCGTACCCGACGTGATGCGCTGGAAGTACGCCAAGCTGCTCTCCAACCTCGCCAATGCCATCGAGGCGGCCACCGGGGTGCTCGACAGCCCCGAGGCGTTCGCCCTGTTCGACCTGGCCCGGGCGGAGGGACGGGCCGTCCTCGCGGCCGCCGGGATCGAGGCCGTGGGAAGTGAGGAGCAGGACGCCGCACGCGGCGGCAGGATCCGCTTCGACCCCTTCGACGGCTCCGAGCGGAGCGGAGGATCGTCCTGGCAGAGCCTCAGCCGCGGCACCGGCACCATCGAGGCCGACTACCTGAACGGAGAGATCGTCCTGCTCGGCCGGCTGCACGGCGTACCCACCCCGGTCAACGAGGTACTGCGGCGCACCGCCGACGCCTTCGCCCGGGAGCGTCGCGCACCCGGGTCGATGACGCCGGCCGAGCTCACGGCCCTGGCCGACGCGGCGTCCTGAACGCCCCCGCTCCGCTGTCGCGTTTCTTCAAGACCGGCCGCACGGGCGGAGCGCAGGATGGGGGCATGAAGAACGCGTACGAACACATGGCCGAGTGTGCGGCCGAATCGGCCCGGGTCGCCCGGGGTGCGGGGGCCCTTCCCGAGGCCTCCACGACGACTCCGTGCCAGGAGTGGGACCTGCGGGAACTGATCAACCACTGGGTGCTGTACAGCGCGCACGGACTGGAGCACCGCGCCCTGCGCACCCCTCTCCCGGACGAGCTGACGACCCGTGACTTCACCGCCGACGCCGACTGGCCGGAGCGCTACGCCGCCCAGTTGGAGCGGGCGGTCGCCGCCTGGTCGGACCCCGCCACCTGGGAGGGGACGATCGACACGGGGCACGGCTCCACCCCGGCTCCGGACATCGCCAGGATGCTCGTCATGGAGACCGCTCTGCACGGATGGGACGTCGCCCGGGGCACGGATCAGGAATTCCGGCTCTCCGGCCCGGCGGCGGCCTTCCTCCTGGAGTCGGTCGAGGGGACGGCGGAGCTCTACCGGCGGTACGACGGCTTCGCCGGTGAGGTCGTCCTGCCCGGCGAGGCGTCCGACTTCGACCGTGCTCTGGCCCTCAGCGGCCGGGACCCACGTCCGGTCGCCGCCTGACGCGTTCCGGGAGCGGCGGCGGGCCGGCGGATCGACGGCGCCGGACCGTACGTGATCACGTTCCAGGGCTTGGGCGCACTAGGCGCTCATCGCCCCCGCCACCGGGACGCGCGCCTCGTCGTACCGGGTCAGCAGCAGCCGCGCCAGTGCCGGGGACGGCCCCAGCACACCGGCCAGTACGTCGGCCCCGGCCTCCTCGGCACCGGCGGCGATCCGGTCGGGGAGGCGGCCCGGGGCGATGACGTACGGCGCCACCGCCACCCGCCTGGCGCCCTCCGCCCGGAGGGCCCGCACCGCTGCCGCGGTACGGGTCGGGCCGTCGGCGACCACAGCGGAGGCGAACGCAGGCCGCACGGCGCACCAACCGGTGTGCCGCAGCTCCCGCGCGATTTCAGCGATCACTGCGATCGCCTCCGGGTCCGTGGAGCCCGCCGAGGCCAGGACCAGCCCCGTCGAGCCCTTGTCGCCGGGCGCCACCCCGGCCTCGTGCAGCCTCTGCTCCAGAGCCGTGTTCAGCAACGGCGACGGACCGAGGACATCGGCCTGGCGGATCCGCAGCCGGGGGAGCCGGCTCCGGGCCTCCCTCAGCACCGAGGGGATGTCCGACTTCGCGTGGAAGGCGCGGGTCAGCAGCAGCGGGAGCGCGACGACCTCGTCCGCACCCTCCGCGGCCAGGCGTTCCAGCACCCTGGGCACGGACGGGGCGTTGAAGTCCAGGAAGCCGGTCTCCACGCGCAGCCCGGGCCGCAGCGACCGCACGCGCGCGGTGAGCGCGTGCACGGTCGCCGCGTGCCGCGGGTCGCGGCTGCCGTGGGCGATGACGAGGAGAACCGGGGATGCCATGGAGATCAGCTCTTCACCAGGAGACCACGGCTGCGCAGCACCCGCCGCTCCAGCGGACTGAAGATCAGCAGGTCGATCGCGATGCCGACGAACAGGATGAGCAGGATCGCCAGGAAGATCCCGGGCATGTCGAAGTTGTTCCGGCCGTTCTCCAGCAGCTGGCCGAGCCCCAGGCCCAGGTCGGGCGAGGAGGCGATGATCTCGGCGGCCATGAGCGAGCGCCAGGAGAACGCCCAGCCCTGCTTGAGGCCCGCGAGGTATCCGGGCAGCGCGGCCGGCAGGACGATATGGATCGTCCCGCGCAGCCCTGTCGCGCCGATCGTGCGGCCGGCGCGCAGGAACAGCGGCGGCACCTGGTCGACGCCGGACACCAGTCCGTTGGCGACGGAGGGGACCGCGCCGAGCAGGATCACCGCGTACATCGTCTTGTCGTCGAGACCGAGCCAGATGATGGCCGGGGCCACCCACGCCACGGACGGCAGGGACTGGAGCCCGGACAGGATCGGCCCGATGGCCGCCCGGACGACCTTGACCCGTGCGACCAGCAGCCCCAGCGGGGTGCCGATCGCGACGGCCATCACGAAGCCGAACAGCCCGCGCGACACACTGGTCCAGATGACCTCCAGCAGAGTGCCCTGCACCCACATGTCGGTCAGGCTGTCCCACACCGCGCCGGGCGGCGGCAGCTTGTAGTCGTCGGTGACCTTCGCCCAGACCAGCAGCTGCCAGACGAGGACGACCAGCACGACCGCGACGACGGGCGGCAGAACCTTCTGGAGGAGGATCTCGCGGGCCGGCGTCCGGCGCACCTGTACGGCGTCGAGCGCGTCCAGGCCGGCTTCGAGACCTGCCAGGTCGTCGGCCTTCGTTTCAGTGCTGGCCATGTCGGCGGATCTCCCCACGCAGTTCTTCGGTGATCTCGACGGACAGTTCCGCCACGGCGGTGTCCTCGATGCGGCGAGGCTGCTCGATGTCGACCGTCCACTCCCGGGCGATCCGGCCCGGACGCGAGGACAGCAGGATGACGCGCTCGGCGAGCCGCACCGCCTCGCGCACGTTGTGGGTGACGAAGAGGACGGAGGCGTTCGTCTCGCGCCAGATCCGGGTCAGTTCGTCGTGCAGCACATCGCGGGTGATGGCGTCGAGAGCAGCGAACGGCTCGTCCATCAGCAGTAGTTGGCTGTCCTGGGCGAGCGCGCGGGCCATCGCCACCCGCTGGCGCATACCGCCCGAGAGCTCGTGCACCCGCTTTCCGTACGCTCCGCCGAGACGCACGAGTTCGAGCAGCCGCTCCGCCTCCGGGCGGCGGTCCGACTTCGGCACCCCACGCAGACGCAGGGCCAGTTCGATGTTCTTGCCCGCGGTCAGCCACGGGAAGAGGGCGTGCTCCTGGAACATCAGGGCGGGCCGCCCGCCGGGGGTCTCGATGGACCCCGCGGTCGGACGGTCGAGCCCCGCCACCAGATTGAGCAGCGTGGACTTACCGCACCCGGAAGCTCCCAGGAGGGTGACGAACTCACCCGGAGCGACGTCGAGTGTGATGTCGTCCAGGACGAGCTGCTGTCCCGTGGGTCCGGCGAAGGACTTGGAGACGTTCCGGATACGAGCGGCGTGCTCGACCGCTGCGCGGTCCTCGGCCTTGGTGAGGGTGGTGGTCGCCATGGTCGTCACCTCCTGGGAGTCTTCAGGGATCCTGGTGCGGTCGGGTGGTTACTCGGCGCCGAGACCGGCGTCGGCGACCGCGGGCTGCCCCTCGGCCTCGAGGATCTTGTTCAGCGGCTTCAGGTCGTAGATCCCGCCCAGGTCGGGCTTCTCCAGCAGACCCGCCTTGACCGCGTGGTCCGCCTGCGCCTGGAGCGTGGCGGCCAGCGGGTCGTCCGTGATCCGGATGGACTCCCACGCCGGGTCGAGGACCTCGGCGGGCAGCGCCTTGCCGCTCAGCTTCTCCAGCGCCGAGTTGGCCGAGGCCTTCGCCTCGTCCGGGTTGGCGTTGATCCACTTGTTGGTGTTCACCGTGCCGCGCAGCACCGCGTCCACGACGTCCGGGTGCTCGGAGAGGAACTTCTGCGACACGATGATGTTCGTGATGACGAACTTGTCGTCCGGCCACAGCGACGACTCGTCGAGCAGGACCTTGCCGCCCTCGGCGACCAGCTTCGACGCGGTCGGTTCCGGCACCCAGGCGCCGTCCAGCGAACCGGACTTGAAGGCGTCCGGGGTCACCTTGTTGTCCGAGCGGACCACGGAGACGTCGCCCTTGCCGCTCTGGGCGTCGACCTTCCAGCCCTTCTCGGAGATCCAGTTGAGGAACGCCACGTCCTGCGTGTTGCCGAGCTGCGGGGTGGCGATCTTCTTGCCCTTGAGGTCGTCCAGGGTCTTGATCTTCTTCGGGTCGACGACGAGCTTCACGCCGCCGGAGGCCGAGCCGCCGATGATCCGCAGGCTCTGGCCCTTGGACTTGGCGTAGCCGTTGATCGAGGGGGAGGGGCCGATGAAGCCGATGTCGATCGAACCCGCGTTGAGCGCCTCGATCTCGGAGGGCCCCGCGTTGAAGGTCGAGGGCTTGACCGAGGTGCCGCCCAGCTCCTTGGCGATGAGGCCTTCCTGGATACCGACCAGGGCGGTGGCGTGCGTGAGGTTCGGGAAGTAACCGATCTTCACGGTGTCGGCCGAGAGCTTCTTCCCGCCGGCGGAGACGTTCGACTTCGCTGCGTCGTCGTCCTTCGCCTCGGAGCCGTAGCCGCAGGCGGTGGCCGCCACGGCGAGCAGCGACGATGCGGCGGCAGCGGCGAGGCCGCGGCGCAGGGTGGTACGGGTGGCACGCACGGGAGGTTTTCCTCTCGTAGGCCCGGTGCTCACGTCCTCCCGTGGTCGGGTGGCGTGGCCGGGCGGTCGGCAGGTCTTCGTCTGAACTGGCGGTGCGGGTGGTACGAGCGGGCGCGCAGGCAGTGCGCGTACGTCATCACGCACATCGCCCGACCCCGCCCTGGCCGCTGCCGAGGGCGCCGCTGCCGACCCGGCCGCCCTCCTTCGCGAAGGTCGAGAAGAAATCGGTGGTCATCAGAAGTCCCACTCCGCGTCCTCGGCGGAGGTGTCCGCGTCCGCGTCGGCCTCGGCGGCGAACGAGGCGCCCGCCATGCCGGCCGTCAGCGTGGTGCCGTCGGCGGGGTCGATCAGCAGGAACGATCCGGTGCGCCGCGAGTCCGCGTAGGCGTCGAGCGCGAGCGGCTCGGCGGTACGCACCACGACCCGGCCGATGTCGTTGGCCACCAGCTTGCCGGGAGCCGGGTGCTGGGAGAGGTCGTCCAGCGTGAGCCGCGACGGGATGTCCTTGACGATCGCCTTGACCGTGCGGGTGGTGTGCTTGAGCAGCACCCGCTGCCCCACGGTGAGCGGCTGGTCGGCCACATGGCAGACGGTGGCCTCGACGTCCTGAGTCACGGCGGGGGCGTCGTCCGCCGGCGCGATCAGGTCGCCGCGCGAGACGTCGATGTCGTCGGCCAGCCGGATCGTCACCGACTGCGGGGCCCAGGCGACGTCGACGCTCTCGCCGAGTGCGTCGATCCCCTCGATCGTCGTGGTGCGCCCCGACGGAAGCACGGAGACGCGCTCGCCGACCCGGAACACCCCGGCGGCGATCTGGCCGGCGTAGCCCCGGTAGTCGGGGTGCTCGGCGGTCTGCGGGCGGATCACGACCTGCACGGGGAAACGCGCGTGGCACTCGGTCAGGTCGTGGCTGACCGGCACCGTCTCCAGGTGCTCCAGGACGGTCGGGCCGCCGTACCAGTCCATGTGGGCCGACGGCTCCACGACGTTGTCGCCGGCCAGCGCCGAGATCGGGATCGCGGTGATCTCCGGGACGCCGAGGGAGGCGGCGTACGCGGTGAACTCCTCCGCTATCGCCGCGAACACGGGCTCCGCGTAGTCCACGAGGTCCATCTTGTTCACGGCGAGGACGACGTGGGGGACGCGCAGCAGGGCGGCGACCGCGGCGTGCCGGCGGGTCTGCTCGACGACGCCGTTGCGGGCGTCGACGAGGACGACCGCCAGCTCGGCCGTGGAGGCGCCGGTGACCATGTTGCGGGTGTACTGCACATGGCCGGGGGTGTCGGCGAGGATGAACCGGCGCCGCGGCGTGGCGAAGTAGCGGTAGGCCACGTCGATGGTGATGCCCTGCTCCCGCTCGGCCCGCAGACCGTCGGTGAGGAGCGCCAGGTCGGGTGCCTCCTGGCCGCGGCCCAGCGAGGCCTGGGTGACGGCTTCCAGCTGGTCGGTGAGGACCGACTTGGAGTCGTGCAGCAGGCGCCCGACAAGGGTCGACTTGCCGTCGTCGACGGACCCGGCCGTCGCGAACCGCAGGAGGGTGGTGGCCGACAACTGCTCTGCCAGCTGGATGGGTGTGGTCATTTTTAGAAGTACCCCTCGCGCTTGCGGTCTTCCATCGCGGCCTCGGACATCTTGTCGTCGGCGCGGGTCGCGCCCCGCTCGGTGAGGCGGGAGGCGGCGATCTCGGTGATCACGGCGTCCAGGGTGGTGGCGTCGGAGTCGACGGCGCCGGTGCAGGACATGTCGCCGACGGTGCGGTAGCGCACCTGACGGGTCTCCACCTTCTCGTGGTCCTTGGGACCGCCCCAGTCGCCGGCGGTCAGCCACATGCCGGAACGGCTGAAGACCTCGCGCTCGTGGGCGAAGTAGATCTCCGGGAGCTCGATGCCCTCGCGCTCGATGTACTGCCAGACGTCGAGCTCGGTCCAGTTGGAGATGGGGAAGACCCGGACGTGCTCGCCGGGGGCGTGGCGGCCGTTGTAGAGCTGCCACAGCTCGGGGCGCTGGCGGCGGGGGTCCCACTGGGAGAACTCGTCGCGGAGCGAGAACACGCGCTCCTTGGCCCGGGCCTTCTCCTCGTCGCGCCGTCCGCCGCCGAACACGGCGTCGAAGCGGTGCCGCTGGATGGCCTCGGTGAGCGGGACGGTCTGCAGCGGGTTGCGGGTGCCGTCGGGACGCTCACGGAGCTTGCCCGCGTCGATGTACTCCTGGACGGAGGCGACGTGCAGGCGCAGCCCGTGCTTCTCGACGGTGCGGTCGCGGTAGTCGAGGACCTCGGGGAAGTTGTGCCCGGTGTCCACGTGCAGCAGCGTGAAGGGGACGGGCGCCGGCGCGAACGCCTTCAGCGCCAGGTGCAGCATCAGGATCGAGTCCTTGCCGCCGGAGAAGAGGATCACCGGCCGCTCGAACTCCCCCGCGACCTCACGGAAGATGTGCACCGCCTCGGACTCGAGGGAGTCCAGGTGGCTCAGCGCGTACGGATTGACGGTGCCGTCCGGCACGGTGGCGACGGTGCTCACGCCAGGCCCCTCTCGGTGAGCAGCGCACGGAGCGCCGCTGCGGACTGCTGCACGGTCTGCTGGTGCGACTCGATCCGCAGATCCGGTGACTCGGGCGCCTCGTAGGGGTCGTCGACCCCGGTGAGGCCGCTGATCTCGCCCGCTGCCTGCTTGGCGTACAGCCCCTTCACATCGCGCTCGGAGCACACCTCGACCGGGGTCGCCACGTGCACCTCCAGATACGCGGTGCCCTCCTGCTGATGACGCTTGCGTACCGCGTCACGGCTGTCGGCGTACGGGGCGATGACCGGGACGAGGACCTTCACGCCGTTGGCGGCGAGCAGTTCGGCGACGAAGCCGATCCGGCCCACGTTGGTGTGCCGGTCCTCGCGGGAGAAGCCGAGGCCCGCGGAGAGGAACTCCCGGATCTCGTCACCGTCGAGTACCTCGACCCGGTGGCCGTCGGCGCGCAGCCGGCCCGCCAGCTCGTAGGCGATGGTGGTCTTGCCCGCGCTCGGCAGACCGGTGAGCCAGACGGTGGCTCCCGTCTCCGTCACGCTCATCGATATCTCCTGATCAGTCGTCATCAGCCGTGCAGCCCGCATTCGGTCTTGCCGCGCCCGGCCCAGCGGCCGGCCCGTGCGTCCTCGCCCTCCAGCACCCGCCTGGTGCAGGGCGCGCAGCCGACGGAGGCGTAGCCGTCCGTCAGCAGCGGGTTGGTCAGTACGCCGTGCTCCGCGACGTAGGCGTCCACGTCGTCCTGCGTCCAGCGGGCGATGGGCGAGACCTTGACCTTGCGGCGCTTCTCGTCCCAGCCCACGACAGGGGTGTTCGCCCGGGTGGGGGACTCGTCGCGGCGCAGTCCGGTCGCCCAGGCCGCGTAGGCCGTCAGCCCCTCCTCCAGGGGCTTGACCTTGCGCAGCGCGCAGCACAGGTCGGGATCGCGGTCGTGCAGCTTCGGCCCGTACTCGACGTCCTGCTCGGCCACCGACTGACGCGGCGTCAGCGTGATGAGGTTGACGTCCATCACGGCGCCGACGGCGTCCCGTGTGCCGATGGTCTCCTCGAAGTGGTAGCCGGTGTCCAGGAAGACCACGTCCACGCCGGGGAACACCTGGGAGGCGAGATGCGCGACGACCGCGTCCTCCATGGAGGAGGTGACGCAGAAGCCGTTGCCGAAGGTGTCGGCCGCCCACCTCAGGATGTCGCTCGCGGAGGAGTCCTCCAGCTCGCGTCCGGCGCGCTCCGCCAGGTCCTTCAGTGCCTCGTCGGTCAGCCCGTCCGCTTGCAGGGTGTCCGTCATGTCCCGTCCCCTTCGACGTCGTTGCGCTGGAGCCCCTGGGCCAGGAGACCCAGGAACTTCAGCTGGAACGCGCGGTTGCAGGAAGCACATTCCCAGGCGCCGTGACCGGCCTCGTGCGGGCGCAGGTCCTCGTCGCCGCAGTACGGGCAGTAGAACGGCGCGGCTCGTTCGCTCATGACAGCGACTCCGCACTGGCGCGGGCCGCCCAGGTCGCGAAGCGCTCGTCGTCCTCGCGCTCCTCCTGGAACTTCCCGAGCACCCGCTCGACGTAGTCGGGGAGTTCGGCCGAGGTGACCTTCAGCCCGCGGACCTTGCGGCCGAAGCCGGCCTCCAGTCCGAGCGCGCCGCCGAGGTGCACCTGGTAGCCCTCGACCTGGTTGCCGTCGCCGTCCAGCATCAGCTGGCCCTTGAGCCCGATGTCCGCGGTCTGGATGCGGGCGCAGGCATTGGGGCAGCCGTTGATGTTGATGGAGAGCGGCTCCTCGAAGTCCGGCATGCGGCGCTCCAGTTCGTCGATGAGCGCGGCGCCGCGCGCCTTCGTCTCGACGATCGCCAGCTTGCAGAACTCGATGCCGGTGCAGGCCATCGTGCCGCGCCGGAACGGCGAGGCGTTCACCTGGAAGTCCAGGGCCTCCAGCCCGGCCGTCAGGGATTCGACCTGGTCCTGCTCGACGTCCAGGATCAGCATCTTCTGCTCGACGGTGGTGCGCACCCGGCCCGAACCGTGCGCCTCGGCCAGGTCGGCGATCTTGGCCAGGGTGGAGCCGTCCACCCGGCCGACGCGCGGCGCGAAGCCGACGTAGAAGCGGCCGTCCTGCTGGGCGTGCACACCGATGTGGTCGCGCCAGCGGGAGGAGGGCTGCGCGGGCGGCGGCCCGTCCAGCAGAGGGCGCTTGAGGTATTCGTCCTGGAGGATCCGGCGGAACTTCTCCGGACCCCAGTCGGCCATCAGGAACTTCAGACGGGCGCGGGTGCGCAGCCGGCGGTAGCCGTAGTCGCGGAAGATCCCGACGACCCCCGCCCAGACGTCGGGGACCTCGTCCAGCGGTACCCAGGCGCCGAGGCGCTCGGCGAACCGGGGGTTGGTGGAGAGTCCGCCGCCGACCCACAGGTCGAAGCCGGGGCCGTGCTCGGGGTGGTCCACCCCCACGAACGCGATGTCGTTGATCTCGTGCACCACGTCCTGGACCGGCGAGCCGGAGATCGCGGTCTTGAACTTCCGGGGCAGGTTGGAGAATTCCTTGCTGCCGATGTAGCGCTCGTGGATCTCGTCGACCGCGGGCGTGCCGTCGATGATCTCGTCGGCGGCGATACCGGCCACCGGAGAACCGATGATCACACGGGGGCAGTCACCGCACGCCTCGGTCGTCGAGAGCCCGACGGCCTCGAGCTTCTCCCAGATCGCCGGGACGTCCTCGATACGGATCCAGTGCAGCTGGACGTTCTGCCGGTCGGTGATGTCGGCGGTGCCCCGCGCGTACTCCTCGGAGATCTCACCGATGACGCGCAGCTGTGCGGTCGTCAGCCTGCCGCCGTCGATGCGCACGCGGAGCATGAAGTAGCGGTCGTCGAGCTCCTCGGGCTCCAGCACGGCGGTCTTGCCGCCGTCGATCCCGGGACGGCGCTGGGTGTAAAGGCCCCACCAGCGCATACGCCCGCGCAGATCGTTCGGGTCGATGGAGTCGAAGCCGCGCTTCGAGTAGATCGTCTCAATGCGTGTCCGCACGTTGAGACTGTCGTCGTCCTTCTTGAACTGCTCGTTCCCGTTCAGCGGGGTGAAGTGACCCATGGCCCACTGACCTTCACCACGGTGACGTCCGGCCTTGCGGCGGGGCGTGGCGGTAGCAGGCTTCTCAGGGATGGCGGCCATGGCTATACGTCCTTCGGGACTGCAGGAGGGCGGCTCTGAACTGCACACTCGCGTGAGGCGCGGCGGTGCGCAGGGGATGGAGCTGGTTCAGGAGATCGCGGTGCTGGAAACTCTCAGCGGACCGGACAGATGGCGCTGGACATGCGGCCGAGATCGACGTGCCGCCGACTCACCAAGGCAATTCCAGTTCCAGACATGACGGAAGCGTGTCACGCGGATCTCGGGCCAGTCCACCACGATCCATCATGTGGACGTGATGGTCCCGAAATGTGAGACGCTGTGGTGTCCGTCACGTCCGTCCTGTCGACAAAGCGGCAAGAAGGGGTGTGATCAGGCGTGCGCACCGGGCCAGGGGCCGGGGTTCGCGACGTCGGGTTCCTGCTCGACCTCGGTGGCGAACAGCCGGAAACCGCGCCGCCGGTAGTTGTCCATCGCGTGCGGGCCGTCGTTCGAGCAGGTGTGCACCCACACCCGCTCGGTGGGCTTCCGCCCCGGATGCCGTTCGGCCAGGTCCCACGCGCGGGCCACGCCGTACGACAGCAGATGGCCGCCGATGCGGCGGCCGCGGAAGGCCGGGATCAGACCGAAGTACGCGATCTCCACCGCCCCGTCCTCCTGCGCGTCGAGCTCGATGAACCCCGCCGGCGTGCCGTTCTCGTACGCCACCCAGGTCTCGGCCCCCGGCCGCTCCAGGATCTCCTGCCACTGCGTGTACGTCAGGCCCAGCCGGTCGGTCCACCTGACGTCCCCGCCCACCGCCGTGTAGAGGAAACGGCTGAACTCCGGCAGCGGGGTCCGCGAACGCGCGACGGTCACTCCGTCCGCGGGCGCGGCGGCGGGGCTCAGATCGGCCGGCGACGTCTGCTCCAGGGACCAGACGGTCACGTCGGAGAAGCCGGGGGAGGGGTGCGCGGAGTCGTTCATGGCGGTCAGAAAACCACGGCTTCCGCACCGCGCCCAAACCGGGGCCCCTCAGGCCGTCCCCGCGGGCATACGCGTCCTGAGCACCACCGGAGCCGTCGAGCGGGGCAGCAGATCGGCCGGCACGTCGGGGTGGACCACCTCCACCTCGACGTCCTCACGGAACCGGTACGGGCGGTGCGCCAGCACCTGGGCGAGATGGCGCCGGATCCGCGATATCTCGGCGCGCACCGTCACCGTCCTGCTCGCGTCACCGAAGACGTCCCCGGCCAGCTCCGCCGCCGTGCGTCCCTCGCGGTGCAGGGCCAGCGCGTACAGCAGCTCGGCGTGGCGGGGTGAGAGCCGGCGGGTCCAGCTCCCCACGGGACCCGTCACATGGACCGCGAGGCCCCGCTCCCGGCCGAGGTCGAGCACCACCCGGCGCGGCGGATGGTCGTGCGAGTCCTCCGCGACCTGCACCAGCCATCCGCCGGGCAGGGGCTCCACCCGGCACATCCCGAGCGAGGCCAGCCACACCGTGCCCGGCTCCAGCGACTTCGGCAGGGGCAGCCGGTCCACCGGCGGCATGCCGCTGACGGCGGCCAGCCAGCCGTGGACGTCCACCACCAGCGCGCGGCCCCCCAGCCGGCAGAGGATCGGGGCTGCCACCGAGCGCAGCCGCTCGATCGCCACCAGGTGCCGGCTGCGCAGCTCGCTCTCCGCCAGCGCGGCGACCGAACCGACCAGGGCCAGTGTCGCCGGGTGGAAGGTGGAGGCGGGCCCGGTGATGTCGACGATGCCCATCAGCCTCCCGTCCCGGGGGTCCCGCACCGGGGCGGCCGCGCAGGTCCAGGTGTGCAGGGCGCGGATGAAGTGCTCGGCGGAGTGGACCTGTACGGGAGTGCGCGTGGCGAGCGCGGTGCCGATGGCGTTCGTCCCCGTCGCCGACTCCGCCCAGGCGGCGCCCTCCTCCAGACAGATGCCGCTGGCCCGGCGCAGCACGGCCCGGTGGCCCTGACGCCACAGGACGCGGCCCTCGGTGTCGGTGACCACCATGAGCTGCTGCGTCGAGTCCGTGATCGTGGCCAGCCGGTCCCGCAGCACGGGCAGGACCTCGCCGAGCGCCGAGTCCCTGCGCCGGTGCTCGATCTCGTCCGTCTCCAGCAGCCTGCTCTCCGGTGACTGCTCGGGATCGACCCCGCTGCGCAGCACACGGTCCCAGGACGCGTCGATCTCCGCACGCGGTGCCGCCGCCGGGCGCCCGCCCGCCAGCCGGGCCTCCCGCGCGCGGTGGACCAGCCGCTCCGACACGGCGGGGCGCGGGGCGTTGTCCGGCCGCGCCCCCGCGCCGGTGTGTGACTCCATGACGCTCCCCCCAACAAAGCGTGGGCCGGTCCGGAAGAGGGGGCCCGGCCCCAAGGACACATCCTGCCGTGCAGGGGGCCGGTTGGCCCGCACTCCACGCAATGGTTGCAACCCTTTGCAACTCTGGTGAGGGGGGCGCCGGCCGTACGACAGTGGAGGGACACCGCGTGGGGAGTCCCCGACCCGCCGTGCGGTGATGCACAAGCGTGGAGGGTGGTGCCGTGTCGGCGCAGCACCACCCTCCGTCGTTTGCCGCCCGGTGGCCGCCCTCAGGACTCCCCGGCCCGCGCCCGCTCCACCACCGTGGCCAGATCCAGGCTGTGCGGCAGCGTCCCGAAGGCCGAGCCCCAGTCCCCTCCCAGCCGTGAGGCGCAGAACGCGTCCGCGACCTCCGGCGGCGCCCAGCGCAGCAGCAGCGAGCCCTGCAGCACCAGGGCCATCCGCTCCACCAGCCGCCTGGCGCGCGCCTCGACGGCCTCCAGGTCGGCCAGCTCCGTCAGCAGGTCCTTGATTGCGGCGTCGAGCCGGTGATCCGCGCCGCGGGCCTTGCCGACCTCCCTCAGGAACGCGTCGAGAGCCCCCGGCTCACGCTGCAGCGCCCGTAGGACATCGAGCGCCTGCACGTTGCCCGAACCCTCCCAGATCGAGTTGAGCGGGGCCTCGCGCAGCAGCCTCGGCATCCCGGACTCCTCGACGTAACCGTTGCCGCCGAGGCATTCCAGGGCCTCTCCGACCACCGCCGAGCACCGCTTCGTCACCCAGTACTTGGCGGCCGGTACCGCGATCCGCAGGAAGGCCCGATCCTGCTCCGTGTCCGCGTCGTAGGCGGCGGCCAGCCGCAGTGCGAGCGTCGTCGCCGCCTCCGACTCCAGGGCCAGGTCGGCCAGTACGTTGCGCATCAGCGGCTTCTCGATCAGCAGACCGCCGAACGCGCTTCGGTGGGCGCTGTGATGGATCGCCTGCGCCACCGCCTGGCGCATCAGCGCGGCCGAACCGACCACACAGTCCAGCCGGGTCGCCGCCACCATCTCGATGATGGTGCGCACCCCGCGCCCCTCCTCGCCGACCCGGCGGGCCCACGTCCCGTCGAACTCGACCTCGCCGGAGGCGTTGGACCGGTTGCCCAGCTTGTCCTTGAGGCGCTGGATCGCGAAGGGGTTGCGGGCGCCGTCCGGGAGGACCCGCGGCACGAGGAAGCAGCTCAGCCCGCCCGCCGCCTGCGCCAGCACCAGGAAGCCGTCGGACATGGGGGCCGAGCAGAACCACTTGTGACCGGTGAGCAGGTACTCCCCGTCCGCGGCCAGGGCCTCGGCACGGGTGGTGTTGGACCGCACGTCGGTGCCGCCCTGCTTCTCGGTCATGCCCATCCCGAAGAGCACACCGGTCTTCTGCGACGCGGGCCGCAGCCCCTCCTCGTACACGTGCGAGGTCAGCAGCGGCTCCCATTCCGCGGCCAGCGCCGGATCGGTGCGCAGTGCCGGGACCGCCGCGTGCGTCATCGACAGCGGGCACCCGTGGCCCGCCTCGGCCTGCGTCCAGACCAGGAACCCGGCGGCACGCCGGACATGACCGCCCTGCCGGCCCCAGGCGTCCGTCAGCCCGGCCGTGACCGCGTGCCCCAGCAGCCGGTGCCAGGCCGGGTGGAAGTCGACCTCGTCGATGCGGTGCCCGTACCGGTCGTGGGTGCGCAGCCTCGGTGGGTTCTCGTTCGCCTGCGCACCCCACTCCTGGGCCTGGAAGGAGCCGGCGGACCGGCCCAGCCTGCTCAGTTCCTCCCGCGCCTCGTCGAGGATCCCGGGCGCGAGATGCCGCTCGACGGCCTCCGTCAGCGCCCGGTCGCCGGCGAAGACGTCATAGCCGACCAGCGGCGGAACCTGGTTGGTCACTGTGTGGGTGCTTGCTGCCATGCCGATACGGTAAGGAGGTGCAGGCAGCAAATGAAACACCCGAACGGCCACCGGGCCGCCTCCACCGGGCCCGAGTCCTCTACCGCAACGTGTCGAAGCGGCAGATGGTGTGGCAGTTGCTCAAGGACACGGTCAACTCGTGCATCGAGTACCGCATCCTCGGTCTCGCGGCCGAGGCGGCGTTCTTCACCCTGCTGTCCCTGCCTCCGCTGCTGCTCGGCCTGATCGGGCTGCTCGGATACGTCGACGACTGGACGTCCACCACCACGGTCGCCTCCATCGAGCGCAACATCCTGGGCGCGGTGCAGACGGTGCTGTCGGAGCGCGGCGTCAACGACATCGCCAAGCCGCTCATAGCCGACGTCACCACGGGTGCGCGTCCCGACGTCATCTCCATCGGTTTCGCGATCGCGCTCTGGTCGGGATCGCGCGCGGTGAACGTCTTCATCGACACCATCACCGTGATGTACGGACTCGACGGCCACCGCGGCATCGTCAAGACACGCCTCCTCGCCTTCCTGCTGTACGTGGTGGCGCTGCTGCTGGGCGCGGTGGTCCTGCCGCTGCTGGTGGTCGGACCCGACCGGGTGGTGGAGTTCGTCCCGTGGGGCACGGAGGTGCTCGCGGTCATGTACTGGCCGCTGGTGATATTGCTGTCCATCGCGTTCCTGACGACGCTCTACCACGTCTCGGTGCCCGTCCGTTCGCCGTGGATAGAGGACGTCCCCGGTGCGCTCGTGGCCCTCGGGATGTGGGTGCTGGGCAGCTTCCTGCTGCGGATCTACCTCACGAGCACGGTCGAAGGGCCCACCATCTACGGATCGTTGGCCGCACCCATCGCCGTCCTGCTCTGGATAGGGATCTCCGCCTTCGCCGTACTCGTCGGCGCCGCGGTGAACGCGGCGATCGACCGTGTCTGGCCCTCGCTCGCGACCGCCGCCGCCCGCGCCACCAGTGACCGGATCAAGGCCGCCCAGGCCGCGGAACTGCTGGCACGCACCCAGGCCGCGAACTGGGACGCGTACGCCACCGACGACGAGGAGGACGACGACGTGTCCATGCCCTCCGAGTTCCCCGAGCGCTGGTCGCGCTTCCTGCCCCCGGACGACGTGAAGTCCCGGCTGCACGGGACCCGGGACAAGGACGCCACGTAGCCTGGTGACCATGGGCGCACGGTACGAGGAGCGGGCGTCGCGGCTCGGCGGCGCGGTTCTCTGGACCTGGAGCGGGGCGCGTGACCCCGGCCGGCCCGTTCTGCCCGACGGCTGCATGGATCTGCTGTGGGCCGGCGGCCGGCTGATGGTGGCGGGCCCCGACACCCGGGCGTTCACTCCTGCCGCGGCGCTCTCCGGCAGCTGCGCGGGCATCCGTTTCGCCCCCGGCACGGCCCCGGCGCTCCTGGGTGTGCCGGCGCACGAGCTCCGCGACAGGCGGGTCCCGCTCGACGCCCTCTGGCCGGCGCCCGCCGTCCGCGACCTCACCGCGCGGACCTCGGAGGCCGAGGACCCGGCCGCCGTACTGGAGGGCATCGCCCTCGGCCGCGCGGCCGGCGCCGAGCCTCCCGACCCGCTCCTGGCCGCGGTCGCGGCACAGCTGGACCAGGGGCGTTCCGTCGCCGACACCGCGCGGTCCGTGGGGCTCGGACCCCGTCAGCTGCACCGACGCTCGCTGGCCGCGTTCGGGTACGGCCCCAAGACACTGGCCAGGGTCCTGAGACTCCAGCGCGCCCTCGCCCTCGTCCGCGCGGGCACCCCGTACGCCGAGGCCGCGTACGCCGTCGGCTGTACGGACCAGGCCCATCTGGCCCGCGAGATGCGGGACCTGGCGGGCACGACGCTCGGCGGGTTCCTGGCCCGCACCGGTCAGGAGGGATTCGCGGCGAACAGGGAGACCGCGCAGCCGTCGGGGTCCAGGACGACCGCGTAACGCTGGCCCCAGACGGCGTCCCACGGCTCCAGGTGCCCGTCGTACCCCGCGCCGGTCAGATCGGCGTACACCGCGTCGACCTCCGCGGGGCCCTCGCAGAGGAAGGCGAGCCCGAGGCGCTCACCGCCCCTCGACCCCGTCCAGCCCGGGTCGAAGGAGCGGACGACGTCCTCGGTGTCCCAGAGCAGCCGCTGTCCGCCGGGGAGCGCCACCTCCACATGGGGCGCCGATTCGGCGCCCGCGGGGATGTCGAGCCCCAGCCGGCGGTAGAAGGCCAGTGATGCGGCCAGGTCGGCGGTCGTGACGGAGATCGCGTCGAGTCGTGGAGTCATGGGACGACCGTATGCCGGTGCCGTGACCCGGTCTTGTACGAAACGGTCACGGCCCCGGCGTGGTCACCCGCTACGCGCAGGCGTCGGGCGAGGTGCCCGCCTGCGTCAGCGGCAGGCCGAGCTGGGCGCGCTCGGTGAGCCAGCGGGTCGGACGGTGGCGCGGGTCGCCGGTCGTGGCGTGCAGGGACCGCTGGAGCTCCAGCACCCGCGCGGCGCCGACCCGGTCGCCCCAGGCCAGCGGCCCCACCGGGTAGCCCAGGCCGGTCGTCACGGCGAGGTCGATGTCCGCCGGGGCGGCAAGTGAGCGCTCCGCGATCGAGGCGGCGACGGAGACCACCGAGGCGAGCAGCCGCTGCGCCACCGAGCCAGCGGTGTCCCGTACCACCGACACGGCGAAGGGCTCCGTGCCGTCGGCCGAGCGGGCCAGCACCGCGCGGGCGTCCCGCGCGGCGGACGGGTCGGAGGCGGGCGTCACCGCGAGCACCCGGCGGCGGCCCGCCGAGGGCAGAGGGTCCACGCCGAAGGTGCGTGCGGCGGGCAGCCCCAGCGAGGCCACCGCGGCCGCCACGGTGGTGCCCCACACGGGGACGAGCACCAGCGCGCCCTCCGAGGGGACTGTGCCGCTCTCGACCGTCGCGCCGTCGGCGGTCAGCTCGCCGCGCAGCGCGTCACCCTCCTCGCCCGCCACGAACACCGGCCGGCCGGCGTCGCCCGTCACCGGCGGTTCCGGGGCGGGTGCCGGCGCGTCGGGGCCGTACGCGAACCAGCCCTGTCCGGTCTTGCGGCCGTGCAGGCCGGCCGTGACCCGGTTCGGGGTGAGGAAGGAGGGGCGGAGCCGGTCCTCGTGGCGGAATCCCTGCCAGATGGAGTCGATCACCGCCGCCGTGACGTCGAGCCCGGTGAGGTCCATCAGCTCGAAGGGACCCATCCGCAGCCCCAGTACGTCCCGGGCGATCCGGTCGATCCCGGCCGGATCGGCGACCGACTCCTCCAGCAGCGCCAGGGCCTCGGTCACCAGCCCCCGGCCGGCGTGGTTGACGAGGAAACCGGGGGTGTCGGCGACGGTCACCGCGCGGTGGCCGCAGCTCTCGACCAGGGCCGTGAGCACCGGCGGGATCCCGGGACGGGTGGCGGCCCCCGGTACCACCTCGACGATCTTCATCAGCGGTACGGGGTTGAAGAAGTGCAGCCCGGCGAGCCGGCCCGGGTCCCGCAGCGAGGCGGCGATCCGGGTCACCGACAGGGACGAGGTGTTGGTCGCGAAGACCGTGGACTCCGGCAGGGCCTGTTCCAGCTTGCCGAACACCTCGGCCTTGGTGTCCAGGTCCTCGCGCACGGCCTCGACGACCAGCTCGACCTCCGGGCCCGGTGCCCACGGGTCGTCCAGCGGGACCAGCCGCTCCAGGGCGGCCGCGGAGTCCTCGGCGGACATCCGGCCCTTCTGGACCGCGCGTTCCAGCATCGACCCCACGAAGTCCACGGCCGCTGTCACCGCCTCGGTCCGGACGTCGCAGAGCTCCACGGTGTGCCCGGCTACGGCGGCCCACTGGGCGATGCCGCGGCCCATGGCTCCGGCGCCGACGATCCTGATACGCATGGCGGTTACGTCCTCTCGGCAGGTGCGGTCGATGTCAGCGACGGTAGCCGCGGTCGGTGTCGGAAGGTGCGGGCGGCCGGGTTCAGCGGAGGTAGACGCGCCCGGGGTCGACGTCCTCGCGCAGGAGGCGCAGCTCCGCCGCGGTCGGCGGGGGCACGGTCCCGACGGACCCGTCGACCTGGAGGTCCCAGCCGGTGGCCTCGCGTACCCGGTCCACCGTCACACCGGGGTGCACGGCGACCAGCCGGAGCTCCTCACCCACGCCGGAGCGGGCCAGGATGCCCAGTTCGGTGATGACCCGGGTGACCCCCGCGCCCAGCGGCCGGATGCCATCGGCGAGCGCGCGGTCCGGGCCCGGTGTGGTGCAGAAGTCCAGGGCCGCGGTGAAGGAGCGGGGGTTGTGGCGGCGCATCACCACGAAGACCTCGCGGGAGTTGGCCATCACCTCGACGGCTCCGCCCGAACCGGGGAGCCGCACCTCCGGGCTCTCCCAGTCCCCGATGACGGAGGTGTTGAGGTTGCCCCACCGGTCGATCTGCGCGGCGCCGAGGAAGCCCACGTCGATGTGGCCGCCCTGCAGCACGCAGCCGAACAGCGCCGGCATCGACAGCACGGCCTCCGCGCCCGAGACGATCACGGCGTCGGCGATGGTCTCCGGCAGATGCGAGGGATGCGCCCCGCAGACTCCGGACTCGTACACGACCTCGATCTGCGGTGCGACCGTCAGGTGCGCGAGCTCCGTGGCGAGCGTCGGCAATCCGATCCCGGCGAACACCGTTCTGCGGGAGGCGAGTTCACGCGAGGCCACGACCGAGAGCAGCTCGGACGAGGTCACGGTCTCCGGCGCGGTGGTGGTCATGTTCCCTTCCTTCTCCAGGGGCGCGCTCACAGCCGCCTCCCGTAGTTCACCGGTTCGCTCAGCGCCTCGCCGACCGCGAGGCCCGCCCAGAACTCCTCGCCCAGCTTCTCGACGTACTCGGCGTGGTCGGCCGTGCCGTACACCCACTCCGCCAGCCACGCCCGCAGCCGCTCCGGGTCCTTGCTGATGTGCGACCAGGCCCGGTAGAAGTCGTTGTCGCGGTCGTAGTAGCCCTGCGCGAAGGACGGGTGCGCGCCGCGCGGGCAGACGACGACCGCGTCCACGGCGTGCGACGGCACGAGCGTGCGGTTGGGGTCCGAGCGGACCACCTCGTCCTCGACGACCTCCTCGACGACGACGATCGCCTTGTCCGCCGCGTACACCGCTTCCGCCTGGATGCCGGTCAGCCCCCAGATCTGGGTGTTGCCCCGGCGGTCGGCCCGCTGCGCATGGATGATCGTCACGTCCGGGTTCACGGGCGGTACGACATAGATCTGCTCCGGCTCGCCGTCGGGGCCGGGGTAGGGGGACGTCACCTTGCGCAGATCGCTGTTGACGCCCGGCAGGTCGCTGCCGCCGTAGCTGCGCAGCGGGTAGAACGGCAGCCGCTGGGACCCCGCGAGGTAGCGGCAGACCATCCCGTAGTGGCTGTACTCCTCGAAGGCCAGCGGGGCCGGGTCGGCGCGCTCGATCCTGCGCCGCAGCTCGCCGAGCGAACCGGCGGAGGAGTTGCCCACGAAGGAGGAGACCAGCCGCGAGACGCAGCCCGCGGCGATCATCTGGTCCACCACGATGTCCGCCGTCATCCGTACGACGGTGAGGTCCTTGCGTCCCTGACGGATGATCTCGTGCCCGGCGGCGGTGGGGACGAGGTGGGTGAAGCCCTCCAGGCAGACGGTCGCCCCGTCGTGCACGAAGGCGGCGACCGCCTCCCTCATCGACATGACTTTGCTGGGCCCGTCGGCCGTATCCGTCCGCTCCACGGTGCTCCTCGGCGAGTGCGTGCTGGTCGCCCTTACCGTGCCAGCGGCCATTGATTGCTGTCCAATACCAAATTAAGGTCGGATCAAGACCGTTGGTTAATGAATGGAAGCTCCGATGGAACTGCGTCATCTGACCGCGTTCACCGCCGTCGCCGAGGAACTCCACTTCGGCCGCGCCGCCAAGCGGCTGCAGATGGCCCAGCCCCCGCTCAGCCAGCAGATCCGGCAGCTGGAGAAGGAGCTCGGCGTCCAGCTCTTCGAGCGCAACACCCGCTCCGTGCGGCTGACCAGCGCGGGGGAGTCCTTCCTGGAACCCGTACGCACCGTGCTCGACGACCTCGACACGGCGGTGCGCGCCGCCAAGGCCGCCGGCCGGGGCGAGTACGGCCGGGTCACCATCGGCTTCGCGGGAGCGTCCAGCCACGAGACGCTGCCGCTGCTGACCCGCGCCGTGCGGGCCGCCCACCCCGGGATCGAGCTGGCCATGAAGGGGCAGACGTACGCCAACGTCGCCCTCTCCCGGGTCGCCGACGGCTCCCTCGACCTGGGTTTCGTACGACTGCCGGTCACCCAGCCGGGGGTGGCCCACCGGATCATCGACGAGGAGGAGCTGCTGTGCGCGCTGCCCTCCGACCACCCGCTCGCCCGGCTGGAGAGCATCCCGATCGGCGTCCTCGCCGACGAGCCCTTCGTCTCCTTCCCCGCGAACGCCGGCTCCACGGTCCGCGACGTGATGGTCCAGGCCTGCGAGGCCACCGGCTTCAACCCCCGGGTGGTGCAGGAGGCCCCCGACTCGTACACGATCCTGGCCCTCGTCGCCGCGGGCGTCGGCGTCACGCTCACGGTCTCCTCGGTCCGCCACATCCAGCAGAACGGGCTGGTCTACCGCCCCCTCGCCGGTCCGCCCATCCGGCGCCAGGCCGCGCTGGCCTGGCGCACGGACAATCCCTCGGCGGCGCTGCGTGCGGTGCTGGAGGTGGCCGAGGAGGCACTGCCGACGCCACGACCGCGTGATTGAGACGCGAGGCGTCTTGAATGTGAGGTAACTCGATATTGGACCGACTCAGTGGTCCAGTGCGAAGGTCACCCCACACACCCGAACCCGCCGAAAGGTGTTCCGCCGTGCCCGACCAGACCGATGTCGTCATCTGCGAGCCGCTGCGCACACCCATCGGGCGTTTCGGCGGCGCTTTCGCCCAGCAGACCCCGGCCGCGCTCGCCGCCCACGTCATCGCCGAGGTGGTGGCCCGCACGGGAATCGACCCCGACCGGGTGGACGAGGTGATCCTCGGACACGCCTACCCCACGTCCGAGGCCCCCGCCATCGGCCGGGTCGCCGCCCTGGACGCCGGACTCCCCGACACCGTCACCGGTGTCCAGACCGACCGGCGCTGCGGCTCCGGGCTGCAGGCCGTCCTGGACGCCGCCATGCAGATCAGGGCCGGATTCAGCGACGTCGTCGTCGCGGGCGGCGTCGACGTCATGAGCGCAGCCCCGTACTACACGCACGACGGACGCTGGGGCATCAAGGGCCCCGGACTCCAGCTCCACGACTCGCTGGCCCGGGGCCGGGTCACCGCCGGCGGCGTCCACCACCCCGTACCCGGCGGCATGATCGAGACCGCGGAGAACCTGCGCCGCGCCTATTCCGTCAGCCGCGCCGACCAGGACGCCCTCGCCCTGCGCTCACAGGCCCGCGCCGCACGTGCCGCGCGGGAGGGGCGCTACGACGCCGAGACCGTCCCCGTCACCGTCAAGCACCGCAAGGGTGAAACCGTCGTCACCGCCGACGAGCACCCCCGTCCCGACACCACCGCCGAACAACTCGCCGCACTGCGCCCCATCATGGCCAAGTCCGACCCCGAGGCCACCGTCACCGCCGGCAACGCGAGCGGCCAGAACGACGCCGCCGCGGCCTGCCTGGTCACCAGCGCCGCCACCGCCGAACGGCTCGGGCTCACCCCGCTCGTCCGTCTGGTCTCCTTCGCCCGCGCGGGTGTCCCCGCCGCGACGATGGGCCTCGGCCCCGTCCCGGCCACCCACGCGGCCCTCGGACGGGCCGGACTCACCCTCGCCGACCTCGACCTGATCGAGATCAACGAGGCCTTCGCCGCCCAGGTCCTCGCCTGCACCCGGGAACTGGGCCTCGGCGAGAAGGACCACGAGCAGCGCATCAACGTCAACGGCTCCGGCGTCTCCCTCGGCCACCCGGTGGGTGCCACGGGTGCCCGCATCCTCGCCACCCTCAGCCGGGAGATGCACCGCAGCCAGGCGCGCTACGGCCTGGAGACCATGTGCATCGGCGGCGGCCAGGGCCTCGCCGCGGTCTTCGAACGCATCGCCGCCTGACCGTCTTTCCACCGTCCCCCTCCTCCTCACCGTCCCCTCTCCACCCACACGGACCCAAGGCGTCTCGGGCGACGCCGGGTCAGTCGTGCCCCCATCCGCTTGATCAACGATGTTCACGGGAGCCACCCATGAGTGCGACCACCGCAACCGCACGCGAGCGAACGAAAGCCGCCAACCGCCGGGATTCGGAGCCTTCATCGGCTCCACCATCGAGTGGTTCGACTTCTACATCTACGGAACCGCGGCAGCGCTCGTCTTCGACAAGGTGTTCTTCCCCGAACTCGAAGGTCCCATAGGCACCCTGGTCGCCTTCGCCACCTTCTGGGTCGGCTTCCTCGCCCGCCCCATCGGCGGCATCATCTTCGGCCACTACGGCGACCGGCTCGGCCGCAAGAAGACGCTCGTCATCACCCTGCTGATGATGGGCATCTCGACCACCGCGATCGGTCTGCTGCCCGGCTACGCCTCCATCGGCATCGCCGCCCCGATCCTGCTCGTCTGCATCCGCATGATCCAGGGAATCGGCCTCGGCGGTGAGTGGGGCGGTTCCGTACTCATCGCGTCCGAACACGCGCCCAAGGGCAAGTCCGTCCTGTACGGGGCCTTCGCCCAGCAGGGCTCGCCCGTCGGCAACACCCTCTCCACCGTGAGCTTCCTGGCCATCAGCCAGCTCCCCGACGACGCCTTCGTCTCCTGGGGCTGGCGCGTGCCCTTCCTCGCCTCCGCCGCACTCGTCATGGTCGGCCTGCTGGTCCGGCTGAAGGTCACCGAGTCCCCGGCCATGGCCAAGCTCATCGAGAAGAAGGAAGTCGTCAAGCTCCCGCTGACCGAGGTCCTGCGCAGCCACCCCATGCTGATCGTCCTCGGCATCGGCGCCTGCACCATCGGCCTGTCCGCCACGTACTTCAAGTCGACGTTCGCCCTGTCCTGGGCCACCACGTCCCTCGGCTTCGACCGCAGCTCCTTCCTGACGATCATCCTCGTCGCCAACATCACCCAGATCATCGTCCAGCCCTTCGGCGCCGTCATCGCCACCCGGATGAAGAGCTGGTCCCGTGCGGTGATCGTGATGCTGGTGCCGGAACTGGTCCTGATGCCGGTGATGTTCGTCCTCATCAGCACCGAGAACTACGGTCTCGCGATGCTCGGCGTCGCCGTCGCCACCATCCCGCACTGCCTCTACTACGCGGCCCTCGCCGGCATGCTCGCCAGCCGCTTCCCGGCCCATCTGCGCTACACCGGCATCTCGCTCTGCTACCAGCTCTGCGGCACCCTGCTCGGCGGCACGACCCCGATCATCGGCCAGTTCCTGCTCAACCGGACCGGCTCCATCACCGCGGTCATCGCCTACGCCGTCTTCCAGGTGGCGCTGACCCTGGGCTGCATGCTCCTCCTGCTGAAGCGGCCCAACCATGACGAGCAGGCCGCCGAGCCGGCCGCCGCCCCCCGCACCGCGCCCGTCACCGCCTGACCGCCCGTACACGCAGAACGGAGTACCGCCATGCCGCTGACCGCGCACGGCATCCCGGAGATCCTCGCCCTCGGCGGGCGCGACCTCGGGCGCTCGGAGTGGAAGGAGGTCACCCAGGAGCTCATCGACGCCTACGCGTGCGTCTCCGGGGACCACCAGTGGATCCACACCGACGTCGAACGCGCCGCCGCCGGCCCTTACGGACGCACCATCGCGCACGGCTACATGGTGCTGAGCTGGGGCATCCCGATGTTCGGCGAGCTCCTCCGGGTGAGCGGTGTGGGACGCGCCCTCAACTACGGGGTCAACAGGGTCAGATACCCCGCACCCGTCCCCGTCGGCAGCCGTGTGCGCCTGCACGCCACCGTCACCGCGGTCAGCGAGGTCTCGCGGGGCGGCGTGCAGATGACGCGGGGCTTCACCTTCGAGCTGGAGGGTTCCGAGAAGCCGGCCTGCGTCGCCGAGTCGCTGACGCACTTCTACCCGTAGGCCCGGACGCACCCACGCGCAGGCGCCCGCCCGGATCTCCGGGCGGGCGCCTGCGCGTGCGGCCGTGCTATCCGACGCGGCCGGCCTTCTCCGGCTCCGGGGCCCGGTCGGGCTCGGCCAGGTGGTCCTTCTGCGCGTCGGGATCCGTCAGCCGGTTCAGCCGCGCCGGTACGTCGAACCCGACCAGCAGCACCACGATCACCGTCCCCGCGAACGTCAGCACCGCGAGCGCCTGTCCCAGGTCCATCCCGGACGCCAGGTGCGCCCCGAGCACCGGGGCCACGGCACCGCCGAGCGCCCCGACGTTGTACGTGAAGCCGAGCGCCGCCCCCCGGCCCGCCGTCGGGAAGTGGCCGCCGATGTAGCGCGGCAGCAGCCCGGAGATGCCGAAGCTGGTGGCCTGCAGCAGGAACAGCAGACAGCCGAGAACCAGCAGGTTGTCCTTCACCGCGAACACCGGGTAGACGAAGGCCAGCGAGGCCAGCAGCGTCAGCGCGTAGGCCTTCTTCGCCCCGATCCGGTCACCCAGGAAGCCCGCCGTCCAGCAGCCGACCATGGTGCCGAAGCCCGCGAAGTAGAGGACGTCGGTGACCTGGTCCGTGGTGTATCCCAGCTCCGTCTTCAGATAGGTGGGGAGCAGCGCCTGGATCGGCCAGGAGTAGAGGAACGCGAAGAACAGCGTCACGATCATCGACACGTAGAGCAGCCAGCCCCGCCGTCCGCCCAGTTGCACGGCGAACGCCGCGAGGGCGAGGCCCGCCACCACCGACAGCACCGGCACCATCCCCTCGCCGCCCGGGGTGAAGACCAGGAAGAGCGAGAGCGTGGCGGCCACCACGAGGACGCTGTTGACCACGGCCAGGCGCGGGGTGCGGAACAGCGGCCGGAAGGGATTGGGCTTGGCGCCCTGTTCCGCGACGTCCGCGGTCCACTCCTCGGCCTCCGGCAGGGCCCGGCGCATCCAGAGCGCGACGGCGATGGGGATCAGACCCAGATAGAACATCCAGCGCCAGCCGAGCGAGGGCACCACCCAGTTGTAGACCTGGGCCGCGAGGACGGAGCCGACCGAGAACCCCGAGATCAGGAAGCCGCTCGCACGGCTGCGCACCCGCGCGGGCCAGCTCTCCATGACGTACGTGGCACTGGCGCTGTACTCACCGGCCATGCCCATGCCGATGGCCAGGCGGGCGGCGAACAGGCTGTGGTAGTTCCAGGCGAATCCGCAGGCGAAGGTGCCCAGCGAGTAGAGCAGGATGCTCAGCACCATCGAGATCTTGCGGCCGTACCGGTCACCGATGGCGCCCAGGACGGCGCCGCCCAGCCAGCGGGTGATGAAGGCGCCGGAGATCAGGCTGGCGGCCTGCACCGTACTCAGCCCGAAGTCGTCGCTGATCTCGGTCAGGACGAGCGTGATGAGGACGAAGTCGAATCCGTCGAGGACGTAGCCGATCCAGGCGGCGAAGAAGGACTTCCACTGGGTACCGCTCACCTCGCGGTACCAGGGGAGCGTGGAGGGGGATTTCTGCACGGTGCGCTCCTGGTGCGGGGACGGCGCTCCGTTGCCGGGTCGCCGTCCCTCGGTGGTGAGGGCTGCTCAGGGCCGGGCGAGGCCGGCGACGAAGCGTGAGGTCAGGGCGGTGGGAGCGGTGATGGCCGTACCGACCACGACGCTGTGGGCGCCGCGGGCGATGGCCTCGGCAGCCTCCTCGGGGGTATTGATACGTCCTTCGGCCACGACCGGTACAGGGACCGCGGCCGAGAGAGATGTCACAAGGTCCAGGTCCGGACCGGTCTGCTTCGGCGTCCCCGGCACGTAGCCGGACAGCGTGGTCGAGACGAAGTCCGCTCCCTGCCCGGCGGCGGTGATCCCCTCGGCGAGCGTGGAGACGTCGGCCATGACCAGGGCGCCCGCCGCGTGTACGGCGGTGACCAGCTCGGCGAACGTGGAGCCGTCCGGGCGCGGCCGGTCGCTGGCGTCGGCGGCGACCACGGCCGCGCCGGCCTCGACGACAGCCAGGGCATGCCGGACGGTCGGGGTGATGTAGACGCCGGTGTCGCCGTCCTTCCACAGGCCGATGACCGGGAGGTCGACGGCGGCGGCGATCGCGGCGACGACCTCCGGCTCGTTGGCCCGGATCGCCGCTCCGCCGCCGGCGACGGCGGACAGGGCCAGACGTACGAGGACGGAGGTCTCCCGCATCGGGTCGCCGGGGGGTGCCTGGCAGGAGACGATCAACCGGCCCCGGAGGGCGTCGGCCAGATCCTGTGCGGTCATCGGAGTGCTCCCGGGTGATGGAGGGGAAGGGTGGTGGTCAGGGCGGCCGCGCCCAGCACGGCGGCGTCGTGACCGAAGAGCGGGGGTTCGGGGAGGAGCCCGCGCAGCGGCGGCATCAGTTCGGCGGCGAAGGCGGCGGCCAGCGCGTCGCCGTACAGCCCGCCGATCCTGGGGACCCCGCCGCCGACGACGACCCGGTCGGGGCCGAGCGCGTTGGCGAGGCCGCCGAGGACCCGTCCGGCGGCCGTCGCCCCGGTGGTCACGGCGCGCACAGCGGCCCGCTCCCCTTCGGCGGCACGCGCGGCGACCGTTTCGAGCCGGTCCGCCGGGGTTCCGGTCAGCCGCTCGTAGTGCGCGGTGATGCCCGGACCCGAGGCGATGACCTCCAGATGTCCGGTGGCACCGCAGGTACAGGGCAGCCCCGTCGCCTCCGCGCTGGGCAGATGGCCGAGGTGGCCGGCGATGCCCGCCGAGCCGTGCAGCATCCGCCCGTCGACGGCCAGGGCACCGCCCACGCCCGTGCCGATCGCGGCGAACAGCAGCGAACCGCGGTGGTCCGGCAGCGCGGCGAGCTCCGGCCCGGCGGTGGCGCGTACGTCGTTGTCGCAGGCCACGGCCAGACCGGTGCGCTCCGCGAGGCCCGCGGCCAGCGCGGTGCCCGCCCAGCCGCTGATCGAGTCGGTGGCACTGGTCACCATTCCGCTGCGGGGGTCGACCACGCCTGCGGCGGCGACGCCGAGGAGCGTGGCCCGCCGGCCGGGGTCCACCTCGGCCGCCGCGGCGGCGAGCGCGTCGAGCACCGCCGCCGCACCGTCCCGGGCCGGGGTGGGCCGGGTGTGCCGGGCCAGCACCGTGCCGTCGGCGGAGAAGAGAGCGGCGGCGATCTTCGTACCGCCGAGGTCGAGGCCGATCACCACGGCCCCGGTCGCCGCCGCACCGGCCGGGCCGGCCCATGCCGGGCCGGGGTTCGTCGGACCGGTGTTCATCGGACCGGCGGCAGACCGGCGCCGTGCAGCCGCTCGCGGACCAGGGCGACGGACTCGGCGGAGAGCGGGAGCTGCGGGAAGGCGGTGGCGCCGTTGTCGATGACTCCGAGCAGCTGGAGCGCCGCCTTGAAGGCCCCGAGAGCCGACGAGCTGCGGCCCATGTCCTGCTCCGGACCGACGTCGACCATGGCGAACAGCTCGACGAGCCGCTCCTGCTCCCGGGAGGCGAGCGCCCAGTCACCGGCCCGCGCGGCGTCGTACAGCCGGACGTAGCCGGCCGGGTCCACGTTGCCGATGCCGGGCACGACACCGTCGGCACCGGCCAGCAGCGCCGCGTCCACGGTGAGTTCGGAACCGGTCAGCACGCTGAAGTGCGGCACGGGGCCGTCGGCCCGCCCCTCGCGGCCGCCGAGCTCCACGATCAGCCTGCGGAGCCCGCCCTCGTCACCGCTGCTGTCCTTGAGGCCGGCGAGGGTGCCGTCCTCGGCCAGTTCGCGCACCAGGGCGGGGGACAGCTTGGAGTGCACCGCCACCGGGATGTCGTAGGCGAAGAGCGGCAGATCGACGGTGGCGCGCAGTCGCCGGAAGTGGCCGGCGACCTCCTTCGGGTGCGTACGTGTGTAGAACGGCGCGGTCGCGACGAGGGCGTCCGCGCCGAGCTCCATGGCGGTGCGCGCGTGCTCGGTGACCCGCGCCGTCGTGGTGTCGATGACCCCGGCCAGGACCGGGACGCGCCCGGCGGCCGCGGTGACCACGGTCTCCAGGGCGGTGGCGCGCCGGGCGTCCGTCAGATAGGCGACCTCGCTGGTCGAGCCGAGGGCGAAGAGCCCGTGCACACCGCCGTCGACGAGGTGGCCGACGAGCCGGGTCAGGGACGCCGTGTCGACCTCCCCGCGGTCGTCGAGCGGGGTGCAGACCGGCGGTACGACGCCGTGCAGCGGTGCGGTCAGAGACATGGTGAAGGGCTCCAGCTCGTTCGGTACGCGGGTCGTTCGCCGAAGGGGAGGCGCGACCAGGACGTGGGACGTAAGATGTCCTATGTCTGGACTCACCTTAAACAGATGCCCCGGCAGCCGGTCAAGAGGTGCCGGTGGCCGGCGACACCCCAGGAGGACCGTTGTGGCCCGCCCCACCATGGCTCAGGACATCGAGCGAAGGATCAAGGAACTGATCCTCGGACGCCGGCTCGGACCGGGCGATCCGCTGCCCACCGAGACCGAGTTGATGGAGCTGTTCTCCGCCGGACGCGTCTCGGTGCGCGAGGCCCTCAAGGCACTCCAGGCCGTGAACGTCGTCGAGATCCGGCGGGGCTTCGGGACGTTCGTCGGCTCGCTCTCCCTGTCACCCTTCGCCGAGGGGCTCGCCTTCCGGGCAGCCGTCCGGCACCGGCAGGGCGAACCGGGCCTGCTGGAACTGATGAAGGTGCGCGAGGCGCTGGAGACCGGACTCGTCGGAGCCGTCACCGCCGGAGTCCCCGCGGAGGACCTGGCCGTGCTGCGGGCCCTCGTGGCGACGATGGAGGCCGAGGCCGCCGAGGGCGGCCGGGTCGCCCGGGCCACCGACCGCGCGTTCCACCTCGCGCTCTACGCCTCGCTCGACAACCACCTCCTCAGCGAGGTGCTGGACGCGTTCTGGGCGGCCATGGACCGGGTGCGCGAGGACGTGGACGACGGCCACCAGGACCCGTCCGTCACCTGCGCCCAGCACCACGAGATCGTCGAGGCGGTCGCGGCGGCCGACGGCGCACGCGCGGTGCGCGCGATGCGCACCCACTTCGACGGGATCCGGGGCCGCCTCGACCCTCAGTCCGTGTCCGCGTAGAGGTAGCTCTTCGTGCCCGCGAGGGTGGCGCGGCACCAGGCGTCCACCGAACCCTGGTCCATGGCGGTCCAGTCCGGGGTCTGCTCCACCTGCGCGCGGCCGAGCCTGCGCCCCAGCTCGACCAGCCTGGCGCCCTCGGGGGTCCGCTCCCGGGCGTAGTGCCGCAGCGCCTCGGCGGGTGAGGCGGACGTCCGCAGCGCCTCCTCCAGGCAGAGGGCGTCCTGCAGAGCCTTGACCGCCCCGCTCGCCGTGTGCGGGCGGGTCACCCCCGCCGCGTCGCCCGCGAGCAGGAACGGAGGATCCGCGGCCAGGGGCGCGTGCAGGTCGGCGACGGGGTGGCAGGTCATCGCGGTGTGCTCGCCGCGGGCCACGATGTCCGCCCACTCACGGGGGAAGTGCTCGTCGGCCAGCTGCCGTACGTGTCCGGCCTCGTCGTGCGACCCGGCGGGCGGGGTCGCGTAGATCGCGTAGGCCAGCAGGCGTTCGTCAGGCCCGGCGCCCCCGCCCCGGGGGATCAGGTAGAAGATGCCGTGCCCGCCCGGGAAGCCGATCGTCACCCAGGAAGCGCGCAACAACTCCAGGGGCCGGCGGTGCTCGGCCCACGCGCCCGCCGGAAGCGTGCCGCGCCACACCGTGTACCCGGCGGGGGAGGCCCGCAGGTCCGGGGCCAGGACCTGGCGGGTGAGCGAGCGGTGGCCGTCGGCGCCCACGACGATGTCGTAGGCCTCCTCACCCTCGGCGGTGCGGACGAGGGCGCCCCCGGCGGGGTCACGTGCGACCGAGGTGACGGGGCGCCCCCGGTGGTACCGCGCACCGGTGGTGGCGGCCCGCAACGACTGCCAGAGAAGGCCCCAGTTGCACGGGGTGACCGCGCTGGGCTGGCGGGCGAACTCGCGTGCCGACCGCTCCCCGGGCACCCGGGTCAGCCAGACCCGGGTCGCCACGGGGGCGGTCGGCATGGCGGCGTCCAGATATCCCGCGTCCACCAGCCGGCGGTGCAGAGGGGGCGGGATGACGATCCCGAGCCCCCTGTCCCGGAGCTCGCCGTCGCTGCGCTCGTGGACGGTGACCTCCGCCCCCGCCCTGACACCCGCGACCGCCATCGCGCACCCGGCGATGCTGCCGCCGACCACGCCCATCCGTGAACCCGTCACCGCCATGCCGCTGCCGCCTGTCCGTCGTCCCGGGAGGTGCCGCCCCATCCTGGCAGCCGGCCGGGTGCGACCAGGGCGACAACACTCACACAGGAGGCGGGTGTTACGGGGTGACGGTCACCGTGCGGCTCCCCGAGGCCTGCTTGCCGTCGGCCTTGTAGGTCGCGGTCAGCTCGGCGTTCCCCGAGGCACCGGCCGGGACGGTGACCGGGACCTTGATGTTCGCGCCTTCACCCGGACGTGTCGCCGGGAACGCCACCTGACGGGTCGTCCAGCCGCCGGGCACCGTCAGGTCGAGCGTTCCGGCGCTGCGGGTGACGTCCATCCGGTTGACGACCCGGACCGTGACCTCCGTGGTGGTCCCCGCCTTCATGGTGGCGGGCGGGGTGATGGTGACGTCGGCGCAGGTGCCGCCGAGCCACTGGAGGTCGAAGGAGGAGTACGTGATGTGCTTGTAGTTGTCCCGCTCGTAGAGCAGGCCGAGGCGTCCGTCCGGCAGCCGCGTCAGTGTCGAGTACGCCGCGCTACCGGAGTTGACGACCTTACGGATCGGCCAGGTCCTCCCGTTGTCGCAGGACATCTTCACGGTGAGGTTGCTCCGGGAGGAACTGCTGTCCGTGTTGCTGAACAGCAGCCACGAGGCCTTCGGGTCCGATGCCGCGGCGTCCGGGGCGTACCGCATGACCGAGCCGTTGTTCGCCGGGTCCCGCAGGGCGGTGTCCTGGGTGAAGGGGGTCCAGTTCACCCCGCCGTCGGTGGAGTGGGCGATGGTCCGGTAGGGCGCCGAACGGTTGTTGAGCATGATCCGGCCGTCACTGAGCTCGACCGTCTTGTTCTCGTCCCCGCCCGGACCGACCGGGTTGCCCGTCCTCCAGGTCGCGCCGTGGTCGTCGCTGTACGCGCTGACCGCGTAATTGGCGCCGTTGTTCCGGATCGCGTACTGCTGGATCAGACGGCCCTTGTAGGTGCCGTTGCGCACCTGGATGCCCTCGCCGGAGGCGGCGAACATGCCGCCCCAGGCGGGGTTCTTGATCTGCTGCGTGATCCGGCGGTGGGTCCAGGTCACCCCGTCGTCGTCGGAGTAGCTGTAGTCGGCCTGGAGGACGTTCGGGTCGGTCTCGTCGTTGCCGGTGCCCGACCCGAAGAAGCCCTGGTTCACGGAGGCGGCGTAGAAGACGAAGATCCGGCCCGTGGTGCGGTCCACCAGCAGACTCGGGTCGCCGAACCCCTTCGGGGCGGCCTCTTTGCGGACCACCTGCTGCGCCTGCCAGGTCGTGCCGCCGTCGGTGCTGCGCCGCAGCACGATCCCCAGGTTGCCGGGCAGGTCTCCGAGCGTGGGACGGGAGTCGTAGGCGGCCAGCAGGGTGCCCTTGACCGAGGTGGTCAGCGCCGGGATGCGGTAGTAGGGGGATCCGGCGCCCTGGGTCGCGATGTCCTGCGAGGTGAGCTCTCCGGCCGCGGCCGCGGCGGTGGGTGCGCCGTGGGCCGTGCCGGCGGCGGTGGCCACCAGGACGGCGGCCGAGAGCATGGCGAGGGTGACTCTGCGCTGCATGAACGGTCTCTCTTCTCGTGAGGGGGAGAGGTGCGGAGACGGAGCGGAGCGCGGCGCGAAAGGCCGGCGCGTCAGGGGGTGAACAATTCGCGCACCCAGGCAAGTTGCTCCGCCCGGTGGTGCGCGCCGCCGCCCTCGTGCCCGTTGAACTCGTAGACGCGCAGCTCCTTGGGGCCCGCGTAACGGTTGTAGGCGGTGAAGCAGGTGGAGGGCGGGCAGATCTCGTCCGTCATCGCGACGGAGAACAGTGCGGGCGCGGTCGCCCTGGTGGCGTGATGGGCCGCGTCGAAGTACGACAGGGTGCGGAACACCTGGTCGGTGCGGTCGTGGTGGAGCCGGAGGTAGGCGGCGATCTCGGTGTACGGCGGCAGTGCGGCGATCCGCGCGCCCCGGGCGATGTTGCACAGGAACGGCACGTCCGGCATCACACCGGCCAGCCCCGGCACGAGCCCGGCCACGGCGAGCGCGATGCCGCCGCCCTGGCTCACCCCGGTCACCACGATGCGGGCGGGATCGACCTCGGGGTGTTCGCGCATCGCCTCGACGAAGCGGACCGCGTCGGTGAACACCCTCCGGTAGTAGTAGGTCTCGGGGCTCTCGACACCCCGGGTCAGGAAGCCCGGCACCGTCCCGGCGGCCCCCGGATCGGTGTCCGGGGTGACGCCGGCCGCCGCCGACCACCCCTGCCCCCGGGTGTCCATGACCAGGTGTGCGTAACCGGCGCAGGCCCACATGAGTTCCTCGTGCGGCAGGCCCCTGCCGCGCCCGTACCCGAGGAACTCGACGACGCAGCCGAGCGGTTCGGTGGCACCGGTGGGCATGTGCAGCCAGCCGCGCACCGGGCGTCCGGCGTAGCCCGGAACACTCACGTCGTACGTACGGATGTGGGGCAGTCCGCAGTCGACCTCCCTGTACCGGGGCTTGTCCGCGGCACCGTCGTGCGGCTGCTCGCCCAGGGTGCCGGACCAGAAGGCGTCGAAGCCGTCGGGCAGCGGGAACTCGGGCCGGTAGACGCGGCATTCCTCGAGCGGGAGATCGGCCGAAGGCATGGCTGTGCCCTCCTGGAGTAAGGGAAGAGTCCAAACAGCAGACGTCAGATGTCCTGCTGGCAAACTGGACCCTAGGGAGCCCTGCCGTCGGACGTCAAGGGTGTGCCGGAGGCCGCGGCCCCCGCCCCGGAAGGCGGGGCGGGGGGTGGTGCGCGGTGATGTCAGGCCTGGCCGGCCGGGCCCGCCCCACGCGACCTGGCCTCGGCGATCCGCCGCCGTACGGGGGTGTAGTGCTCGTCCAGAGCCTTCAGGAACGCGGTGACGTCGCCGGCCCGGGCCGCGTCCACGATGTTCTGGTGGGCGGCGATCGTGGCGGTCTCGTCCGCGTGCGTGAAGCCGTCGAGGTGCGGGGCGACGATCGTGTAGACGTCCCAGAAGGCCATGGAGAGCTGGCCGATCAGGTCGTTGCCCAGCGGTTCCACGAGCAGGGCGTGGAACGCGCGGTCCGCGGCGACGAAGCCGTGCCCCTCGCCTGCGCCGGTGTCGCGCATGGTCGCCACCAGGCGCTCCAGGCCGTCGAGCTGCTCGGTGCTGAGCGAGGAGATGATCCGGTCGGCCATGCCCCGCTCGAAGAGCTCGCGTACGTCGACGAGGTCGGCCATGACCTGGAAGTCGTCGTCGGGGGAGAGCAGGCCCCGGAAGGTGAGGCTCTCCACCAGGGCGGACAGGCTGAGTCGGCCGACGTACGTCCCGTGGCCGTGGCGCACCTCCACGATGTCGAGGGCGGCGAGGATCTTGACGGCCTCCCGGACGCTGGAACGGCTTGCGCCCAGCGCCTCGCACAGGGCCGGCTCCGTCGGGAGCGGGTCCCCGGGGCGCAGCCGCTCGTCGAGGATGTAGCGCTTGATGCCCTCGACCACTTCCTGCCGCAGCAGGGTGCGGCCGGGTCGCGTGCCGGACATATGTGAACTCCCCACCTCTTGACCCCTCTCGATTGTCAAGCTACGTTCCCACGCTATCAAGGCATCAGACATCTGACGTCTGATGCTCAACCGTCCGGCGGCATCCCGAAGGCCGTCGAAAACGGTGGCTCTCCACTCATTCCAAGCTCTCAACGTCCCTTGGAGGACCCGTGCCCGAGCTGAGGCCAGCCGGCGTCGAGCGCCGCACCTTCCTGCGTTACACCAGTGCCATCGGCGCGGCCGCAGCCGTCACGGCAGGCCTTTCCGCGTGCGGCGGGCCTTCCTCGACCGCCGACGGCGCTGCGGGCAAGGGCGACGGCAGCGGCACCATCGAGGCCGGTCTGTCGTATCCGCTGTCGACCGGCTTCGACCCGATGATCACCTCCGGCGCCACGCCCTACGCGGCCAACATGCACATCTTCGAAGGCCTGGTCGATCTCGATCCGGCCACGCTCGTGGCGCGTCCCGCCCTCGCCACCGAGATGCCGAAGAAGATCAACGCCACCACCTACCGGGCCACCCTCCGCGAGGGCGCCACCTTCCACGACGGCTCGCCCGTCACCGCCGAGGACGTCGTCTTCAGCTTCGAACGCATCCTGGACCCGAAGAACTCCTCGCTGATGGCGCAGTTCGTGCCCTTCATCGACACGGTCACCGCCGTCGACGCGAAGACTGTCGAGTTCAAGCTCAAGTACGCCTTCGCCCTCTTCCCCTCCCGCATCGCCGTCGCCCGCATCGTGCCGAAGAAGATCGTCGAGGCGGACGTCAAGGGATTCGACGCCGAGCCCGTCGGCTCGGGGCCGTACAAGTTCGTCTCCGCGACCCGCGAAGACAAGATCGTCTTCGAGAAGTACGACAAGTACAACGGCTCCCACCCGGCCAAGGCCGACAAGATGATCTGGCGCCTGATGTCGGACCAGTCGGCCCGCGTCAGCGCCATGCAGTCCGGCCGTGTCCAGGCCATCGAGGACGTCCCGTACATCGACGTGGACGGACTCGCCGCCACCACGAAGACCGAGTCCGTGCAGTCATTCGGCCTCCTCTTCCTCATGTTCAACACGACCGACAAGAGGTTCGCCGACAAGCGGGTCCGCCAGGCCCTGCACCACGCGCTGGACACCGAGAAGATCATCAGCACCGCGATGGTCGGCAACGCGGCGGCCGCGACCGGGTACGTCCCCTCGACCCACCCCGACTACCACGAGGCCGCGACCGTGTACACGCACGACGTGGCCAAGGCGAAGAAGCTGCTCGCCGACGCGGGCGTGGGCAAGCTGAAGTTCACCGTCCTGACCACCGACACCGGCTGGGTCAAGGACATCGCCCCGCTGCTCAAGGAGAGCTGGGCCGCCGCCGGTGTCGAGGCCACCCTGAACATCGCCCAGTCCCCGGCCCAGTGGGCCAAGGTCGACGCGGGTGACTTCGAGGTCATGGTGGCCCCCGGCGACCCCTCCGTCTTCGGCAACGACGTCGACCTCCTGATGCGCTGGTTCTACTACGGCTTCTGGCCGGAGAAGCGCTACGGCTGGTCCCGGACCGCCGAGTACAAGCAGGTCAGGCAACTCCTCGACAAGGCCGCCCAGGCCGCCGACGAGGCGGTGCGCAGGCAGCTCTGGGGCCGGATCACCGACATCGTCGCGGAAGAGGCGGCGCTCTACCCGATCCTCCACCGCAAGCTGCCCACCGCATGGAACGAGAAGGCCCTGCCCGGATTCAGGCCGCTGCCGACCACCGGCCTGTCCTTCGTGGACGTCGGCCGCGCCTGACGCCCACGCCCGGTGCGGGACCGGCCCCTTCCGGCGGGCCCCGCACACCGGTCCGGGCCGCCCTCCCCGGCGGCCCGGACCAGCCGCCCGCCCAATCGCAAGGAACCCGACGATGGTTGCTTTTCTCCGGCTCGCGCTGCGCCGCGTCGCGATGATGCCGGTGATGATCCTCGGCATCGCGCTGCTGGTCTTCGTGGTGCTGCAGTTCTCGCCGGTCGACCCGGCCTTCAACGCGCTCGGGGAGAGCGCCACCCCCGAGGCCCGCGCTGCCTTCGCCGAGGCCAACGGGCTCAACGACCCACTGCCCGTGCGCTACTTCGACTTCCTCGGCCAACTGCTCCACTTCGACCTCGGGATGACCGTCCCGCCGAGCCAGCCCGTGATCGACCGGATCACCGCCGCCTTCCCGCTCACCCTCCAGCTCACCTTCCTCGGACTGCTCCTCGCGATCGTCCTCGCCGTCGCCGGCGGAGTCCTGGGCGCCATGTACCGGGACCGCTGGCCCGACCAGCTCTTCCGCGTCCTGTCCATGGCCGGCGTCGCCATCCCCTCCTTCTGGCTCGGCGTCCTGCTCATCCAGCAGTTCGCTCTGAACACCCGGGTGTTCCCGACCGGCGGCTACACCAACCCCGCCGACTCGTTCAGCGGCTGGCTCACCACCATGGTCCTGCCGGCCGTCTCGCTCGCGGTGCCCGTCGCGGCCTCGCTCGCCCGGCTCGTCCGCACCGCCATGGTCGCGGAGCTCGACCGCGACTACGTCCGCACCGCACAGGGCAACGGTCTGCCGGTCCACCTCGTCATCCGCTCGGTGCTGCGCAACGCGCTCGTCACCCCGCTCACCGTGCTCGGGGTCAAGGTCGGCTACCTGCTCAGCGGGGCCGTCGTCATCGAAGCGATCTTCGACCTGCCCGGCATGGGCAAACTCATCCTCGAAGGTGTCACCGGCGGCGACGTCGCCCTGGTCCAGGGCACCGTACTGACCATCGCCATCGCCTTCCTGGTCGTCAACGTCATCGTCGACCTGCTCTACCTGCTGGTCAACCCGCGCATCAGGACGGTGTGACATGTTCGCCACGGGCCGTCTGGCCACCAAACTCTCCCGGCCCGGCATCGCCTTCCGCGCCCTGCCGGTCACCTCCCGCGTCGCCCTCGGCGTCCTGGTCGTCGTCGTACTCGGCGCCGTACTCGCCCCCCTGCTCACGCAGGACCCGCTGACCACCGGCACCCCCGTCCAGGCCCCGGGTGCCGACCACTGGTTCGGCACCGACCGCGCGGGCCGCGACGTCTTCGCCCGTGTGGTGCACGGTTCGCGCTACTCGCTGGTCATCGGCCTCGGGGCGACCGCCGTCGCCCTGGTCGCCGGCTCCGTCCTCGGATCGCTCGCCGCCACCTCGCGCAGACTCGGCGACGAGTCCGTCATGCGCACCCTCGACATCGTCATGTCCTTCCCGCCGATCGCGCTCGCGGCCGTCCTCGTCGCCGTGTTCGGCACCAGCGTCCCGGTGATCATCTTCACCATCGCCTTCGTCTACACGCCCTCCCTCGCCCGCGTCGTACGCGCCAACGTCCTCGCCCAGTACGGGGAGGACTACGTCGCCGCCGAGAAGGTCATCGGGGCCCGCCGCGGCTACATCGTGCTCCGCCACGTCGCCGTCAACTGCATGGCGCCCGTCATGGTGTTCGCGACCGTCATGGTCGCCGAGGCCATCATCTTCGAGGCCAGCCTCTCCTTCATCGGAGCGGGTGTGCAGGACCCCGACCCCAGCTGGGGCAGCGTCCTCGCCTACGGGCGGCAGATCCTCCTCGCCGGCGGCTGGTGGGCCACCTTCTTCCCCGGCCTGGCCCTGCTGATCACCGTCCTCGCGCTCAACATCCTCTCCGAGGGCCTCACCGACGCCTCCGCGGCGCCGAAGAGCGCCCGCGCCCACGCCGAGCCCGCCGCCACCACGGCACCGGACCCGGTCGAAGCCGCCTCCACCGTCGACATCGACGCTGCCCTCGGCAAGCTCGCACGGCACATCGAGTCCACCGAGCCGACCATCACACCGGTGCGCGAGGACGCCGGCGAACTCCTCGTCGTACGCGACCTCGCCATCCGCTTCCCGGACCGTTACGGCGACGTCCCCGTCGTCGACAAGCTGAACCTCACCGTCCACGAGGGCGAGACCCTCGGCCTGGTCGGTGAGTCCGGGTGCGGCAAGTCCATCACCAGCCTCGCGGTCATGGGGCTTCTCGCCCGCAACGCGGAGGTCAGCGGCGAGATCCTCTACCGCGGCCGGGACCTGCTGAAGCTCCCGCCCAAGGAACGCCGCGCCCTGATGGGCCCGGAGATCGCGATGGTCTACCAGGACGCGCTCTCCTCCCTCAACCCCTCCGTGCTCGTCGGCACCCAGCTCAAGCAGCTGACCTCGCGCGGCGGTACGAAGACCCCGGCCGAACTCCTCGAACTCGTCGGCCTCTCGCCCGAACGCACCCTGCGCAGCTATCCGCACGAGCTCTCCGGCGGCCAGCGCCAGCGCGTCCTCATCGCCATGGCCCTCTCCCGCAGCCCCCGCCTCCTGATCGCCGACGAACCGACCACCGCACTCGACGTCACCGTCCAGGCGCAGGTCGTCGAACTCCTCGTCGAGCTGCGCGACGAACTCGGCTTCGCCATGGTGCTGGTCTCCCACGACCTCGCCCTGGTCGGGGACCTCTCGCACCGGGTCGCCGTGATGTACGCGGGGCGGCTGGCCGAGGTCGGCGACACCCGGGCCGTGCTCACCGACCCCGCCCACCACTACAGCCGCGGCCTGCTCGGGTCCGTCGTCTCCCTCGAAGCGGGGGCCGGCCGGCTCCACCAGATCCGCGGCGTCGTCCCCGCGCCCCAGGGCTTCGGCGAGGGATGCCGCTTCGCCGGGCGCTGCGGCGCGGCGACCGGCCTCTGCCGCACCACCCCCGTACTGAGCGGGCGCGGCACCACGAAGGACCACGGCTTCGCCTGCCACCACCCGGCCGAGGCCGCCGCGAAGAAGCTGGAAGGGAGCGCCCTGTGATCAGGCTCGACGGCGTTCACGTACGCCACAAGGCACGCAGCGGAGGCCTCTTCAGCCGCGACGCCGTGCACGCGCTCACCGACGCCACCATGGAGGTGAAGCGCGGAGAGATCGTGGGCCTGGTCGGCGAGTCCGGCTGCGGAAAGTCCACCATGGCACGCGTGCTGACCGGGCTCCAGAGGCCCACCGACGGCAAGGTCCTCTTCCACGGCCGGGACCTCTGGGAGATGACGGGCGCCGAACGGCGGGGCGACTTCGGTTCGGCGGTCGGTGTCGTCTTCCAGGACCCCTCCACAGCACTCAACCCACGCCTGACGGTCCGTCAGATCCTCCGCGACCCGCTGGACGTGCACCGGCGCGGCACCCGGGAGGCCCGCGAGGCACGGGTCGAGGAACTGCTCGACCTCGTCGGCCTGCCGGGCCACACCCTGGAAGCCCTGCCCGGACAGCTCTCCGGCGGTCAGCGCCAGCGCGTCGCCATCGCCCGCGCCCTGGCCCTCGAACCGGAACTGATCGTCGCCGACGAACCGACCTCCGCGCTCGACGTCTCCGTCCGCGCCCAGGTGCTCAACCTCCTCGTCGACCTGCGCGACCGCCTGGGACTCGGCATGGTGTTCATCTCGCACGACATCCAGACCGTGCGCTACCTCGCCGACCGCATCGCCGTCCTCTACCTCGGCCGCATCGTCGAGGAGGGCAGGGCCGCCGAGGTGGCCGGCGCCCCGAGACACCCCTACACAGAGGCACTGCTCTCCGCCACGCCCAGCCTGCTGGAGACGACGGAGCGCATCGTGCTCACCGGACCGGTGCCCTCCGCCACCAACCCACCGCCCGGATGTCCGTTCACCACCCGCTGCTGGAAGGCCGACGACGCGTGCGCCACAGCCTTCCCCACGGAGAGCTCCGGGCCCGGCGGACACCGCTGGCACTGCGTCCACCCCCAGCCCACCACGTCGTCCCCGTCCGGGGACCCGGCCCCCGTACCGCCCGCGAGGAGCACCGCATGACCACCCCCACCACCACCTCCTACTCCGGAGTGATCCCGCCCGTCGTCACCCCGCTCACCACGGACGGCGAACTGGACGCCCCGTCCCTGGAGCGGGTCGTCGGCCACCTCCTCGACGCGGGAGTGAGCGGGCTCTTCGCCCTCGGCAGCTCGGGCGAGACCGCCTACCTCACGCCCGCGCAACAGGACGAGGTCATCAAGGTGATCACCTCGGTGGCGGCCGGGCAGGTACCCGTCCTCGTCGGCGCCATCGAGACCACCACGAACCGGGCGATCGAGAGGGCCCGCGCCGCCGCCGGTCTCGGGGCGGACGCGGTCGTCGCCACCGCGCCCTTCTACACCCGCACCCACCCCCCGGAGATCGACCGCCACTTCCGGGACATCGCGGCGGCGGTGGACCTCCCGCTCCTGGCGTACGACGTCCCGGTGTGCGTCCACAGCAAACTGGACCCGGAACTGCTGCTCCCGCTCGCCGCGGACGGCGTACTCGCAGGGGTGAAGGACTCCAGCGGCGACGACGGGTCGTTCCGCAGGCTCGCCATCGGGGCCCGGGCGTTCCCCGGCTTCTCGGTCCTCACCGGCCATGAGCTGGTGGTGGACGCGATGATGCTGAGCGGCGCGGACGGGTCGGTACCCGGCCTCGGCAACGTGGACCCGCACGGCTACGTGCGGCTGCACCAGGCGGCCGTGCGGGGGGACTGGGCAGCGGCCAAGGCCGAACAGGACCGCCTGGTCGGCCTGTTCGACATCGTCACGGCCGCCGCGTCCGGGACCGCCTCGGCGACCGCGGCCGGACTGGGCGCCTTCAAGACGGCCCTGATGCTGCGCGGGGTCATCGCGACCAACGTGATGAGCCCGCCCATGCGCAGGCTCGACGCCGCGGAGACCGTCGTGATCGCCGCGTACCTGGACCGGGCGGGTCTGTCCCGCGTCTGACACCGCTTCCCGCACATGCGGAAGGGCCGCCCCGCAGCATCCGCGCTGCGGGACGGCCCTTCCGTGCGGGGCGGACTAGTTGCGCGAAGCGCGGGTGCGGCGCATGAGCACCGCGCCACCCAGCAGCAGCCCCGCGCTCGCGCCGGCGGCCAGACCCATGCCGGCGGAACCGGTCTGGGCCAGCTGCGTGTCGGGCGTGTTCGGACCGGGGTTACCGGCCGGCGGCTCCTCCACGGGAGGCTTCGAGGTCGGCGGCGTGACCGTCGGGGGCTCCTCGGTCGGGGGCTCCTCGGTGGGCGGCGTGACCGTCGGGGGCTCCTCGGTCGGCGGCTCCACCGGCGGCTTCACCGGCGGGTGGCCGTGGTCACCGCTGTCGTTGACACAGTCGTTGCCGAACACCGGGTTCAGCAGACCGACGACGTTGACGCTGTTGCCGCAGACGTTGACCGGGACGTCCACCGGGACCTGGGCCAGGTTGCCGGAGAGGACACCCGGGGAGCCGACGGCCTTGCCGTCGGCGCTGGCGCCGGAGCCCTTGTGGCCGCCCTGCGCCTGGCCGTGCTCGTCGCCGTACGCGTCGTCCTGCGCGTCGCCGTGGCGGTCGTGCGAGCTGACGTTCGCGCAGGAGTTGCCGAAGGCCGGGTTCAGCAGGGCGATCACGTTGACCGTGTTGCCGCAGAGGTTGACCGGGACGTGCACCGGGACCTGCACGGCGTTGCCCGAACCGACACCGGGCGAGTTCGCGGCGACTCCGTCGGCCGAGGCGTCGGCGTGCGCGTAACCGCCGGCGGCGGTCAGGATGCCCGACGCCGCCGCCATGACGATCATGCTTTTATTCAGAACCTGTCGCATTACATGCCCTTCTCCGGGAAATTCGCGTGGGCGGTGACCCTGATGGCGGTCATTCCATCGACGCGGACGACTTCCTAACGACGCGACGGTTGCGGGGGAAACTTGGAGATCGGTGGAAATTGTGTAACCACCCGAAAGGGTCACGTACGCGTGTTCGCTCGACGCGGTCTTCATGGCATTCGGGTGAACGGGGCCGAGCGGGGGGAACCAAATGCCGGGCGGCGAGTTGATCAGGGCGCTCCGCTGCGGGGCACTCGGTACGAGAAGGGTTCATCGTGATCAAGAAGGTCCTGGCGACGGGCGCCGTCGCCGCCTCCATCCTCGGTCTCTCGGCGACCAGCGCCATGGCGATCGGTGACGACACCGGTACGACGTCGATCAACGGCAACGGCGCCGAGGCGGAGTACGGCAACAGCTCCACCAAGGGTGACCAGAGCCCGCAGCTCAGCCTCGTGCAGGGTTCGCTGAACAAGCCCTGCATCGCCCTGCCGGTCAAGGCCAACGCCGGTGCGCTCGTCGGCATCCTCGCCGCGGTCGCGGTCCAGGACGTCAACGTCCTCTCCAACCCGCAGAACCAGCAGTGCACCGAGAACTCCACCCAGGCCAAGGGCGACGAGCCGCTGTCGCACATCCTGTCGGACATCCCGGTTCTCTCCGGCAACGGCGCCGGCAACAGCTGACCGGGCCACCACGACCGGTCCGGGCCGCCGACACTCCTCCATCGTGCGGCCCGGGCCTGCGTCATTCGGGCGGTTTTCCCGAAAACGTTTCCCACAGCGTTTCGAAGTCGCCCGTAAATCGTTACGGATTACAGCTCCGGAGTCACGAGTGCGTCCGTAGGAGCGCTCGTGCGGCACGAAAGACGTGTCCGTCGAGGACTCCGCTGCAGAAAGGGATGAAAGTGAAGTACACCAAGGTCGCCGCCGTCGCCGCCGGAACCCTCATGGCGCTGGGCGCCGCTGCCCCGGCCATGGCCGACGCCGGTGCCGGTGCCGTTGCCGCCGGGTCCCCGGGTGTCCTGTCCGGCAATGTCGTTCAGGTCCCGATCCACATCCCGGTCAACGTCTGCGGCAACACCGTCAACGTGATCGGTCTGCTCAACCCGGCGTTCGGCAACGTCTGCATCAACGACTGAGCTCTCGTCGACAGGGCCGACGGCCCGTCATGAGAAGGCCCTGGAGCGCTGTGGCGCTCCAGGGCCTTTCGTCGTGCGGGGGAAATGCCACGCCCCGCAGTTTCCCCGCGCACCGCTCGGTCGTTGGTCCTGGAAATGGCGGCAGACGCCGCCCGAGAAGGGATTTGAGAAAGTGAAGTACGCCAAGACCGTCGCCCTCGTCGCAGGTTCCGTCGCCGCTCTCGGGGCGGCCGCCCCCGCCTTCGCCGCGACCACCCCCACGGCGCCCCGGATCAGCCTCACCGGCGGAGTGAACGAACTGTCCTCCACCGTCCCCGCGATCCCCGACCAGGTGGTGAACCCGGTGGTGGACGCCGTCGGGGACACCGCCGGGAAGGTCAAGGGGGACGGCAAGGTGGCCAAGTCGGCGAAGGCGGTCACCACGGTCGCCGAGGCGGCAGGGCCTCTCATCGGCGGGCTGCCCCTCGGCGGCTGATCCACGGCCGGGCGCCCTTTCGCGTCGTGCGCCGTTCCGTCGGACGGCACCCGTATGCGGTGCACCGAAACCGTCCCGGGAAATCGTTCGAGTGAAGGGGCGAAACCGGGACCGCCTCGGCGGAGTTGTTCAGAATGCTCCGGACAGGCGGGCAAACAGAAATCCAGAAGGGCACGTTCATGATGAAGAAGATTCTGGCGTCCGCGGCAGTCGCCGCCTCCGTCGCCGGTATTTCCGCCGCTGCCGCCCCCTCGGCCATGGCGATCGGCAACGACACCGGCACGACGTCGGTCAACGGCAACGGCTCGGACCAGTACTACGGCAACAGCAGCACCCACGGCGACATGAGCCCGCAGATCGGTCTCATCCAGGGCTCGTTCAACAAGCCCTGCATCGCCCTGCCGGCGAAGGCGAATGTCGGCTCGCTGCTCGGGCTCGTCCCGATCTCGGTCCAGGACATCAACGTCCTGTCCTCCCCGCAGAACCAGCAGTGCACCGAGAACTCCACCCAGGCCAAGGGTGACGAGGCGCTGTCGCACATCCTCAACGACATCCCGCTGCTCTCGGGCAACGGCGCGGGCAACAACTGATTCCGTGCGACTCCGGCTCGCCCTGCGACCATTGAGGCCAGGGCGTACCGATTCCCGCCCGTCGTAGTGCGTGGTCAGTGAGCACGTACGGGGCCGGTCCTTCCGTGCGCCCACCGCTCTGCGGTCGGCGCCCAGGTCGGACCGGCCCCGTACGCGTGCCCGGGCCCAGGCGGCCGGGGGCGCTGGTCTGCACGTCGGGTAGCCCGATAGTGGGGGAATTGGGCCGATTGCCTCAGTCCCGGCCGACGCCGCGCGCCCGGCCGGGTAGGTGCGGGGCATGGACCCGTACGACAGTCACCATGCGCGCGGCCGTGACCGGTCGCCGGAGAGCTCCACGCCCATCTACGACCGGCTGCTCGCCGAATGGCGGGACGCGGCACGGCGAGACGCCGGGGCCGACCCGTCCGCGGCGGCGGTGACCTCCGGGGCCCCGCGCGGCCGCGAGGTCTTCGTCCCCGCCGCCCGCGCGGAATCGGGCGGCAGGTAGGAACCGCGTCGACGGAAAGCCGGATCCAACTCGTTCGAGTGGTGCAGCGGAACTTAATCCTCCGTTTGCGGTTGATCAGTACGTTCCACAACGGGACGCTCCGAAAGGTGAAGCGCAATGAAGAAGATTATGGCCGGCGCCGCTGTGGCTGTGTCCCTCCTCGGTCTGTCCGCCGCCGCGGCCCCCTCGGCCATGGCGATCGGTGACGATCACGGCACCACGACCGTCAACGGCAACGGTGCCGAGTCGGAGTACGGCAACAGCTCCACCAAGGGTGACCAGAGCCCGCAGCTCAGCCTCGTGCAGGGCTCGCTGAACAAGCCCTGCATCGCCCTGCCGGTGAAGGCCAACGTGGGCTCGCTGATCGGTGTCATTCCGATCGCCGTCCAGGACGTCAACGTCCTGTCCAACCCGCAGAACCAGCAGTGCGCGGACAACTCCACCCAGGCCAAGGGTGACGAGCCGCTCTCGCACATCCTGAGCGACATCCCGGTGCTCTCGGGCAACGGCGTCGGCAACAACTGACACCACTGAATGCGGGCGGTCCGGGGCTCAGTGCCCGCGGGGCCGCCCGCATTCGGCTGTGCGGTACGTCAGCACGGCGATGCCCACCACTCCACGGGGGGTGGTGGGCATCGCCGTGCGGACGGGAGCGGGTGAGGTCAGCCCAGGGTGCGTACCGGCATGAGGCAGTGGGCGGAGGTGCCGATGACCTCGGGGTCGCCCACGAAAGAAGCCAGCAGTTCCTCGCTCACCGGCTGTCCCGGGACAGCCGCGGGCCACGGACGAGTGGCGAACATCCCGTGCACCTTGCCCTCCGACCGCGCCACGGCCAGCCACTCGGGCGGCACGGTGTACTGGGCGTTGAAGTGAGGCAGCGTCAGGACGGCCTGGCCCGCCTGTACGAGCAACTTCACCGGGAGGTTGGGGAGTTCCGAGGCGTCCAGCGTCTCGCCCCCCACCCGCAGGCCGCTGCGTTCCAGGGCGGTGCGCATGGCCTGTTCGCCCGCCTCCGGTCCGTCGGAACCGTCGCCGAGCGTGTAGGTGAGCAGGAAGGCGGTCTCACGCCCTGTTCCCGGGTTCGACCCGCTCCAGCCGATCAGGATCTGGGTGCCCAACTGGGCAGGTGTGAAAGGGGCGGTGGCGGCTTTGGATGAGGTCATGTCCGGCACCCTAACGGCACGAGACCGGTACGGGTGCACGCGTATCACCTGATCGGGGAATATCTCTGCCAACCCCGGCCAATCCGCCGTGTGTGCCTTCGCTTCCCGGAAAACCTGTTGACCGCCCCGGTCGCCCCCGCGCTACTGTGTGCGCAGTTCGAGGAACCAGGAGGTGAGGACATTGATGACTGTCGCAGCGGTGGGCACTGCCCACGACCCGAAGAGCATCGTCCCCACCCCTGTGGCCGCCGGCTGACCTTGACCTGAATTCTCTCCGCGCCTGAACGCGCGCTGCCGGGGCCGCCCTTGTGAAGGGTTTCCCTTGTCTTTCTCCATTTCCCAGGCCTCCACCCCGTCGCACCCGCTGGCCCCGTACGGCTGGGACGACGCGTGGGCCGACACCTTCGCCCCGTACGCCGAGCAGGGACTCCTGCCGGGACGTGTGGTGCGGGTGGACCGCGGTCAGTGCGACGTGGTCACTCCGGACGGCGTCATCAGGGCGGACACCGCCTTCGTGGTGCCCCGCGACCCGATGAGGATCGTCTGCACGGGCGACTGGGTGGCCGTCGACCCCGGCGGCGACCCGCAGTTCGTCCGTACCCTGCTGCCCCGTCGTACCGCCTTCGTGCGTTCGACGTCGTCGCAGCGCTCCGAGGGCCAGGTCCTCGCGACCAACATCGATCACATCGTCATCTGCGTATCGCTGGCCGTCGAGCTGGACCTCGGACGGCTGGAACGTTTCCTGGCGCTGGCCATGTCCAGCACCGCCGGCGCCGCGCTGCTCGGCGACGGGTCACGGCCCGTGGAGCACGAGGCGCGCCCGCTCGTGCTGCTCACCAAGGCGGATCTGGTCCCGGACGTGATCACTCTGTCCCATCTCGTCGAGGACATCGAGCGCATCGCCCCCGGGGTGCAGGTGCTTGCCGTCAGCTCGGCCACGGGGGAGGGCGTCGACGTGTTCGGCGCGATCGTCGGCGGCGGTACGAGCGTGCTGCTCGGCACCTCCGGCGCCGGGAAGTCGACCCTCGCCAACACGCTGCTCGGCGAGGACGTGATGCATGTGCAGCAGGCACGTGAGGTGGACGGCAAGGGCCGGCACACCACCACGACGCGCAACCTCCTGGTGCTGCCGGGAGGCGGTGTCCTGATCGACACCCCCGGACTGAGGGGGGTCGGCCTCTGGGACGCGGAGGCCGGCGTGGGCCAGGTCTTCTCGGAGATCGAGGACCTCGCCGGGCGGTGCCGCTTCCACGACTGCGCCCACACGTCCGAGCCCGGATGCGCCGTCATGGCCGCGATCGAGGACGGGTCGCTGCCCGAGCGACGGCTCGACAGTTACCGCAAGCTGCTCCGGGAGAACCACCGCATCGCTGCGAAGACGGATGCCCGGCTGCGCTCCGAGACCCTGCGCGAGTGGAAGCGCAGGGGCGCGGAGGGCAGGGCCGCCATGGAGATGAAGCGGGGCAGGACCCGCTGACGGGACCGCCGGGGTCCGGGCACGCGCCCGGGCCCTCGCCCCTGGGCCCTCGGCCCTCGGGTCCTCAGCCCCAGATGACGGCTCCCAGCCACGCGCCCACGGCCAGCAGGCAGCAGTAGAGCTCCACGAGCACGGAGTACCCCGTCGCCCTCAGCACGGACCTCAGGGAGGTCCAGCCCGCGGCCCGGCTGCCGAGACGCAGACGTTCGGCGCCGTAGACGGCGCCCACGTACCCGAGGAGACCGCCCACCACCGGGACCACGAAGAACCCGGCGATCGCCGCGATCCCGCCGGCCATCAGCGTCCGGCGTGGCGCCCCCGAATCGCGGGGGCGGCGCGCGGGAAGCAGCGCCTTGAGCGCCTGGTTCAGCAGCAGCAGGCAGGTCGCGCCGATCAGCACCCCCCAGGCGACCGGGGTCGGGTCGGTCAGCGCCCACCACAGCACCGCGGCCCAGACGATCGCCTGCCCGGGCACGCCCGGCACCAGTACGCCGACCAGGCCGAGCAGCATCACCGCCCCGACGGCAACGAGCTGCCACACACTCATTCGACCAGCGTGCCGGAGTCCGCCCGGTCCCGCCCGTCAGCGCGTCCCCACGGGCGGACCGGGCCCGCGGCCGGTTGCTCAGCGCGGGGCCCGGGCCACCCAGCCACGTTCGTACGCGTGCCAGCCGAGCTGCAGCCGGGTGGTGACCCCGGTGAGCTCCATGAGCCCCTTGACCCGGCGCTGCACCGTCCGCAGCCCCAGGTCCAGCTGTTTGGCCACACTCGCGTCCGTCAGGCCCGCCAGCAGCAGGGAGAGGATCTCCAGGTCGGTGGGATCCGCGCCCGGCCCGTTCTCCTCGCTGACACCGCTCCCGCCGAGCCGCAGTGGCATGGCGTCCCGCCACACCGCTTCGAAGAGGCCCATCAGGGACTCCAGCAGCCCGCTGGCGTGGATCACCAGGGCCGCGGGCTCCGCGTGCCGTCCGGTCAGCGGCACCATGGCCAGCGCGGCGTCGGCGACCACCAGCTTCGTCGGTACCCGGTCGACCACCCGGCACTGCTCGTCGCGGCTCAGCGCCGCCGACAGCTCCACGATCCCGTTCGGCAGCGAGAGGACGTCGCGTTCGACGACGACGCGGTAGGTCACGCCCCGCATCGCCGCCCGTTCCTCGGACTCGTTCTCCATGCCGGTGACCGCGATCGGCTTGCCCGTGACCAGCGCGCAGACCTCCGTCGCGGCGCCCAGCTGCAGCTGGTGGAACCTGTGGGCCACCGCGCTCGCGCCCGTCACCACCTCCACGAGGTCGTGCACCGCGGGTTCCGCCGCCTGGGCCCGGTAGTCCTCGGCGAGCAGGGCGGACGCCAGCTCGGCCTGCTCGAGCTCGTGGCGCTGCTGGGTCAGCAACGCGCCGAGGGCGACCCCCGGCGGGGCGGCGACCCAGCGGTCCGCCCGGGACGAGGACTGGGCCACGAGGCCCTGCTGTTCCAGCCGGCGCAGCGCGCGCTCGGTGTCCGCCTCCGGCAGGGCCAGCCGTCGCGCGAGGTCGGAGAGCTCCGCGGCGCCCGTCGCGACCAGCGCCCGGTAGGCCGCTTCCTGTCTCTCGTCGAGACCTATCGCTGACAGCATCCTCGGCCCTCCCCGGGTCGGTGTCGCGCGTTCCCGCGCCCGTCGGACGGCTGTGCCGTGGCGGGAAGCGGCCACGGCGTAAACCCGCCGGGGCCATCATGCCCCGTGGCACCGGTCTCTCTGACAATCTGGCGCCACCGCTGCAACGGCCGCCCCACGGGTGCCGGGCCGATCGCGGAGACCGGCCCGCCGGGCGACCTTCCCGTGGGGGGTGGGGACGTCCGGCGGGTCCACCCGCAGGTCACTTCCGGACCGGATTTCCGGATGACCCGGTTTCGTGCGCCCCGCTCGGTCGACAATAGGGACATGAGCCAGCAGGGGGAGAAGCCCGCCGCCCACGAGGACGACTGGTGGCAGGCGCTGTACGACGAGACCGCGCCGGACACCGGGCCGAGCAGCGCGCCCGACAGTCTCGACGCCCGGTTCGACTCCGTGTCCGACGCGGTGGGCGGAACGGAGCCCGAGCCGGTGGAGGGCCCGGAGGAGGACGACCACCCGGCGACCGTGGTGCCGCTGCCCGACCCGCGCCTCCCGGAGGCCGGGCCCGTGCCGGAGCCGCGGCGGCTCCCGCGCACCGTCGCCGTCGGGCGCGCCCCGTGGGAGGCACCCGCAGGGCCCCGCCGGCCGCAGACCTTCGCCGTGCGGCCGCCGCCTCCGCCGCCCGAGCCGCCGGCCGCTCCGCCGCCGGAGCGCCCCACCGTCGGCCACATCGGGGACCGGCCCCCCACCTACGACGCCGAACCGGCCGCCCTGCCGGAGTCCGGGCCCGACTCGCTCGACGAGCTCGTCCCCGACACGGTTCTCGACGGCGCGCGCCACGGGACGTACACCCTGCGCGCCGCGTCCGTACGCGGGGACTCGGCGCGCTTCCGCGGGGAACCGCGTCGAGACGCCCTGCTCACCGCACGGTTCGGCGACGGGGACGGCGCCCTGGTCCTGGTCGCGGTGGCCGGCGGCGGACGGGGTGACGGACACGACCGTCCTGCCGCGGCCGACGCCTGTCGCTGGATCGGCGGAGCCGTCGCCCGCAGTCACGCCCGGCTCTCCGACGACATAAGGGCGGGGCGCAGGGGCGACCTCAAGTCGGGGCTGCACCGCCTCACCGACCGCACCTACGGCAAGCTGCGGGCCCGCGCCGCCGAGCTCGGCCTCGAACCGTCCGCGTACACCACCGGTCTGCGGTGCCTGCTGCTGCCCGCCGACCCGGAGTGCCGCACCCGGGTCTTCTTCGGCATCGGACCGGGCGGTGTCCTGCGCCTGCGCGACGGGGCCTGGCAGGACCTCGACCCCGTGCTGCCGGCGACCGGCGGCGCGGCGGACGAACAGGGTCCCGACGGCGACCGGCTGACGATGGATCTGCAGATCACCACACCCCCGCCCCCTCGTGCCGGGAGCGCACCACCACCCGCAGAGCCCTTCCGCTTCCGCGCGTCCGTGGCCCGCCCCGGGGACACGCTGCTGCTCTGCGGAAACGGCCTGGCCGAACCGATGCGCGGTGAGCCGGCGCTCGCCGGGGAGCTGGCGCGGCGCTGGTCCGCCGGCCGCCCGCCCGGACTGCCCGCCTATCTGGCCGACATCCAGCTCAGGACGAAGGGGTACGCCGACGACCGTACGGGCGCCGCGGTCTGGGAGGCGTAACCGGGCACGCCGTGGATAGATGGAGGCACGGACAGCCGGAGGCAGAGAGGGTACGCACCCATGGCCAAGCAGAACGTGTCGGAACAGTTCGTCGACATTCTCGTGCGGGCGGGGGTCAAGCGGCTGTACGGCGTCGTCGGTGACAGCCTCAACCCCGTGGTCGACGCCGTCCGGCGTCACTCCGAAGTCGAGTGGATCCAGGTCAGGCACGAGGAGACCGCGGCCTTCGCGGCCGGAGCCGAGGCCCAGATCACCGGCACGCTGGCAGCCTGCGCGGGATCGTGCGGCCCTGGGAACCTCCACCTCATCAACGGCCTGTACGACGCACACCGCTCCATGGCCCCGGTGCTCGCCCTCGCCTCGCACATCCCGTCCAGCGAGATCGGCCTCGGCTACTTCCAGGCGACCCATCCCGAGCTGCTCTTCCAGGAGTGCAGTCACTACAACGAGATGATCTCCAACCCGCAGCAGATGCCGCGGCTGCTCCAGACGGCGATCCAGCACGCGATCGGCCGCGGTGGCGTCAGTGTCGTCTCGATGCCCGGTGACATCGCCTCGCAGCCCGCTCCGGAGAAGTCGATCGAGCACGCCCTGGTCACCTCCCGGCCCACGGTGAGGCCCGGCGACGAGGAGATCGACAAGCTCTGCGCCATGATCGACAAGGCCAAAAGGGTGACGCTGTTCTGCGGGAGCGGAACCGCGGGCGCGCACGCCGAGGTCATGGAGTTCGCCGAGCGGGTGAAGGCCCCGGTCGGTCACGCGCTGCGCGGCAAGGAGTGGATCCAGTACGACAACCCGTACGACGTGGGCATGAGCGGGCTGCTGGGCTACGGGGCCGCCTACGAGGCGACCAACGAGTGCGACCTGCTGATCCTGCTGGGCACCGACTTCCCCTACAACGCGTTCCTCCCGACCGACGTGAAGATCGTCCAGGTCGACGTGCGCCCCGAGCACCTGGGCCGGCGTTCCAAGCTCGATCTCGCCGTCTGGGGCGACGTGCGCGAGACGCTGCGCTGTCTCACCCCGCGCGTGAAGGTCAAGACCGACCGCAAGTTCCTCGACCGGATGCTGAAGAAGCACGCCGACGCGCTGGAGGGCGTGGTCAAGGCCTACACCCGCAAGGTCGAGAAGCACGTCCCGATCCACCCGGAGTACGTCGCCTCGGTGCTCGACGAGATCGCCGACAAGGACGCGGTGTTCACCGTCGACACCGGCATGTGCAACGTGTGGGCGGCCCGCTACCTCACGCCCAACGGCAGGCGCCGGGTCATCGGTTCGTTCAGCCACGGCTCGATGGCGAACGCGTTGCCGCAGGCCATCGGAGCCCAGTTCACCGACCGGAACCGGCAGGTCGTGTCGATGTCCGGTGACGGCGGATTCACCATGCTGATGGGTGACTTCCTCACGCTCGTCCAGTACAACCTGCCGGTGAAGGTCGTGCTGTTCAACAACTCCTCGCTCGGGATGGTCGAACTGGAGATGCTGGTGGCGGGACTGCCGTCGTTCGGCACGACCAACAAGAACCCCGACTTCGCCTCGATCGCCCGTGCCGCGGGTGCCTACGGCGTCCGGGTGGAGAAGCCCAAGCAGCTGGAGGGCGCGCTCAAGGACGCCTTCAGGCACAAGGGACCCGCACTCGTCGACGTGGTCACCGACCCGAACGCCCTCTCCATCCCGCCGAAGATCAGCGCCGACATGGTCACCGGGTTCGCGCTCTCCGCCAGCAAGATCGTCCTGGACGGAGGGGTCGGCAGGATGCTCCAGATGGCCCGCTCCAACCTCCGCAACGTGCCCCGGCCCTGAGCGGGGCCCCTCGGGCTCCCGTGCGGCTGCTCGATAACCTGGGGGCATGCCACCGAACCCTCCCACCGGCGACGCCCCGGCGGCGGTCTCCGCGCACCGGCCGGGGGAGGCGGCGTGAGCGGGGAGACCCGCACCGTGGCGGCGCAGGACGCGGCTGCGGCCGGGGCGCCGTTCGTCATCCACGGTTACGAGGAGACCGTCGCACACGACACCCGCTGGAACGCCCACGCCCACCCCTGGGACGAACTGCTCTGGAACGGGCGGGGCGCCTCGGTGGCCGTGGTGGGCGCCCGGGCGTGGACGATCACCCCGACGCTCGGCCTGTGGATGCCCGCGGACACCGTGCACTCCGGCTCGGCGGTCGCCGGGACGTGGTTCCGTGCGACGTTCTTCGGGCGCGCCACCACGCCCTCGCTCTCCGACGTGCCCGTGGCCGTGGAGATCACCCCGCTGCTCCGCCTGCTGCTCGAACGGCTCGGCGACACCTCGCTCGCGCCCGGCTCCCGGGCGGCCACGGAGGCGATGGTGCTCGACGTGCTCACTCCGTCCCCCCGTGAGCTGCTGGTCCACGTACCGACCTCCCCGCTGCTGCGGCCGATCGCCGACGCCGTGCGGAGGAACCCGGGCGACGGGAGGACGCTGTCCCGGTGGGCCGCCGAACTCGGGGTCAGCGCCCGCACGCTCACCCGCGCCTTCAACGCCGAGACCGGTACCAGCTTCGCGCGCTGGGTCGCCGGGGTCCGGGCGCAGCACGCGGTCGAACTCCTCAGCCGTGGCTGGGCGGTGGAGATCGTCGCCGAGGAGGTCGGCTACCGCTCGGCGAGTGCCTTCGGCGCGGCGTTCCGGCGTACGACCGGACTGACGCCCGGCGCGTTCCGGCACCGCTGAGCCCGGCCGCGGGGAGGAGCGGGGTCCACTGCCGCCCCCGGGACACCGTATGGACCCGGCCGGCACACCGACGCCTCCATGTCCCGATCGCTACACGACCTGTCTTGAACGGTTGATTGCGACAACCCTGTGTCTTTCATAAGGTCAAAGGAAAGCCAAGCCTTACCTAAGTTTGCCGCTTCTCCGGTGCCACCCCCTCATGCCCCGATCCCTGCGACGGGGACGTGCGAGGCGGCAGCGCCCATCCCTGAACTGGAGTACGGATCCATGCGTCCACACCGTCTTCGTGCAGTCGCTGTCGCGGCCGCCCTGCTCGTGGGCCTCACAGCCTGCGGCGGGGAGTCCGGCTCCGAGAAGGACGGGAGCGGCAAGGCAGGCTCGGGTGCCTTCCCGGTGACGATCGAGCACGCGCTGGGCAGGACCACGATCCCGTCGAAGCCCGAGCGCGTCGCTACGGTGAACTGGGCCAACCACGAGGTTCCGCTGGCCCTCGGTGTCGTCCCCGTCGGTATGGCCGCCGCGAACTTCGGCGACGACGACGGAGACGGCGTACTGCCCTGGGTCGAGGAGAAGCTGAAGGAACTGGACGCCAGGACGCCGGTCCTGTTCGACGAGACCGACGGCATCGACTTCGAGGCCGTGGCCGACACGAAGCCGGACGTCATCCTCGCCTCGTACTCCGGGCTGACGCAGCAGGACTACGACACCCTCAGCGACATCGCCCCCGTGGTGGCCTACCCGGAGGCGGCCTGGGCCACTCCGTGGCGCGAGATCGTCCAGCTGAACAGCAAGGCGATCGGCCTCGCCGAGGAGGGCGAGAAGCTCATCGGCGAGGTCGAGGGCGACATCGAGGAGACCGTCGCCAAGTACCCGCAGCTCACGGGCAAGTCCGCGATGTTCATGACCCACGTCGACCCCAACGACGTGAGTGAGGTCGGCTTCTACACGGCGCACGACACCCGCACCCTGTTCTTCGAGGACCTCGGTCTGAAGATCCCGGGCAGCATCGCCGAGGCGTCGAAGGGCACGGACAAGTTCGCACTGTCCAAGAGCGCGGAACAGATCGACGCGTTCGACGACGTCGACATCATCACCGGCTACGGCGACGACAAGGGCGAGCTCCTGGAGACGCTTCGCAAGGACCCGCTGCTCTCCAAGATCCCGGCCGTCGAGCGCGGTTCCGTGTACCTCCTGCCGGGCAGCGCCCCGCTGGCCACCGCCGCGAACCCCACGCCGCTGTCCATCTCCTGGGTGCTGGAGGACTACGTGGCACAGCTCGCCGAGGCCGCGGACAAGGTCAAGTGACGACGGTCGACACCCGACACCAGCCGGACGCCGCCGTGGTGCGGCGTCCGGCCCGTGTCCGGCTCCTGTGGCTGCTCGTCACGCTGCTCGTGCTGGCGGGGGCGATGGTGCTCTCGGTCGCCGTCGGTTCGCGCACCGTCGCGTGGTCCGACGTGTGGAGCGGGCTCGGAGGTGCCGACGGGACGCTGGAACAGGCGGCCGTCACCAAGCGGATACCCCGCACCCTCCTCGCCGTGCTGATCGGCGCGGCGCTCGGCCTGGCCGGTGGTGTCATGCAGGGGGTGACCCGCAATCCGCTGGCCGACCCGGGCATCCTCGGCGTCAACACGGGCGCCTCGCTGGCCGTGGTCACGGGCGTCGCGTTCTTCGGGCTCACCTCGCCGACCGGGTACGTGTGGGTCGCCATGGCCGGAGCGGCGCTGTCGGCCGTGTTCGTCCACACGGTCGGCTCCCTGGGACGCGGCGGCGCCACCCCCCTCAAGCTCGCCCTCGCCGGCGCCGCGACCTCCGCGGCGTTCGCCTCGATGGTCACCGCGGTCATCCTGCCCCGCAACGACATCTCGGGTGCCTTCCGGCTCTGGCAGATCGGCGGGGTCGGCGGCGCGTCCTTCGAGCGCATCGGCCACGTCCTGCCCTTCCTCGGCGTCGGCATGCTGATCTGCCTGCTCTCGGCACGGGCACTCAACTCGCTGGCCCTGGGGGACGAACTCGCCGCCGGACTCGGCGAACGCGTCGCCGTCGCCCGGGCCACGGCAGCGGTCGGCGCCGTCGTCCTGTGCGGCGTGGCGACGGCCGCCGCCGGACCGATCGCCTTCGTGGGACTCGTCGTTCCGCACGCCTGCCGGCTGATGACAGGCGTCGACCACCGCTGGCTGCTGCCGTTCTCCGCGGTGACCGGTGCCGTGCTGCTGACCGCCGCCGACGTCGTCGGACGGATCGTGGCCCGGCCCTCCGAGATCGACGTCGGCATCGTCACGGCGCTGATCGGCGCCCCGTTCTTCATCTACACCGTCCGCCGTCAGAAAGTACGTGCCCTGTGAGCGCCCCCGCAGTCGCCCGGCCGTCCGTCCTGGGCGAAGTCACCCGCGGACGCGTCAGGAACGCCTCCCGCAGGCGCCTCGTCGCGCTGGTCCTGGCCGTGCTCGTCGTCGCCGCGTTCGCCGTGACGCTGATGGCTGGGCAGACCTTCTACCCTCCCCGGGACGTCGTGAGGGTGATCCTCGGGGAGCAGGTACCCGGTGCGTCGTTCACCGTCGGCCGGCTGCGGCTGCCGCGTGCGGTGCTCGCCGTGGCGGCGGGATTCAGCTTCGGCATGGCCGGTGTCACCTTCCAGACGATGCTGCGCAACCCGCTCGCCAGCCCCGACGTCATCGGCATCAGTTCGGGGGCGAGTGCCGCGGCGGCCATCGCGATCGTTGCCCTGTCCCTCGACGGGACCCAGGTGTCCGTCCTCGCGATCGTCGCCGCCCTTGTCGTCGCCCTGCTGGTGTACACCCTGGCGTTCCGCGACGGGGTGGTCGGCACCCGCCTCATCCTGATCGGCATCGGCATCTCGGCGATGCTCGACAGCATCACCTCCTACGTGCTGTCCCGCGCCGCCGAGTGGGACGTCCAGGAGGCCATGCGCTGGCTGACCGGCAGCCTGAACGGCGTGGGCTGGAACCAGGCCGTCCCGGCCCTGGCGGCGCTCGTCGTGCTGGTCCCCGTCCTGCTGTCGCAGGGGCGGAACCTCTCCGCCCTGCGGCTCGGTGACGACACCGCCTCGGCCCTCGGAGTCCGCGTGGAACGCACCCGGATCACGGTCATCGTCGCCGCCGTCGGGCTGATCGCCTTCGCCACGGCCGCCGCCGGCCCCATCGCCTTCGTGGCGTTCCTGTCCGGTCCGATCGCGGCCCGGCTGGTCGGGGCGGGAGGTTCCCTCCTGGTGCCCGCCGGGCTGGTCGGCTCCCTCCTGGTGCTCGTCGCCGACTTCACCGGCCAGTTCGCCTTCGACACGCGTTACCCGGTCGGCGTCGTCACCGGCGTGCTCGGCGCGCCGTACCTCGTCCACCTGATCGTCCGCACCCACCGGGCCGGAGGCTCGATATGACCACGTCCCACACCCTCACCGCCGAGGCGCTGACCCTCGGCTACGGCGACCGCGTCGTCGTCGAGTCGCTCGACCTGACGGTGCCGCCCGGCCGGATCACGGTCATCGTCGGGGCCAACGCCTGCGGAAAGTCCACGCTGCTGCGATCGATGTCCCGGCTGCTGTCACCCCGTGGTGGGCAGGTGCTCCTGGACGGCAGGCAGGTGCACCGCATGCCCGCCAAGGAACTCGCCCGGACCCTGGGGCTGCTGCCGCAGTCGCCCGTCGCGCCCGAGGGCATCACGGTGCTGGACCTGGTGGGCCGCGGGCGCCACCCCCACCAGGGGGTCTTCACCCGGTGGAGCGAGAAGGACGACGCAGCCGTGGCGTCCGCACTGGAGGCGACGCAGACCGCCGAACTCGCCGACCGGGCGGTGGACGAGCTGTCCGGCGGTCAGCGGCAACGGGTCTGGATCGCCATGGCGCTGGCCCAGCAGACCGATCTGCTGCTGCTCGACGAGCCCACCACGTTCCTCGACGCCAGCCATCAGATCGAGGTGCTCGACCTGCTGACCGACCTGAACCGGACGCGGGGGACGACCGTCGTGATGGTCCTGCACGACCTCAACCTGGCGGCCAGGTACGCGGATCACCTCGTCGCCCTCGCGGCGGGCCGCATCCACGCCGCTGGTGCCCCGGGCGAGGTGCTGACGGAGGAGACGGTCGAGGCGGTGTTCGGACTGGAGAGCCGCGTCATCGAGGATCCGGTCTCCGGCAAGCCCCTGATGCTCCCGATCGGGCGGCACCACGTCCGCGCGGAGCCCGGTGGGACCGACCCCGTCCTCGCGGCTGCCAAGACGCGTTCCTGACGCCCGCGCCTCACCTCAGCCGCAGTGCGTCGGGTCCGGCCCGTTCCGTGATGATCCCGACGAGGTCGTCGAAGAGGGTCGGCCCGCGGCCGGCCCTCGCCTCGGCCAGTTCCCGCTCGATCCGCGCCCGGTTGGTGGGGTGCACCCGGGGCAGCAGACCCTCCAGCCGTCGGGCGGTCTCCTCGTGGCCCAGCGCGCGGGCGGAGCGGGCGTGGTCGCGCCACTCGATGACGAACGCGCCGTCCTCAGGGGTGCCGAAGCCGCCGCCGAGACAGTCCGCGAACGCGTCGAGGCCGCGGCCGAAATAGCCGCCGGGGCCGTTCACCGCCTCGCCCACCGCGTCCCAGAAGCTGTCCAGGCCGGTGATGGCGGAGCCGTCGATCACATACGTCACGGTCATGCGTGGAGCGTACAAGCGTCATCTCTCCCGTCGCCGGTCCGATGGTCCGCGCCGCAGGTGGGGGACTACGGCGCGGACCGGTCCGGGGAGCGGCGTCAGCAGCCGTGGTCGACGAGACCGAAGGACTCGTAGTGGTCCGCGGTGTAGTAGTCCTCCTCGGTTTCCTCGCCCGTCACGATGCGCCGCGCACCGCGGTCGGACGATCCGGGCGTGATGACCGTGTACTCGTGGTAGTAGCCCGTGCTCTGACTCGGCAGCAGTGCCTCCCTGTTCTGGAAGACGGTGCCGTCCTGGTCGTACGGGAACGGGCCGCCCGCCTCGATCAGGTCGAGCGTGTCGTGTGCCTGGGACGGCAGCGCGGAGTAGCAGACGCTGCCGACCGCGGCGGTCGAGGGAGCCGTCGCGGCCGATGCGGTGACCGGGCCGCCGAGGAGGAGGGCGGACAGGAGGGCGGCTGCGCCGCCGAGCGTGGTGATCCGTGGGGGGATTCGCATGCCCACCATGATGACGCGCGTAGATCCCCATCCGTCAACGCCAACACGTGTGAATTTTTCGGAAGTTAACCGTGAGTACGAAAATATGACGGGCGGATCGGCCGCACCGGGGGCGTGCGGGGGCGCGTTCACATGTTGACGCCTGGAGATGAGTGGCAGCTCCGCTGTGGGGGCATGCATCCCGTGAAGATGTTCGAGACATGACGTCATGAAACGGAATCAGGGGAGGCCGATTCAGCGTGCGTACGGGGGACACGACGATGCCGAAGGAGAGCCCGCCGGTGCGGTTGTACCGCAGACTCGGGCATGCCGACCTCTCGGCCGTGGGGGAGATACGGGCCGCGCTGCGGGACTTCCTCCGCAGTCGCCGGCAGCCGGAGGCGACCGACGTGGCGGAGCTCCTGCTCAGCGAGCTCGTCACGAACGCGCTCATCCACACGAGGAACGGCGCGGTGGTCACGGTGACCTCCATGGCCGCGCGACTGCGGGTGGAGGTGCGTGACTTCACGGGCGGCCAGGAGCCCGCGCCGTACGTACCGAACGCCGACGACGGTACGCACGGCAGGGGACTTCTGCTCGTCCAGAGCCTGGCGGACTCCTGGGGAGTCACGGCCAAGGCGCTGGGCAAGGTGGTCTGGTTCGAGCTGAACGCGGGGAGGCCCTGACGCTCAGCCGAACTGCTGCTCCAGGTCCTTCAGTTTCTGCTCCAGCGAATCGAGCCGGGGCAGGGCCTGGGTGTCGTCCTCCGCGGTGAGGTCGACGGTCGCGGGATCACCGCTCGTGTTCTGTGCCGAAGTACTCCTGGAGTTGGGGCCGTTCACGGCTTGCAGGGATGGCCGGGGGCGCAGTGGCAGTTGTCCCTGTTCTGTTATGGCAGGCTCCGCGACGGCCGGTGGGCCGCCGCCCGGTGCCGGGGCGATGGCCTGGACGTCCACCTGGCGACCGGTGCGGCCGCCGCGTCCCCAGACCCGGTTCTGCCGGTTCAGGGCCTTGATGCGCGCCCGGTCCAGCTTCGCCTTGTCCCTCCGGCGGTGCCGGTCCTGTTCCTTCTCCCGGCGGTCCTCGCGCACCTCGTCCACCGCCTCGTCCAGGGTGCGTACGCCCTCGAGGAGCATCAGCGACCAGGCGCCGAAGGTCTCCCTGGGAGCGCGCAGCCACCGGACGATCCGGATCTGCGGCAGCGGGCGGGGCACGAGGCCCTGCTCACGCAGTGCGGCACGGCGGGTCTGCTTCAGTGCACGGTCGAACAGCACCGCAGCCGAGAGGGACATGCCCGCGAAGAAGTGCGGGGCGCCCGCGTGGTCCATGCCGCGCGGTGCGTGCACCCAGTTGAACCAGGCGGCAGCGCCGGCGAACGTCCACACCAGCAGCCGTGAACCCAGAGCCGCGTCACCGTGGCTGGCCTCGCGGACGGCTAGAACCGAACAGAACATAGCGGCCCCGTCGAGGCCGAAGGGTACGAGGTACTCCCAGCCCCCGTGGAGGCTGAGGTTTTGCCGGCCGAAGCCGACGAGGCCGTGGAAGGAGAGGGCGGCGGCGACCGCGGCACAGCAGAACAGCAGGACGTAGGAGGCGGTGGCGTAGAGCGCCTCCTTGCGCCTGCGGCGCTCCTCGCTGCGTTCCCAGCTGTCGTCGGCCGCGGCCTTCCCAGCGGCGCGCCTGCCGCGCGCGACCACCGTCACCGCCGCCATGACCCCCACGAGCAGTACGGCGCCCGGAAGCAGCCAGTCAAGCGATATGTCGGTCAGTCTCATGCGCGGTCCCTTGCGTCACGTAGGGCGTTTCGTGCGCCATCGTGACGGAAATATCGCCGCGCTCAGGGGGTTTCGGGACAAGTGAACGCCATTGGGTGGGCGGGCCTCATCGTTGGGCGGAATCTTTTCGAATGCCCGCTCGGGCGGGCCGAGTCGCGTGCGAATCGGGGTCACCCGCCCGGGTGGTGTGAGTCGCCGAATGCCTCAGGTGGCGGGCGTCAGCTTCCGGACACGGTCCGCGTCGCAGGTGCGCGGACAGGTGACGCACGTGTCCTCGGGCCGCAGGGTGTAGAAGAGGCAGCAGCTCGCGCGGTCGCGCGTGGGGAGCGACTCGCCGTTCGGACCGGTCAGTTCACGGAAGCCGGCGGTACCCACGTAGGGCTTGGTGGTGCCCGGCAGCAGCAGCTCCAGCTCCCTCATCGCCCGGCTCTCCTCGCCGAGCAGATGGGCGACGTACCAGAGGCCCTCGACGATCTCGTCGGTGGCCATGCCCCACAGGGCCCGCTTCCCGCGTCGCATGCGCGGCCGGAAGCCGTCCAGTACCGGGCCGATGTGCTGCGCCACCGCGTCGAGCACCTCCACCCGCAGGGCCGCCTCGTCGGGCACGACCCGCGCGCCCGGAGTCCCGGCCGCCGGGTCGTCGGGCAGGCAGGCGAACTCGCCCACGCGGAGGGTCAGATGGCCCAGGCCCCGGTGGAAGCTGACCCCCGCGACGGGGATCCGCGGTACCCGGCGGTGCGTGAACCACGGCAGGGTCACCAGGAGGCAGGCGGGCCATGCATAACGGTGCAGCCCGAAGCTCGCCACCACGTCAGGGCGGGCCTGTGTGCCGTAGTCCCGCAGCACCTGTGCCTCGTCCCAGGCCAGGAAGTCGTCCAGCGCGGCTCCGCCCGCCGCGAGCTCGGCGGCACCGACCCAGCCGTTGCCCGAGGGCGCCGCGACGTCGTCGGTGAGCACCTCGGCCCGCAGGCCGGGGAAGGCCTCGGCCAGACGTTCGTAGGCCGCCGTCAGCGGGGACGGGGCGGTGGCGGCGAGCAGAGCGGGCACGGTCATTCAGGGACCACCGAATCACGATCTTTTTGCAGGTAAGCCTTACCTTACCCGAATAGATCGATGTTTGAACTGGCGCCCTCTCCGCCTATCGTGCACAGGGGGCCCGGCGCGCGCGAGCCGGCCCGGCGGCCGGAGGAGGTACCCGTGGAGCAGGGCAGAGCGCGTGAGAACGCGTGGCCGTACGCCTCCCCGGGCACCCCGCAGGACGTTCGCGTACCCGAACAGGCCCGCGGCGAACACACCCACGGCGAGCCGCCCGCCCCCCGTACGGTCCAGCGGCACTCCGTGCGCGGCCAGATCCTGGACGCCCTGCGTGCCGCGCTCGTCGGCGGGGAGCTCGCTCCGGGTGAGGTCTACTCCGCCCCGGCGCTCGGCGCCCGCTTCGGCGTGTCCGCCACCCCGGTGCGCGAGGCGATGCAGCAGCTGGCCGTCGAGGGCGCGGTCGAGGTCGTACCGAACCGGGGCTTCCGGGTCAGCGAGAGAGGCCCCCGGGAGCTGGCGGATCTCGCCGAGGTGCGCGCGCTGATCGAGGTCCCCGTCATGCTGCGGCTCGCCCGCACCGTCCCGGCGTCCGGCTGGTGCGCGCTGCGCCCGCTGGCCGACGCCACGGTCGCGGCGGCGGCCGTCGGCGACCGTGCGGCGTACGCGGAGAGCGACCGTGCCTTCCACCGCGCCGTGCTCGCGCTGTCCGGCAACCAGCAGCTCGTGTCGGTCGCCGACGACCTGCACCGGCGTTCCCAGTGGCCCCTGGTCGACAGCCCCGCCGGCCGCAGGGCCGAGCTGCTCGCGGACGCCTCGGAGCACACGGCACTGCTGGACGCGCTCATCGCCAGGGACCTCACGGTGGTGCGGTCCCTCGTGCGCGACCACTTCGACGGCGCGGACGTCTGACGCCGGCCGGACCGCGCCCTCGCGCGGCCCGGTCCGTCAGTTCGCCTCGGCGGTCTCCGGGGAAGGCGGCTCCAGCCGTGGGGCGAGCCAGGTGGGCACGCCCCCCAGCAGCCGGAACAGCCAGGCCTCCGCGCGCAGCCGGGCGGCTGCCTCGGGTTCCGGTTCGGCGTCCGCGAGCGAGATGAGCGCCGGAGCCGTACCCACGAGATAGCCCAGCTCCTCCCTTATCCGCAGCGACTCGGCGAACCCGTGCCGCGCCTCCGCCAGCTCCCCCTCGCGCAGGGCGAGCGAGGCGAGGTGCCGCCAGGTGAAGGAGAGCAGGAGCTCGTCGCCCCGGGCCGTGGCGCCGGCGTGCGCCCTGCGGTAGGCGGCGCGGGCGGACTGGGGGGAATCGGCGATGTTCTGTGCGATCAGGCCCCGGCGGAAGTCCAGCAGCGGGCGGCCGGGGGCGGAGGGCGGGAGCAGGGCAGCGGCCCTGCTGAGAGCCACGCTGGCCTCGTCGGCCCGGTCGCGAGCCCCGAGCAGGGTGGAGGCGTAGGCGAGATAGCCGCGCTCGCACGCCGCCGCCCCGCGCTCGGAGTCGTCCCGGGCGAGGGCCTCGGCGGTGCGCAGCGCGTCCTCGGCGTCCGTCCAGCCGGTACCCGTGTAGAGGCACCGCTCGGTCAGCAGCGAGGTCCGCTGGAGAGCGGCCGCGGCGTCGGTGGCCGCCTGTGGCCCGAGGAGCGCGGCCGCGTCCGTCCAGCAGGCTCGTGAGCGCAGCCGCCATACCGCGGTCTGGAGCGGCGGATCGTCATCTGCTGTCGTTCCGGAACCAGACATGGCGGTATGCGCCACATTGCCCTCCCCGAGCGCGCCATCGAGCTGTGGAGGCCTGCCGGCGAACGCCGGTCGGCCAGGGTCTGCGCGCATCTCAGCACGGAATGGCACGCCGGGCCAAGGGGTGGGATCAATGTCAGGTGAAAGATTTCACAATCACCTGGAGCCCCGGAGGGCCGTGATATGCCCCGGACGTCAGCTCATACGCAGGGCGAGGAAGAAGTCGAGCTTGTCCTCGAGGCGCGAAAGGTCACGTCCCGTCAACTGCTCGATACGTCCGACGCGGTAGCGCAGTGTGTTGACGTGGAGGTGCAGCCGGGCCGCACAGCGGGTCCAGGAGCCGTCGCAGTCCAGGAATGCTTCCAGGGTCTCGATCAGCTCCGCGCGGTGCCGCCGGTCGTAGTCGCGGAGCGGGTCCAGCAGCCGGGCGGTGAAGGCGCGGCGGACGTCGTCCGGGACGAAGGGCAGCAGCAGGACGTGCGAGGCGAGCTCGTGGTGGCCTGCCGCGCAGACCGGACCAGGCCGGGCCGCGGCGACCCGGCGGGCGTGCCGGGCCTCCTCCAGCGCGCCGCGCAGCCCCTCGGCGGAATGCACGGCCGCGCTGACACCCAGTGTCAGCCGGCCGTCGTCCCCGAGACCCGCGGAGAGCGGCGCCCGGACGGTGTCGAGCAGGGTGTCGGCGTGCAGCGCGGCGTCCTGCTGTTCCCGGGCGCCGGATTCCTCCGGCGCGCCGGCCTCCTCCGGGCGCGGGGAGGCGAGCGCGGTCAGCGGGACGAGGGCGACGGCCTCCTCACCCGTGTACGCCACGGCGATCCGGTCCGCCGAGTCGGGGCCCGTCACCGCGGGGTCGACGAGGATCTCCTCCAGCAGGGCCTGCGCGGCCCGGCTGCCCGGCTGCCCGGTGTCCTCCTGGGGCCACTCGACCCGGGCCACCACGACCTGCCAGTGCGGTGCCGTGCCCAGCCCCGGCAGCAGGACCGGGGCGGCCACCCGCAGCCTGGCGGCGATCTCGGCGGGGGCGGCGCCCGTCTGGACCAGCTCCAGGACCTCCTGGGCGAGTCTGCGGCGTACCGCGCGTGCGGCGTCGCGGCGGTCCCGCTCCACCGCGATCAGCTGGGTGACGCCCTGGAGGAGGTCCAGACGGGCTTCCGGCCAGTCCCCGGCATCCGCCGCCACGGCCAGCAGCCAGTCCGAGAGCACGGACTCGCGCACATCGCGGGCCGGGGCGGGCAGCGTGCCCCGGCCGCTGTTCCGGATCGGGAACAGCGAATAGGCGGTTCCGTCCACCTCGGCGCGGTGCGGCCCGGGACGGCCGGTGCGGGTCGCCGCGAGATGCAGACCGGCCAGCTGCGCGCCCACCCGGGGCGGCAGGGCGTCGCCCGCTCCGGCGATCTGCCGGCCCGTGGGGGACAGGACCCAGGCGCGGAGGTCCAGGTCGGAGGTGAGCAGGTCGAGCACAACCTCGGGCCCGCCGCCCGCCGGGCCCGAGGTCATCAGCCTGCGGTGGCGGTCGACGACCGCCGCGAGGTCCCCGGCCCGCTCGCCGGACACCTGGCGCACCACGTGTTCGGTGATCGTCGCGAATGCCACCGTCTCGTTGACCGCGAAGAGCGGCAGCCGGTTCCGCAGACACGCCTCGACCAGATCGTCGGGGACGTCCCCGAGCTCCGCCTCACCCGCGGCCAGACCCGCCACCCCGGCATTCGTCAGGAGCCGTACGAACGGCTCGGAGTCCGAGGCGTCCCGACGCCACGCCAGTCCGGTGAGGACCAGCTCGCCACCGGAGAGATAGCGGCTGGGGTCGCGCAGGTCGGTCGTCATGACGCCCCGGACCGAACGGTCCAGCTCGTCCTCGCCGCCGAGCAGCCGCAGGCCCAGAGCCTCGGTGTCCAGCAGTGCGCGCAGCCGCATCGTCGATTGCCGCCGATCTCTTCGTGGGTGCGGTGGGGCGGCGGAGGTCTCCTGTGAGTTGCGGTGAGGTTACCGGGATCCGCCATTCGTTCGAATCTACAAGACGGGGACGGGGACCAGCCAATTCCTTCATGGTTTCGGTGACTGCACCGAGTGGAGCAAGGCTTGTGTACTGGGCCACACACCGCGTCAACAACACAGGAACGGCCCCCGTCGAAGTACGGCGGGCCGACGGGCCGGCCGTCCCCAGCCCCAGCCGAACGACCCGATCGAGAAGAAGAAGAGAGCCGCTCATGGACTTCCTTCGCCCCGCCAGCTGGGAGGAGGCGCTCGCCGCCAAGGCCGAGCACCCGACGGCTGTGCCCATCGCGGGTGGCACCGACGTGATGGTCGAGATCAATTTCGACCATCGGCGGCCCGGACACCTCATGGACCTGAACCGCATCGGTGAGCTGTCCGAGTGGCAGGTCGGCCCGGACACCGTGCGTCTCGGCGCCTCCGTGCCGTACAGCGCCGTCATGGAGAACCTGCGGACCGAGCTGCCCGGGCTCGCCCTCGCCTCGCACACCGTCGCCTCGCCGCAGATCCGCAACCGCGGTGGCGTCGGCGGCAACCTGGGCACCGCCTCGCCCGCCGGGGACGCCCATCCGGCGCTGCTCGCCGCGGGCGCCGAGGTCGAGGCCGCGTCCGTACGGGGTACGCGGATGATTCCGATCGACGACTTCTACACCGGCGTCAAGCGCAACGCCCTCGCCCCGGACGAGCTGATCCGGGCCGTGCACATCAAGAAGGCCGACGGCCCGCAGCAGTACTCCAAGGTGGGCACCCGCAACGCGATGGTCATCGCCGTCTGCGCCTTCGGCCTCGCGCTCCACCCCGGGAGCCGCACCGTGCGCACGGGCATCGGCTCCGCCGCCCCGACCCCGGTCCGGGCGAAGGAGGCCGAGGACTTCCTGAACGCCGCGCTGGAGGAGGGCGGGTTCTGGGAGAGCGGAAAGATCATCACGCCCTCCGTGGCCAAGCAGTTCGCCCAGCTCGCCGCCGGGGCCTGCAACCCCATCGACGACGTACGGGGCACCGCCGCCTACCGCCGGCACGCCGTCGGCATCATGGCCCGCCGCACGCTGGGCTGGACCTGGGAGCAGTACCGCGGAGCGGGACGCACCCTCGAAGGAGCTGCTTGATCATGCGAGTGAATTTCACGGTCAACGGCCGGAAGCAGGAAGCCGACGACGTCTGGGAGGGCGAGTCCCTGCTGTACGTCCTGCGCGAGCGCATGGGTCTGCCCGGCTCCAAGAACGCCTGTGAACAGGGCGAATGCGGTTCCTGTACGGTCCGCCTCGACGGCGTGCCCGTCTGTTCCTGTCTCGTCGCGGCCGGCCAGGCGGAAGGACGCGAGATCGTCACAGTCGAGGGGCTGGCGGACTACGCCCGGCACCGCGACGACGCCCACCCCGGAGCGGGCTGCGCCGCCGGCACCTGCGGTACCTCGCTCGACCGGGCCAAGCGCTGGCAGGCCCGGCCCACCGACGCGCAGGGCGCCGAGGCCGCCGAACTCTCCCCGATCCAGCAGGCGTTCATCGACGCGGGCGCGGTCCAGTGCGGCTTCTGCACCCCCGGTCTGCTGGTCGCCGCCGACGAGCTGCTGGAGACGCAGCCCTCCCCGTCCGACCAGGACATCCGCGAGGCGCTCTCCGGCAACCTCTGCCGCTGCACCGGTTACGAGAAGATCCTCGACGCGGTCCGCCTCGCGGCCGCCCGTCAGGAAGAGACGGTCCGATAGCCATGGCGCTGCACCCACGAGCCGCGTCCGTACCGGCCGGCACCCCCACCAGGATCACCCAGGGCTCCAAGACCCGGGGCGGCATCGGGGAATCCACCCTGCGCCCCGACGGCACCCTCAAGGTCACCGGCGAGTTCGCGTACTCCTCGGACATGTGGCACGAGGACATGCTGTGGGGCCACACGCTCCGCTCCACCGTCGCGCACGCCGAGATCCGCTCCATCGACATCGGCGAGGCCGTCGCCACGCCCGGTGTATACGCCGTGCTGACCTACGACGACCTGCCGGCCGAGATGAAGAACTACGGGCTGGAGATCCAGGACACCCCCGTACTCGCCCACGGCAAGGTCCGCCACCACGGCGAACCCGTGGCGCTCGTCGCCGCGGACCACCCCGAGACCGCGCGCCGCGCCGCCGCGAAGATCAAGATCGACTACGTGGAGCTGCCGCTCATCACGGACGAGGCCTCCGCGACCGCACCCGACGCGATCCTGGTCCACGAGGGCCGCACCGACCACCACATCGGGCACGTCCCGCACCCCAACATCGTCCACCGCCAGCCCATCGTCCGGGGCGACGCCGACGCGGCCGCCGCGCGGGCCGACGTGATCATCACCGGGGACTATGTCTTCGGGATGCAGGACCAGGCCTTCCTCGGCCCGGAGTCCGGCCTCGCAGTGCCGTCCGAGGACGGCGGTGTGGAGCTGTACGTCGCCACCCAGTGGCTGCACTCCGACCTCCGCCAGATCGCCCCCGTCCTGGGCCTCCCCGAGGACAAGGTCCGCATGACGCTCTCCGGCGTCGGCGGCGCCTTCGGCGGGCGCGAGGACCTGTCGATGCAGATTCACGCCTGCCTGCTCGCGCTGCGCACCGGCAAGCCGGTCAAGATGGTCTACAACCGCTTCGAGTCCTTCTTCGGACACGTCCACCGGCACCCCGCGAAGCTCCACTACGAGCACGGCGCCACCAAGGACGGCAAGCTCACCCACATGAAGTGCCGGATCGTGCTGGACGGCGGCGCCTACGCCTCCGCCTCACCGGCCGTCGTCGGCAACGCCTCCTCGCTCGCGGTCGGACCGTACGTCGTCGAGGACGTCGACATCGAGGCGATCGCCCTCTACTCCAACAACCCGCCCTGCGGAGCCATGCGCGGCTTCGGCGCCGTGCAGGCGTGCTTCGCCTACGAGGCGCAGATGGACAAGCTCGCCGCCGCCCTGGACATGGACCCGGTCGAACTCCGGCAGCTGAACGCCATGGAGCAGGGCACCCTGCTCCCCACCGGACAGCCCGTCGACTCACCGGCCCCGGTCGCCGAACTGCTGCGCCGCGTCAAGGCGAGGCCCCTGCCGCCCGAGCAGCAGTGGCTCGCGGCCGACGCCGGAGGCAGCTCCGTCGACGTACGCGCCCTTCCCGGAGGCCTGTCCAACACGACCCACGGCGAAGGTGTCGTGCGGGGTGTGGGTTACGCCGTCGGGCTGAAGAACGTCGGCTTCTCCGAGGGCTTCGACGACTACTCCACCGCCCGGGTGCGGATGGAGGTCATCAACGGCGAACCGGTCGCCACCGTGCACACCGCGATGGCCGAGGTCGGACAGGGCGGTGTCACGGTCCACGCCCAGATCGCCCGCACCGAACTGGGCGTCAGCCAGGTGACCATCCACCCGGCGGACACCCAGGTCGGCTCGGCCGGTTCCACCTCCGCCTCCCGGCAGACGTACGTCACCGGGGGCGCCGTGAAGAACTCCTGCGAGGCCGTCCGGGAACAGGTCCTGGAGATCGGCCGCCGCAAGTTCGGGACGTACCATCCCGCCTGGGCCACCGCCGAACTCCTCCTGGAGAGCGGCAAGGTCGTCACCGACGGAGGTGAGGTGCTCGCCCCGCTGGCCGACGTGCTGGAGGGCGAGGCGGTCGACGTCGAGCTGGAGTGGCGCCACCGTCCCACCGAGGCCTTCGACCTGCGCACCGGACAGGGCAACGGCCACGTCCAGTACTCCTTCGCCGCGCACCGCGCGGTCGTGGAGGTCGACACCGAACTGGGCCTGGTCAAGGTCATCGAGCTCGCGTGCGCCCAGGACGTCGGCAAGGCGCTCAACCCGCTGTCGGTCGTGGGCCAGATCCAGGGCGGCACCACCCAGGGCCTGGGTGTCGCCGTCATGGAGGAGATCATCGTCGACCCGAGGACGGCGAAGGTGCGCAACCCCTCCTTCACCGACTACCTCATCCCCACCATCCTCGACACGCCGACCATCCCGGTGGACGTGCTCGAACTCGCCGACGACCACGCCCCCTACGGGCTGCGCGGCATCGGCGAGGCCCCGACCCTGTCGTCCACCCCCGCCGTCCTCGCGGCGATCAGGAACGCGACGGGTCTGGAGCTCAACAGGACACCGGTGCGCCCCGAGCACATCACCGGCACCTGACGGCTCCCCAAGACCCTCCGGGCGGTGCGCACCTGCCGTGAACGTCACACTTCCCCGCGCCGCGCGCCGTCCGGAGTCATCGCCCGACCGCACCATCCGTACGAAGAGTTCGTCTCGGGCCGTCCCCCGGGTCGTGCGCCTCGCAGTCATCCCAAATCCCGCAATCACCACCAGCTCCACGCGGGTGCCCCTGTGAACCTTGGGAGTCAGGCAACATGACCCAGCAGTCCGTGGAACCCAGGACAGGCGCGGAGGACGCGGGCCCCGGCTCGCGTGTCCCCGCCGGACGGTCCTGGCTCGACCGGTACTTCCACATATCCGAACGCGGATCGACCGTCGCGCGTGAAGTGCGCGGCGGCGTCACGACCTTCATGGCCATGGCGTACATCCTCCTGCTCAACCCGCTCATCCTCGGCGGCGAGGACGTCGACGGGCAGTTGCTCGGCCAGTCCGGGCTGATCACCGCCACCGCCCTCGCGGCGGCGGCCACCACCCTGCTGATGGGCTTCGTGGGCAAGGTGCCCCTGGCGCTCGCCGCCGGACTCAGCGTCTCCGGTGTGCTCGCCTCGCAGGTGGCGCCGGCCATGACCTGGCCGCAGGCCATGGGCATGTGCGTGATCTACGGGCTGGTGATCTGCCTGCTCGTCGTCACCGGCCTCCGTGAAATGATCATGAACGCCATCCCGCTCGCCCTGAAGCACGGCATCACCATCGGGATCGGCCTCTTCATCGCCCTCATCGGCCTCTTCAAGGCCGGCTTCGTCCACAAGGGCACCGCGACCCCGCTGTCCCTCGGCCCCGCCGGTGAACTCGCCGGCTGGCCGGTCCTCATCTTCGCCGTCACCCTGCTGCTGATCTTCATGCTGCAGGCGCGCAACGTCCCCGGCGCCATCCTGATCGGCATCGTCGTCGGCACCCTGGGCGCGATCGTCGTCAACGCCGTCGGCGACATCGACCCGAAGGCGTGGAGCAGCGGCCCGCCCGAGCTGAGCGGCAGCGCGGTCTCCTCGCCGGACTTCTCTCTCTTCGGGAACGTCGAGTTCGGGGGCTGGGGCGACGTCGGCGTGATGACGGTCGGCATGATCGTCTTCACGCTCGTGCTGGCGGGCTTCTTCGACGCGATGGCCACCATCATCGGAGTCGGTACGGAAGCGAAGCTCGCGGACGACAAGGGCCGCATGCCCGGTCTGTCCAAGGCACTGTTCATCGACGGCGCGGGCGGTGCGATCGGCGGTGTCGCCGGAGGCTCGGGACAGACCGTGTTCGTCGAGTCGGCGACCGGCGTCGGCGAGGGTGCCCGTACCGGGCTCGCCTCCGTCGTCACCGGGCTCTTCTTCGCCGCCTGCCTCTTCTTCACCCCGCTCACGGCGATCGTGCCGGCCGAGGTGGCCTCCGCCGCCCTGGTCGTCATCGGCGCCATGATGATGCAGAACGCCCGGCACGTGGACTGGGCGGACCGCTCCGTCGCCGTCCCGGTCTTCCTCACCGTCGTCCTGATGCCGTTCACCTACACCATCACCACCGGTGTCGCGGCGGGCGTCATCTCGTACTCGGCCATCAAGCTCGCCCAGGGCAGGGCACGTGAGGTCGGCGTCTTCATGTGGGTCCTGACACTGGTCTTCGTCGTCTACTTCGCCCTCCATCCCATCGAGAGCTGGCTGGGCGTCAGCTGACGCCCGCCGCGCCCCGCACATCGGTCAGAACGGAGAAACGCCATGCTGGACATCGCCGAGGAGCTCCACCGGTGGGCCGGGCAGGGACGCTCGTTCGCCGTGGCCACCGTGGTGGCCGTCGGCGGCAGCGCGCCCCGGCAGCCGGGTGCCGCCCTCGCCGTGGACAGCGACGGCGCGGCCGTCGGATCGGTCTCCGGCGGATGTGTGGAGGGCGCGGTGTACGAGCTGTGCCGACAGGCGATCGAGGACGGCACGACCGTCCGTGAACGCTTCGGCTACAGCGACGACGACGCCTTCGCGGTCGGCCTGACCTGCGGAGGGGTCATCGACATCCTGGTGACCCCGGTGCGCGCGGACGACCCCGCGCGCCCGGTGTTCGCCGCCGCGTTCGCCGCCGCCGCCGAAGGCCGCGCGGCCGCGGTCGCACGCGTCACCGAAGGGCCCGCCGAACTGCTCGGCCGGCCCCTGCTCGTCCACCCCGACGGCGCCTACGAGGGCGGGCTCGGCGGACATGCCGAGCTCGACCGCACGGCGGTCGCCGAGGCCGGCGCGATGCTCGACGCCGGCCGCACCGGCGAGCTCGTCATCGGCGCGGAGGGCTCCCGCTGCGGCAGCCCTCTGACCCTGCTCGTCGAATCGAGCGTCCCGCCGCCCCGGATGATCGTCTTCGGGGCCATCGACTTCGCCGCCGCACTGGTGCGGGCCGGCCGCTTCCTCGGCTACCGCGTCACCGTCTGCGACGCCCGCCCCGTCTTCGCCACCGCGGCCCGCTTCCCCGACGCCGACGAGATCGTCGTCGACTGGCCGCACCGCTACCTCGCGGGCACCGAGGTGGACGCGCGCACGGTGCTGTGCGTCCTCACGCACGACGCCAAGTTCGATGTCCCGCTGCTGGAACTGGCGTTGCGACTGCCGGTCGCCTACGTCGGTGCGATGGGCTCCCGCCGGACCCATCTGGAGCGCAACGAGCGACTTCGCGAGGCAGGTGTCACCGACCGCCAACTCGCCGCGCTGCACTCACCGATCGGGCTGGACCTCGGCGCGCGTACGCCCGAGGAGACCGCCCTCTCCATCGCCGCCGAGATCGTCGCCGACCGGCGCGGCGGCACCGGGCTGCCACTGAAGGGCGCGCACACCCCGATCCATCACGAGAGCGGACCCGCACTCCTCCCGGTGGCCTGAACCCGACGGTCGTCGGCAGTTCACGCCGGGCGGATTGCCGCCACGGCGGTTTCACGCCAGGGGTGAAGCCGTCCGCAGCCCCGGATTTACCGGTAGATCAGCTGCATGACATTTTCCCTCTCCTCCGTTTCCGGCCGGGCGAGACCCGCTCGCGCGGGACGCAGGGCTCTGCTCATAGCGACCTCCGTCGCCCTCGTGAGCGGCGTCATGCTCCCCGCGGCGGGCTCCGCCACCGCAGCCCCGAAGCCGCCGTCCACCGGGGACCGCCCCGGGCCCGGGGCACGCGACCACGACATCACGCTGGTCACCGGCGACGTCGTCCACTGGACGGACGGCGCGGGCAGCCAGGACACCGTCACCGTCGACCGACCCGAGGGCGCGACGGGCGGCGTGCACGTGCAGCAGGCGGGGGAGGACATCTACGTCATCCCGGACGAGGCGACTGCCCTCATCGCGGCCGAGAAGCTGGACCGCCGACTGTTCAACATCTCGACACTCGTCGAGATGGGCTACGACGACCGCCGCTCCGGCGGCATTCCGCTGATCGCCACCTACGCGGCGGGCGTGGGACGTTCGCTGCCCGCCGCCCCGCGCGGCAGCAGGACGGTCCGCACCCTGGAGTCGGTACACGGCGCGGCCCTGAAGGCCGACAAGGACGACGCCCGCACCTTCTGGAACGACATCTCCCGTACGTCGAAGGGCCGTTCGCCGGCCAACGGCATCACGAAGCTCTGGCTCGACGGCAAGGTCGAGGCCGCGCTCAAGGACTCCGTCCCGCAGGTGAACGCACCGCAGGCATGGGCGGAGGGCTTCGACGGCAAGGGCACCACGGTCGCCGTGCTCGACACCGGCATCGACGCCACGCACCCGGACGTCAAGGACCGCATCACGCGGTCCAGGAGCTTCGTCCCCGGTGAGGAGGTCGTCGACGAGAACGGTCACGGCACGCACGTGGCCTCCACCATCGCGGGCTCGGGCGCGGCATCGGACGGCGTCAACAAGGGAGTCGCCCCCGCCGCCGACCTGATCGTCGGCAAGGTCCTGAGCAACGAGGGGTCCGGCGCCGACTCGGGCATCATCGAGGCGATGGAGTGGGCGAAGGCCGAAGGCGCCGACGTCGTCTCCATGAGCCTCGGATCCAGCATCCCGGACGACGGCACCGATCCGATGGCGCAGGCCGTCGACGCACTCTCCGCCGACGGGGGCCCGCTCTTCGTGATCGCCGCGGGCAACGCCTACGGCGCGGGAACCATCGGTTCGCCCGGCTCCGCGGCGAGCGCTCTCACCATCGCCGCCGTCGACAAGCAGGACGGACGGGCCGCCTTCTCCTCCATGGGCCCGCTCGTGCGGTCCTACGGTCTGAAGCCGGACCTGTCCGCCCCCGGCGTCGACATCAACGCCGCCGCCTCGCAGTCGGTCCCCGGCATCGAAGGCATGTACCAGTCGATGTCGGGCACCTCGATGGCGACCCCGCACGTCGCCGGTGCCGCTGCCGTCCTGAAGCAGCGTCACCCCGAATGGTCCGGTCAGCGGCTCAAGGACGCGCTGATGAGCTCGTCGAAGCTGCTGCCCGACCACACGCCGTACGAGCAGGGCACCGGCCGCCTCGACGTGAAGGCCGCCGTCGACACGACGGTCGAGGCCACCGGCTCCGTCGAGGTCGCGTCGTACGACTGGCCGCACAGCGCAGAGGACGCGGTCGCCGAGCGCACCCTCACCTACCGCAACACGGGCGAGGAGAACGTCACGCTGAAGCTGGCGACCGACACGGACGCCGCCGCCTACACGCTGTCCACCCACGAGCTGACCGTCCCGGCCGGCTCCACCGCGGAGGCCGTCCTCTCGATCGATCCGTCGGAGATCGCGAACGACACACGGTTCTCCGGCCAGGTCGTCGCCACGGACACCTCCGGGGCAACGGTGGCGCACACCGGCTTCGCCGTGAACAAGGAGCGGGAGCTCCACGACCTGACGCTCCGTCTGCGTGACCGCGCGGGGGAGCCGATGGACGGAACCGTGGTCCTCGCCGCGCTCGGCGACACCCAGCTCGGTCTGGTCCAGGTCTCCGGTGAGACCACCCTGCGGCTGCCCCCGGGCAACTACACCGCCTGGACCTCGGCCGATGTCGACGGCGACCGGTCCGACTCGAAGGCCGTCGCGTTCCTCTCGGCCCCCGAGACGATCCTGGACAAGGCCACCACGGTCACCCTCGACGCCTCGAAGGCCCGCAAGGTGAGCGTACGAACCCCGCAGGAGACCGAGACCCGGCAGCTGCGCTACGACATGGCCCGGACCTCCCCCGAGGGCGTGGTCCAGCGTGACGCCTACCAGATCCCTCTGACCTACGACCAGCTGTGGGCGAGCCCCACGAAGAAGGTCACGCAGGGCGACTTCAGCTTCCTGACCCGCTGGCGCCAGGGCGAGGAGCTGATCGACCTCACGGCCGACGGCCACGACGTCCCGGTCACCGTGCAGAACGGCTCGGCCGTCGCCGAGGACAGCGAGCAGAAGCTCACCGGGGTCTTCGCCGGCAACGGCGCCGCAGCCGACTACAAGGGCCGAGGTGTCAAGGGCAAGGCCGTCGTCGTCACCCGTAGCGACGCCGTCCCGCCCGCCGAGCGGCTCGCCAACGCACTCGCGGCGGGCGCGAAGGCACTCTTCGTCGTCAACGACGCCCGCGGAGTCGCGATGGAGAGCTACGCGCCTTACGGCGAGCAGACCGCCATTCCGGTCGCCTCGGTGCAGACGGGCGCCGGCCGGACGCTGATCAAGGCGGCACAGCGCGGCAAGAAGCTCACCGTCGACCAGAAGAAGTTCGCCTCGTACGTGTACGACCTGGTGGACCGTCACGACGGCACCATCCCGGACCGCTCCCTGGCCTTCGCCCCGTCGGCCGGCCTGCTGGCGAAGGTGGAGAACACCTTCTACGGCCACAAGGCCACCCTGGGCGGCGGCTACCGCTACGACATCCCGGAGTACGGCCCCGGCCTCGGCTTCGAGGAGTACGAGAAGTTCCCGGGCACCCGCACCGAGTGGCTCACCCCGCTGCCGGGTGACTCCTTCTGGTACGAGAACCACTCCGTGCTGACCGCCGACGCCTCCGACACGGCGCACGAGATGCGCAGCGCCGAGCTCGACTACACGGCGGGCCGCACCTACCGCGCCGACTGGTTCGCCCCGGTCACGGGCCCCCGGCTGGGCACGGCCTACTGGGGACCGTTCCGTACCGCGTACAACGACGTGCAGTTCAACATCACGCCGTGGACGGACTCGGGCGAGGGCCACTCCGGTGCCATGCCGGCGGACGAGTACGACACCACCTCCTACGCCTTCTACCAGGGCGACACCCTGATCAAGAAGGGAGTGGGGCGGGCCGGTTACGCCTGGGACCTGTCGGCCGACAAGCTGCCGTACCGCCTGGTCATCGACTCGGTCCGGGACGAGGCGACCTGGAGGACCTCCACACGGACACACACCGCGTGGAACTTCGTCTCGGGCGCCCTGCCGGACGGCACGCAGCGGGCCGACATCCCGCTGCTCCAGCTCGACTACGACGTGGCCACCGACCTGGCGGGCGACGTCAGGGCGGGCAAGCAGATCGAGGTCGGTATCGAGTCCGGCACCCAGGCGTGGCTGGAAGGCACGGTGAAGGCCACCAAGGCCTCGCTGTCCGTCAGTTACGACGAGGGCAGGTCCTGGAGCGCGGTGGAGCTGCGCAAGAGCTCGCCGGGTGGGTGGACCGCGAAGCTGCGGACTCCGGCCAAGGGCGCTTCCTCGGTCTCGCTCAAGGCACACGCCGAGGGCCCCGGCGGCCTGACCGTCGACCAGGAGATCATCAAGGCCTTCGGCCTGAAGTGACCCGCTGAACAACGGCCCAGGTGGTCCCGCATCCCGCACGGGGTGCGGGGCCACCGTCGTTTCGGTGCAGTCGACGGGCTGCTGCTCAAGTCGGCCGGTTCCTCACCTGCGACGGGCGGCCTTCTCCTGTTCCTTGCGCCGGGCGACCGTGTACTTCGACCAGTCGCCCCGGTGCCGGTCGCAGCGGGAGGCGTCCTTCATCGCCAGCCGTCGGCAGCGTGTGCCCTTCTGGGTGGGTGCTCCGCACCTCGACTGTGTACGAGCCATGCTCCGACCGCCCTCCGAGTCCCGTCGGCCGGGTGCCGACAGGGCCCAGACTCGCCCGCGGGCGTGGTGCCGGGGAAGGCGTACCGGCGCCTTCCGGGTGCGCTCCGGAGCACACGGGTGGCCGGGACGGCTCCCCGGGCGGCGCGTCGGCCGGCCGTCGCCGGGCGGGCCCTCCTCTCCTGCCGTGGTGGCCGGTGGCAGGAGAGGCCGTCCCCCCTCGACGGGCGTGCGCGGGTGGGGGTGGTCAGCGCCCGGACTGCAGTGCGGCCCAGGTGCCGGCGCCGACGGTGCCGTCGACCGAGAGGTTCCGCGAGCTCTGGTAGTCGCGGACCGCCTTGTCCGTGTTCGTACCGAAGGCACCGTCGGCGGCGACGGTTCTGCCCAGTGCCGCGGTCAGCGCCCGTTGCAGCCGCTTCACCCCGTCGCCCGAGGCGCCGGTGCCCAGAGCCGGAGTGGTGCCTGCCGAGAGCAGGGCGGTCCAGGTCTTCGGGCCGACCGTGCCGTCGGCGTCGAGACCACGCGCGGTCTGGAAGGCGCGCACGGCGTTCCCGGTGGCGGTGCCGAAGACGCCGTCCTCGGCGCCCGCCTGATAGCCCTGCTGGTTGAGCAGCGTCTGGAGGGCCTTCACCTGGGACCCCGTCGAGCCGCTCTTCTGGACCGTGTACGACGCGAAGCTCAGACCGTCGGCCGAACCGGCGGCGCCGCCGACGAGCTGCATGTAGTAGGTCCAGTTCCAGTTGGCGCCCGGGTCGGTGTGGTCGTTGCCGGGCGCCTCGCTGTGCCCGATGATGTGCGACCTGTTCTTGGCGATGCCGTACCGGTCGCACAGGTACTTCGTCAGCGCGGCCGACGAGCGGTACATCGTGTCCGTGAACCATGACGGGTCGTCGATGAAGCCCTCGTGCTCGATGCCGAGCGACGAGGCGTTGGCGCTCTTGGCGTGGTACGCGGTGTCCTTGTCGCGCACCATCTGGGTGACCTGGCCGTCCGAGGAACGGACCACGTAGTGGGAGCTGACCTTCGAGGTCGCGTTCTGGAACCAGCTGATGGTCCCGGCGTACGAGCCCTGGGTGACGTGGATGACCACCTTGTCCACCGTCGCCGTGCGGCCCGTCGCGAAGTTGGCGGAGTTGGCCGCGACCCAGAGGCCCGGCGGGTAGTCCGGGCTCTGGGCGGTGATGTCGGCCTTCGCGAAGGGGCCCTTGTCGGGTGAGACCGGCCGGGAGGTGACGGAGACCTGTTCGCCGCCCGCCACGGTGGCCCGCAGCCCCTCCGCGAGGAAGGTGTAGACGGTGTCCGCGTAGAGCGCGGCGACGCCACCCTCGGCTCCGCTGTAGCGGGCGACGACCGGGTACCAGGCGTCGATGTCCGCACGGTCGGCCGTGTCCATGCCCAGCGTGTCCGCGTGGTCCCGCAGCACGGCCGCGCCGCCCAGGATGTTCGTCCCGGTGTCCTTGCGGAGCTCCGCCGTGGACTCACCCGTCAGCGCGGAGGCCTTCTCCAGCGAGTGGTTGGCCGGATTGCTGACCAGGTGCATCACGCCGTAGCCGTTGTCCTGGCTGGGGAGCCCGGCGTGGCCGTTCAGATGGGTCTCGCCGTAGCCGACGGCGGCGAGCAGGTCGCGCGGTACGCCGTACTCCTCGGCGGCCCGGTCGAAGGCCTGGTTCATGGAATCCTCGTCGGCGGGGGCGGCTCCGGCCGACTGGCCGGCGGCGACGAGGGCGGTGACGGTCAGAGAGGCCAGAACGGCGGCACGGCCTCGGGTGTGGCCGGCGGGACGTCGGGGCATACCTGCTCCAGGTCTGTGGGGGAGGGGAGGCCCTCCGGACCCGGTGGGGGTGGACCGAGGGCCGCTGAGCCCGCACAGGCTATCCAGCCGCCCAGGACCTGACAATGATGCCCAGGCGTGTTCAACTTCCCTTCACTCCAATGGATTTGAGGGCTTTCGTAGGCCGCTCGGGTGGGCCGTCACCCCTGGTGGAGGGTGACGGCGCGACGCTGCGGCTACCAGCGGTCCCGGTGGATCACATCCGCCACCGGACGGCGCCGGACCGGTCCGAAGTTGCCCTGCGGCCACCCCACCGGAATGGCGGCGAAGGTGTGCGTGTCCGAGGGGATCCCGAGGGCCTTCTTCCACTCCTGCTCCAGCATCAGGTGCCAGATGGTCAGGTTGGCCGCGAGCCCCAGTGCCCGCGCGGCGAGCAGCAGGTTCTGGACGCCCGGGTAGACGCAGGAGCCCTCCGCGAGTGCCTGGAAGCGCGTCTGGGTGCTCGACATGTGCTCGAGACCCGCGGGGCCGAGCGACGCGGCGTAGACCCCCAGGCCCTCCTCGTCGAACTGCGCCTCCGGGAACTTGTAACAGGGGATGATCAGCGCCGGGGTCTCCGCGAAATGGTCGCGCTGGTACTCGATCGCCGCCACCATCCGCCCGTACGCCGCCTCGTCCATGCCCTTCGGGGCGTGCTTGCCGGTCGTCGCGAGGTAGGCGTCCACGCAGCGCTTCCAGAGGGGGGCGAGGTCCGCCATCACCGCGCGGTCGGTGACGACGACGTACTCGTACGCCTGCATGTTGCCGCCGCTCGGCCCCCAGACCGCGGCCTGTACGAGCTGGTCGATCGTCTCGTCCGGGACGGCGTCCGGCCTGAGGCGGCGCATGGCGCGCATGGTGGCCATGGTCGGGAAGAGGGCGGGTCCGTCAAGGGCGGGCGCGTCGGAGTACACCGTTTCGAAGGTCATGATCGCGGAGTTTACGGCTCAAGACCCGGCGCCGGGAGCCCTGTTGGAGGTGCTGTTCCCCTCCCGTCCAGTGACGGTCGGAGTTCCCGCTCCCACCCGGATCCCGCGCGGGGGAAGGAACTCCCGTCCGTGCAGGTCAGCGCCGTCGGAGCCGGACCACCGGAATGTCACGGCCGGTCTTCGCCCGGTACGCCGCGTACCGCGGGAAGACCTCCACCAGGTGCGGCCACACCCGCTCCTTCTCCTCGGGCGTGAGCGTCTCGGCGAGCGCGGGGAAGCGCTCCGTACCGACCCGGACGTCCACCTCGGGACCGTCCAGGAGGTTCAGGTACCAGAGGGGATGACTGTCCGAGCCGCCGTTCGACCCCACGACCAGGTAGTCGTCGCCGTCCCGCCCGTACATCAGCACCGTCCGCCTCCTGGCACCGCTGCGCCGGCCCACGTAGTCCAGCAGCAGGCAGGGGACACCTAGCTGGGTGGTGCCCTTCGTCCCGCCCGACGACTCGTACAACTCGGCCTGTGCCGCCACCCATGTGGCCGGGCTGCTCCGCACCGCCCCGTCGTGCTGCTCCGTCGTCATGGTGTCCCCGTCTCCGTCAGACGCTCGTGGCCGTACGTCCGTACGTCCGTGCCCATGGTGTCACCCGCCGCCGCGGCGCGGCGGAATCGCACACCTGCCCGTCCCCCCTCCTCACGGGGGAACGGGGTCGGGAACAGCGGCGTGGAAGGCGTATAAAGGGTCCCTCCCGAGCAGCCGGCGTCCCCGATGGCCATCTCACCCCCCACGCGGCCGGCGTCACCGCGTACCGAGAGCGGAGGAGCGTCCCCATGTGCACCTCGGAAGAGATCAGCGCCTTGCTCGTCACCAGGTTCGGAACCGACCCGGCGGCCATCCGGCCCGAGGTGCCGCTCCGGCAACTGCGGCTGGACTCGCTCGCCCTGGAGGAGCTCCGGCTCCTCATCGAGGACCGGATGGACGTCGATCTGGAGGACGTCGTCCTGTCGTCGCGCGACACGGTCGCCCATCTGGTCGCGGCCGTGCACAGCAAGGCCGGAGCGTGACGGCCCCGGGGCCGTTCGCCCGCCGGTCCGTGCGGCCGGGCATCGAGCCGTTCAGCGCCGCGGTCACCGGCGTCGGCCTGGTCACCGCCGCCGGTGTGGGGGCCGACGACGCCTGGCGCGGTGTCTGTGACACGGCGGTCGCCCCCTCCGTACCCCACCTACCGGAACTCGACGGGCTGCCCTGCGACTTCATGTACACCGTCGACGGCCTGGACCCGAAGGCCGTCCTGGGGGTCGCCGCGCAGCGCCTGATGGACCGGTTCTCGCAACTGGCCGTGATCGCGGCCCGTGAGGCGGTCGCGGACGCCGGACTCGACCCCTCGGTCTGGGACAGCGGGCGCGTCGCCGTCGTCATCGGCTCGGCCCATGGAGGACTGCCCTTCTACGACGAGCAGCACACCACCCTCACCGAGCGCGGCGCGCGGCGCGTCTCCCCGAAACTTGCCCCGCTGAGCGTCGTCAACGGGGCCGCGAGCAGCGTCGCCATGGACCTGGGCGTGCACGGGCCGAGCCAGGCCGTGTCCACGGCCTGCTCCTCGGGCACGGTGGCCATCGGCACGGCCCACCAGATGCTCCGCACCGGTGCCTGCGACATCGTCGTGGCGGGCGGCGCCGAATCGGTTCGCTCCCGGCTGCTGATCGCCAGCGCCTGTCAGATGCGGGCCGTCTCCACCCGGCGCGACGACCCCACGGCCGCGTGCCGTCCCTTCGACACGCACCGCGACGGGTTCGTGGTCGGCGAGGGCGCCGGACTCCTCGTCATGGAGCGGCCCGAGCACGCCCGCGCCCGCGGTGCCACCGTCCGCGCCCGGGTCGCCGGCTACGGGGCCTCCAGCGACGCCCACTCCGCCGTCGCCCCCGACCCCGACGGCCTGGGCATCGAGCGCGCGCTGCGCACGGCCCTGGCCGACGCCGGTGTCGACGCCTCCGACATCGGCCACGTCAACGCCCACGGGACGTCGACCGTCGCCAACGACCTCATCGAGGCGACCATGCTGCGCCGCGTCCTCGGTGAACACCCCCTCGTCACCTCGACGAAGGCCATGACCGGACACACCCTGGGCGCCGCGGGCGGGATCGAGGCCGCACTGACCGTCCTCGCACTCCAGCACCAGCTCGTCCCGCCGACCGGCAACCTCGACGCCCCCGACCCGGCGATCCCCGTCGAAGTGGTGAGCAAGGAGGCCCGGCACGCGGCGTTCGACTGCGCAGTCAAGACCTCGCTCGGCTTCGGCGGACACAACGCGGCGCTCGTGCTCACCAGGGCCTGACGGGAAGCGAGGAGCACCGTGCCCGAGGAGATCATCCGCTCGCTGACCGTGGACGGACTGCGGTACGGCTACCGCCTGCTGCCCCGTGACCCGGCCGCCGGCAAGGCCTGCGCCACCGAACCGGTACTCGTCATCGGCGGTGCGCTGCAAGGCATGTACGGGTGGCCCCAGATGGACGACCACCTGGGCCCGGTGGCCGACGTGGTGACCGCCGATCTTCCCGGCATGGGCTCGGCGGACCCCCTGCCGCCCGGTCCCAGTGCCCCGGTCCTGCGCGCGGCGGTCACCGGGATCATCGACGACCTGGGCGCCTCCCGGATCAATCTCTTCGGCTTCTCCTACGGAGCGGCCATCGCCTTCGGCTGTGCGCGCCACGACCCGCGGCGCATCGCGCGGCTCGTCCTCGGAGGCGTCCCCACCCACATCGGTGAGGACCAGCGCGCCTACTGGGTCCGGGCGACGCAGGCGCTGACGGAGGGCGACATCGAGGGTTTCGCGTCGCAGGCGGCCGACGGGCTGATGTGCCTGGACCCCGAACGGCACGTGCACCGCAGGGAACTGGCGCGGCGCTACGTGCGGCGCTCCTTCCTGCACGCGCTCGCGCACTCGGAGCACGCGGCCGAGTCGCTGCGGCGCGCGCTCGGGGACCGGCCGGACTTCTCGGGCGGGCTCTCGGGCGTACCGGCGCTGGTGTTCGCCGGGGAGCACGACACGGTGACACCGCCCGAGCTGCAGCGCCGGTTCGCGGAGACGATCGAGGGGAGCCGCTTCCTCACCCTCCCGGAGTCCGACCACTGGGTCGTGCTGGAGCGGTCCGACGAGGTCGCCGCCCTGGTGACCCGCTTCTTCACGGACCAGCCGCTCGGCCCGGACCCCGTCGCCCGGCTGCCGCACCAGGCGCAGGGCACCCGGACCGCGCAGTCCTCCCAGGCCGCGCAGTCCTCCCAGGCCGGGCAGGGCGCTCCGGGCCCGCAGGTGTCGCGGGGTACGGCGGTCAGCCCAGGGAACTCCACACCCGCATCGCCCCCGCCCCCCGGTTCGCCCACACCGCGTACGGCACCGCTGTGAGTTCCCCCGCCCTCACGACCGTGACGCCGCCGAGCAGCCCGGGGCGGTGCTCCGTATCGAGAGCGGTGCTCGCCTGGAGCAGCACCTCGTTCAGCCTGCGGGAGATCCCGGCGGGTGGAGCGGCCTCGGCAGTCGTGCGGGGGGAGTAGCGATACGGCCGGTCGTACGGGCGGGGGTCCGGGTGGCGGCCCCGGCGGGGACCGCCACCCGGGCGGGTCAGTGCCGGTGGCCCTTCCCCTTCACGTCGATCCGCACGATCTGCGGGTCGTGGTCGCTCGCCTGCTCGGCGAACTCGGCGTTGATGTGCACCACGTCGTAGTCGAAGCGGCTGACGGCGGGGCTGGTCAGGATGTGGTCCAGCGTCTGCGAGTTGCCGTCGTAGACGTAGCTGTACTGCTCACCCCTGGGCAGGGTGGTGATCAGCGGCCGGAGTACCTTGCCTGCGGTCAGCGCCTTCACGGTGGGGGAGAAGGCGAAGTCGTTCAGGTCGCCGAGCGTGACGACCCGGGCCGACTTGTCCGCCTTCAGCAGCGAGGTGACGAAGGTGTTGACCTCCGCCGCCTGCCGGACCCGCTGTGTCTCCGAGCTGCGCGCCGGCTCCTGGTAGCGGCCGTGCAGGGACTGGTCGCCGCCCTTGGACGCGAAGTGGTTGGCGATGACGAAGACCGACTCGCCACGGAAGCGGAACTCGCCCACCAGAGGCTTGCGGCTGCTGTCCCAGGCCGTGCTCGTGGGGTTGATCCGGCCGGGCGACACGGAGAGCGTGGCGCCCTTCTTCGTCCTCACGGCCTGCACGGCGGTCGTCGCGTCACCGCCCGGGCGGTCCACGAAGTCGACCCGGTCGGGGTTGAAGAGGAAGACGTTACGGATGTTGCCGCCGGGCTCGCCGCCGTCCCGGCCGTCCTCGGGTGCCACGTAGCGCCAGGCGTAGCGGGGGCCGCCGGCCGCGACGATCGCGTCGGTGAAGCGCTTCAGGGTCGCCTCGGAGCCCACGGTGCCGTCGTTCACCGCACCGTTGTCGTCCTGGATCTCCTCCAGGGACACGACGTCCGGGGACGACAGGCTGACGGCCACTCCCTGGGCGAGCGTGTCGAACTTCGCCTGCTCGTCGTTCGCGTCGAGGTTCTCGACGTTGTAGGTGGCGACGGCGAGTTCCTTGCGCTTCTGCTTCCGCGTCACCTCGCGCTTCAGGCCGTTGTCCTTCAGCGTGCCCAGCTCGGTGGCCTGCACGTTGTAGCCGCCGTACGACGCGTAGTCGACGACCCCCGTGGTGGAGCCGGTCAGCACGTCGCCGACGTTCGCGTCCGGGACCGGCCGCGAGGCGTCCAGCGACATCACCTTGAGGCGGCCGGTGTTCTGGTCCTCGTAGGAGGCGTACAGGGTGCCGCCGCGCCGGGTCGGGTTCTCCCGCGGCTTCACCGTCACCCAGACCTCGTCGTACGCGGTCGTCGCGCCGGTCACCCGGGTATCGGCCATCGTGACGCGGGTGCCCTCGAGGGACTCGTACAGATCGAGGGCGTACGCCGACGGGTCGAGGGCGATGGCCTCGATCGAACCGCCGCCGGCCGTCGGCACATAGCCGTCGGGCACCGAGGAGGCGTCGAGGACGACGGCCGCCGGCAGGGCGTTGCCGGAGGACAGGACCGTGGTCAGCGGGGCGGTGATCTGGGTGAGCGACTGCGCCCCGGTGGCGGGGTAGTACTCGGCGACCTTGCCGCTGACCAGCACCGAGTCGCCGACCGCGACCGTGGGTGCGGTGGAACCGGTGTAGACGAACACACCCTCGCTGGTGCGGGGGTCGGAGTCCGGCGCGGTGTCCTGGATCCAGAAGCCGCGCGAACCGGTCGTCCGCACGCCGGTGACGACGCCCGGGACCCCGGTGACCTGCTGTCCGGCGAGCGGGGAGAGACGGGTCGTGCCCTGGATGTCGTGCACACGCACGGTGCCGGGCTCCGTCGGCCCGCCGGGCTCGCCCGGTCCGGACCCGCCGGAGGTCTCACCCGCGGAGTTGACGGGGGTCGGGGCACCAGCGGTCAGGTCGGCGGCGTTGTCGTCGGTGTCCGCGAGTGCCGAGCCGCGCGCCACGGAGGCGGTGGCGGAGGCGCCCGTGACGGGACCGCTGCCCTCCCGCACGACCGCGGAGCCGTAGCCGACGAGGTCCACGATCCGGGAGTCGGCGGCGCAGTCCGCGGCGGTCCTGCAGGTCAGCGGCGTGGTGCCGGAGACGAGCGCGACGGTGCCGCTCGCCGCGGACATCGCGATCGTGCCGGTCGCGTCGGCGGCCGGCAGGGCCACCGTGCCGCCGGTGCCCGCGGCCTGGGCGACGAGGTAGCGGCCACCCGGAGCGACGGAGCCGGACAGCTCGGAGACCTGCCACAGCGATCCCGCCGAAGGGGTGCCCGGCAGGTACTGGACGCTGAAGCCTGACAGGCCGAAGGCGCTCCCGCCGGCGTTGGCCAGCTCGATGTAGTCACGGGTGAGCGTCGCACCGGAGTTGCCCCCGCCTCCGTACACCTCGGAGACGACGGCCGACGACGACGGTGCCGCGAAGGCGGCGGGCAGCGCGGTCACCGAGAGGGTCACGGCGACGGCGGTGGCCAGCAGGGCGGAGCCGGGTCTGGCTATGTGCACGGGAACTGCCCCCAAATGTGTAGTGAGGGGCAAAAAGCTATGCGCGTAGACCGGTCGTGGCAAGAGACCGGAGGTTAATTCCGGGCGTCATTACCCCGTACGCGCCGGGCAGTTCGGTCCCGTATCGGCCCCGCCCGGAGCACCGCCAGGCGTCGGGGGTGCCCGCGACGGCGTTGCCCCTCCGCGACCTGCGGTGGTCCGGGGAGTGCCGGACGACGGCCGGTGGTCCGCCGCCGGCGCGGAAGTCCACCATGCGGTCAGGTGTTTGACCGGCTCGCTCGATCGAGCGCCCGCGGTCCACCCGCGCACCCGATGAACCCCGCCACGGACCGCCTGAAGCCGTGCTCGGAGTTCCTGACCGACTGCCACCAGGGCGGCTCCGTCACCGGGACCGGAGCACCGGATACGCCGCCAGGGAGAACGAGTGCCCGGCGGGATCGGTGTAGACACGGACGTCGCGGGGACCGCTGTTGCTGTCCCCCGTGTCCACGGGCCGGGCGCCGAGGCCTATCGCCTCACGCTCGGCCTCGTCCATGTCGTCCGGGTCCACCAGGACACGCAGATGCGCCTGGTGGGAATCCTCCGGGCGTGGCCAGCTCGGCGGGGCGTAGCCGTGGTCGCGTCGGACGGCCAGGTGCACACCGGCGTTCCCGACGATCTCGACGAAGTCCGGATCGCTGCCGATCCGCGTCTCCGCGTCGAGGAGGTTCGCATAGAAGTCCGCGAGCTCGAGGGGCTCGGCGCAGTCCAGGACCAGAACACTCGTTTTACCCACAGTCATGCCCCATCGCTACCCCCGATGGGGCACCGCACGCCGGAACGACTCAGTCCGCCTCCGACGGGGGCGCGCCTCCCGGCCGCACGGCGCGCCCGGAGGAGGACCGGACGGACGCGAACTAGGGTGCGGACCATGGCAGAGAGCACGGAGCACCAGGCCACGGGCATGCCCGGCCCCGGCCCCTCCGACCCCCGTCGCTGGCGTGCGCTCGCCGTCTGCCTGGTGGCCGGCTTCATGACGCTGCTGGACGTCTCCATCGTCAACGTGGCGCTGCCGTCCATCAAGGAGGGCCTCGACACCCCGGAGTCCGACCTCCAGTGGGTGCTCTCCGGATACGCGCTCGCCTTCGGCCTCGTCCTCATCCCCGGCGGACGCCTCGGCGACGCACGGGGCCGGCGCGCGGTGTTCATGGCGGGGCTCGTCCTCTTCACCCTGGCCTCCGCCGCCTGTGGTGCCGCACAGTCCAGCCTCTGGCTCGTCGTCGCCCGGCTCCTCCAGGGGGCGGCGGGCGGACTGCTCTCGCCCCAGATCTCCGCGCTGATCCAGCAGATGTTCTCCGGACGCGAGCGCGGCCGGGCCTTCGGCATGTTCGGCACCGTGGTCGGCATCTCCACCGCCGTCGGCCCGCTCCTGGGCGGCCTCCTGATCCAGGTGGCCGGAGCGCAGGAGGGCTGGCGCTGGGTGTTCTACGTCAACCTGCCGATCGGCGTCGTCTGTCTCCTGCTCGCCCGGCGGCTGCTCCCCGACACACCCTCGGCGACCCGGGTACGCCCACGCGACCTGGACCCCGTCGGCGTCCTGCTGCTCGGGGCCGGAGTCCTCGCGCTGCTGCTGCCGTTCGTCCAGGCCCAGCAGTGGCCGGGCGACGCGAAATGGCTGCTCCTGGTGGTGGCCGCGGTCCTGCTCACCGCGTTCGTCGCCTGGGAGTCCCGCTGCGCGCGAAGGAACGTCCAGCCGGTGCTGAACCTGTCACTCTTCCGGCTCAGGTCCTTCTGGCTGGGCTGTCTGATGATCCTGCTGTACTTCGCCGGCTTCACCTCGATCTTCTTCATCAGCACGCTCTACCTCCAGTCCGGTCTGCACTACACCGCCCTGGAGGCCGGTCTCGCGATCACCCCGTTCGCCCTGGGCGCGGGCGCGTCGGCGACCATCGGCGGCCGGCTGGTCGGCCGCTTCGGGCGGCCCCTCATCGTCGTGGGGCTCACCATGGTGGCCGTCGGACTCGGACTCACCGCACTGGCCGCACACCTGGTGCCGGGCAGGGGCGCCGGGCTCGCGATGGCGGCCCCCCTGCTGCTGGCCGGTCTGGGCAGCGGTCTCGTCATCGCACCCAACCAGACCCTCACCCTGTCGGAGGTCCCGGTCGACAACGCGGGCAGCGCGGGAGGCACCCTCCAGACCAGCCAGCGCGTCGGCTCCTCCATCGGGATCGCCGCCGTCGGCTCGGTCTTCTTCGCCCAGCTGGGGCCCGGTGACTGGGCGGCGGCCTACGACCACGGGCTCCTCGTCTCCGTCGCGTTCGTCCTCGCGGGCCTGATCGTGGCCCTCGCGGACGTCGTGGCGGGCAGGCGGGGAAGAAGACGTCCCGAGACGTCCGAAGCCACCGACGCCCCGAGGAGGACACCATGAGCGACACCGAGGACCAGGACGGGAACCGTTCGTACGGCCACAAGCCCTTCAAGCGCTCCCGCAGCCACTTCGCCGACCGCATCACCGCCGACGGCCGCGACGGCTGGCCCGTCGAGGCCGGGCGCTACCGCCTGGTCGTCAGCCGGGCCTGCCCCTGGGCGAGCAGGGCCCTGGTCTCCCGACGGCTGCTCGGACTGGAGCGGGCCCTCTCCCTGGCCGTCGCCGACCCCATCCAGGACGACCGCAGCTGGCGCTTCACCCTCGACGAGGGCGGCAAGGACCCTGTGCTCGGCATCGGCTACCTGAGCGAGGCCTACGACGCGCGGGAACACGGCTACCCCGGCGGAGTCAGCGTGCCCGCGATCGTCGACGTACCCACCCGGGCCCTGGTGACCAACGACTACCAGCAGATCACGCTGGACCTGGCCACCGAATGGACCGAGCTGCACCGCCCCGGTGCCCCCGACCTGTATCCGGAGCGGCTGCGCGACGAGATCGACAGCGTGATGGACGGCGTCTACAGGGACGTCAACAACGGCGTCTACCGGGCGGGGTTCGCCTCCGCGCAGGGCGAGTACGAGGCCGCGTACATCGATGTGTTCCGCCGCCTCGACCTGGTCTCCGAGCGTCTCGCCGGGCAGCGTTACCTGGTCGGGGACACGATCACCGAGGCCGACATCCGGCTTTTCACCACCCTGGTGCGCTTCGACGCGGTCTACCACGGCCACTTCAAGTGCAACCGCTCGAAACTCGCCGAGGACCCCGTCCTGTGGGCGTACGTCCGGGACCTCTACCAGACCCCCGGCTTCGGTGACACCGTCGACTTCGACCACATCAAACGGCACTACCACCAGGTGCACACCGGGATCAACCCGACCGGCATCGTGCCGCTCGGCCCCGACCTGACGGGCTGGCTCACCCCGCACCACCGGGAGGAGCTCGGCGGCCGGCCCTTCGGTGACGGCACCCCGCCCGGCCCGGTGCCACCGGGCGAGGAGGTCCCGGCGCGCGGGCGCCCCTGACCGGTCACCTCACCCGCGACGGCTTCGGCTTCGCCGTCGCCAGCGGCGACCGCGCGAGGACGACACAGCCGACGGTGATCAGGGCCACCGCGATCAGCTGGGGCAGCAGCCACCACCCGGTCCGCAACTCCTCGCCGAACAGCGTCACCCCGTAGGTGATGCTGATCAGCGCGTCCCCGAGCGTCAGCATCGGCTGCACCGCGACCAGCGAGCCGGCCTGCAACGCGTTCTGGAGGAGGAACAGCGCCCCCACACCGGCCGCCGCGGTGGCGTAGAGCTGCCACGCCGTCAGCAGACCGACCACGCCGTCGGCCTCCAGCCGCGACATGGCGTCCTTCATCAAGGCGGCGGTCAGCGCGTACCCGCAAGCCGCGGCCAGCCCCAGCAGGGCGGCGCGCGCGTTGCCCCTGGTGCCGAGTGCCGTGGCGATCAGCGCGGCCTCGAAGGCGCCCGTCGCGACCAGCGCCGGGATCCAGAGCGCTCCCTCGACGTCCTCGCTGCCGCCGACCGGCGCGGCGGCGGCCATGCCGAGGGCCAGGCCCACCGTCACGGCGGCCACTCCGTACCAGACCTGGCGCGTCACCCCGACCCGCATGACGAACCCGGCGACGACCAGGGCCGCCGGCAGTTCGATCACGAAGATCGGCTGGACCACGGCGATGGGCCCCGTCGCCAGCGCGACGGCCTGACAGACCGCCGCGACGATCACGAGACCGATGCCGGCGAGCCACACCTTCTGCCGCAGCAGATGACCGATCAGCGACAGACGCATCGCCTCGCTGTCGGGCACGTCGAGGGCGGCACGGCGCTGCAGCACCGAGGCGGTGCCGTTGCTGAGAGCGGTCAGGACGGCGAACAGGACACTGATCACCGCCCCATCATGAGGGCCCGGCCCGCCCCGCCTGTGGTGCCGCCGACCGTGGGGGTGTCGCCCGTACCGCCACCGCGCCGCGGGGCCCCGCGTACCCTGCGGACCATGGCCGCCACGAACACTCCCGTGCTCTCCACCCGCGCGCTCAACAGGGCCACACTGGAAAGGCAGTTGCTCCTGCGACGGGCCACCGTCCCGGTGAAGGACGCCGTCGGCCGGCTGGTCGGCCTGCAGGCCCAGAACACCAGGCCCCCGTACTTCCAGCTGTTCTCCCGGCTGGAAGGCTTCGACCCGGCCGCGCTCTCGGCGCTGATGGAGTCGCGCGAGGTCGTCAGGATCGTCACCCTGCGCTCCACCATCCACACCCACACCGCCGAGGACGCCCTCACCCTGCGCCCCCTGGTCCAGCCCGCGCGCGACCGCGAGCTGAACATGTTCCGGAGCGGGCTCACGGGTGTGGACCTGGACCGGCTCGCCTCGCTCGCCAGGGACCTGGTCGAGGAACGGCCGCGCACGATGAAGGAGTTGCGCGAGGAACTGCTCCCGCGCTGGCCCGACGCGGACCCCCGGGCACTCGCCGTCGCCGCCCGGTGCAGGCTGCCACTGGTCCAGGTCACCCCGCGCGGGCTCTGGGGGCGCAGCGGGCAGGTGGCCCTGACGACGGCCGAGAACTGGCTGGACACCCCCGCGCAGCCGGCTGCCACCCCCGACGCGACCGTGCTGCGCTACCTCGGAGCGTTCGGGCCGGCTTCGGTGAAGGACATGCAGACGTGGGCGGGACTCACCCGGATGCGCGAGGTGTTCGACCGTCTGCGGCCCCGGCTCGTCACCTTCCGCGACGGGAACGGCGTCGAACTCTTCGACCTGCCCGACGCCCCGCGCCCCGATCCCGGGACGCCGGCCCCGGCGCGGTTCCTCCCCGAGTTCGACAACCTGCTCCTCGGCCACGCCGACCGTACCCGGGTGATCCCGCCCGCGTACAAGGGGCGCAACGGCGTGGGCAACCAGTCCTACGGGACCGTCCTGGCCGACGGGTTCCTGGCCGCGCTCTGGCGCCTCGACGAGACGGGGGACACCGCGGTCGTCACCGTGCAGGCCCTGGGCGAGCTCGACCCGGCCACCCGCGAGGAGATCACCCGGGAGGCCGTGGACCTGCTGACGGTGATGGCGCCGGCGCCCGCGTACGACGTCCGGTTCGGCACGTTCGTCGACTTCGGGGACTGAGCCGCCCCGGCAGTGGCGAGGACGCCCGCGCCGGGGCGCCTACGGCAGCAGCCCCGCGCGGCGTGCCGCCACCACCGCCTCCAGCCTGGTGTGCGCCCCCAGCTTCTGCATCGCGGAGCGCAGATAGCTCTTCACCGTCTCCGGCCTCAGCCCCAGACGCCCGGCCGCCGCGGCGTTCGTCGCGCCCGACGCGACGCAGGCGACCACATCCACCTCGCGGGGCGCCAGCCGTACCCGCCCGGCCGCCGGGTCCGGGGCCGCCCCCGTGGCCGAAGCGAGCCGCCCGCACACCGCGAGCAGTTCGTCGCGCAGCACCGGATCCACGATCCGCGGGGCGAGGGCGCGCAGCTCGCGATGGGCCTCGCGGACGTCCTCCTCCCGGGTGCCGGGGCACGTGCCCGGATCGCTGACCTGCTCCCGGGTGGCGGCCAGGAGCTGCTGCACCTCGTCCCGGACGGCCAGGGCCTGCTCCACGTCCCGGGCGGCCGAGGCCGCCAGGTCGAACGTACGGTCCCCGAGGGTGAGCGGCTCGCGCAGAGCCCCGTACAGCACGCCGCGCACCGTCCGGCGCACGACGACGGGTACCGCGACGACCGAACGCAGACCTTCCGCCGCCACCGCCGTGTCGTACTCGTGGCTGATGTGGCGCGACGAGGGGTAGTCCGAGACCGCGCACGGCCGGGACAGGGCGATCGCCTTGCCGCCCAGTCCGCTCCCCGACGAGATGACGAGCCCGCGCAGGGCCGAGGTCTGCGCCCCGCTCAGCTCGGCGATCGGCGCGTGCCGGGCGTCGGACAGCAGCCCGCCGAAGACGACCGGCAGCCCGCTCGTGCGGCGCAGCCTGAGCAGCGCGGTCCGCAGCTCGGTCGCCTCGCCCGGTTCCGGCACGCAGATGACTCCCCGCCCTGTCGGACCTGCCCCCGTTCGGGGGTGGTCAGATCTGAATCGCTGTTCACATGATGTCAGAGGACGGGTTCGCGACCAGGAGGACACATGCCGGCAACGAGTGCGACGGAGATGTTCCGGGCAGCCCGGGACTTTTTGATCGAGCACCGTGAGGACTACATCACGGCGTACGAGGGCTTCAGCTGGCCCAGGCCCGACCACTTCAACTGGGCCCTCGACTGGTTCGACGTCATCGCCGAGGACAACGACCGCACAGCCCTGCACATCGTGGAGGAGGACGGCGGCCGCACCGAGGTCTCCTTCGCCCGGATGGCGGCCCGCTCCGACCGGGCGGCGAACTGGCTGCGGGAACAGGGTGTGGCGGCGGGAGACCGGATCCTCGTCATGCTCGGCAACCAGGTCGAGTTGTGGGAGACGGCGCTGGCCGCGATGAAGCTGCGCGCCGTCGTCATCCCCGCCACCCCGTTGCTGGGACCCGTCGACCTGCGCGACCGGGTCGAGCGCGGCAAGGTCCGCCATGTCCTCGTCCGGTCGGCGGACACCACGAAGTTCGACGAGGTGCCCGGCGACTACACCCGGATCTCCGTCGGCGACGACGTCGACGGCTGGCTCTCCTACAGCGGGGCCGACGAGGCGTCGGAGACCTTCACCCCGGACCGGGAGACGGGCGCCGGAGAACCCCTGATGCTCTACTTCACCTCGGGCACCACCGCGAGCCCCAAGCTCGTCGAGCACACCCACGTCTCCTACCCCGTGGGCCACTTGTCGACGATGTACTGGATCGGCCTCAAGCCGGGCGACGTCCATCTGAACATCTCCTCACCCGGCTGGGCGAAGCACGCCTGGTCGAACCTCTTCGCGCCGTGGAGTGCCGAGGCCACCGTCTTCATCTTCAACTACACCCGGTTCGACGCGGCCCGGCTGATGGCGGAGATGGACCGCTCGGCGGTCACCAGCTTCTGTGCCCCGCCGACGGTCTGGCGGATGCTCATCCAGGCCGACCTGACGCAGCTGAAGACACCCCCGCGCGAGGTCGTGGCTGCCGGCGAGCCGCTCAACCCCGAGGTCATCGAGAGCGTCCGGCGGTCCTGGGGCGTCACCATCCGGGACGGCTTCGGGCAGACGGAGACCGCCGTGCAGGTGGCCAACACACCGGGGCAGCTCCTCAAGGCGGGCTCCATGGGGCGGCCCAGCCCGGGCTTCAAGGTCGAGCTCCTGGACCCGGTCACCGGTGAACCGGGTGCGGCGGAGGGTGAGATCTCCCTCGACCTGGCAGCCGCCCCCGTCGGACTGATGACGGGCTATCACGGAGACCCCGGGCGCACGGCCGAGGCCATGGCGGGCGGCCACTACCGCACGGGTGACATCGGCGCACGGGACGAGGACGGCTACATCACCTACGTCGGTCGGGCCGACGACGTCTTCAAGGCCTCCGACTACAAGATCTCGCCGTTCGAGCTCGAGAGCGCCCTGCTGGAGCACGAGGCGGTCGCCGAGGCCGCCGTCGTACCCGCCCCCGACCCGCTGCGGCTCTCCGTCCCGAAGGCGTACGTCGTGCTCGCCGAGGGCTGGGAGCCGGGACCCGACACCGCGAGGGTGCTGTTCGAGCACTCCCGGGCGGTCCTCGCCCCGTACAAGCGCATCCGCCGGCTGGAGTTCGCCGAACTGCCCAAGACCGTCTCGGGGAAGATCCGCAGGATCGAGCTGCGCGAGCGCACGGCGCAGGGCACGGGGACCGAATTCGACGAGGGGGATCTGCGATGAGCGGCCTGTCCTACGCGCACGGCACCGGCGGCACGCCCCTGCTCGGCGACACCATCGGACGCAACCTGGACCGGGTGGTCCAGGCGTTCGGGGAGCGTGAGGCCCTGGTCGACGTGGTGTCCGGACGCCGCTGGACGTACGCCGAATTCGGTGCCGACGTCGATGAGCTGGCCCGCGGTCTGATGGCCTCGGGCGTGGCCAAGGGCGACCGGGTCGGCATCTGGGCGGTCAACTGCCCCGAGTGGGTCCTCGTCCAGTACGCCACGGCCCGCATCGGCGCCGTCATGGTCAACATCAATCCGGCCTACCGCGCGCACGAACTGGAGTACGTGCTCGGGCAGGCCGGGATCTCCGTCCTGGTCGCCTCGCTCGCCCACCGGACGAGCGACTGTCGCGCGCTGGTCGGGCAGGTCCGTGCCGACTGCCCGGCACTGCGGTCCGTCCACTACATCGGCGACCCGTCCTGGGACGAGCTCACGGCCGCCGCCGATGACGTGACGGCGGAAGAACTGGCCGCGCGTGAGGCCGAGTTGTCCTGCAATGACCCGATCAACATCCAGTACACCTCCGGAACCACGGGATTCCCCAAGGGGGCCACCCTCTCCCACCACAACATCCTGAACAACGGCTACTTCGTGGGGGAGATGGTCGCCTACACGGAGGAGGACCGGGTCTGCCTGCCGGTGCCCTTCTACCACTGCTTCGGCATGGTCATGGGGAACCTCGGCGCCACCTCGCACGGCGCCTGCATCGTGATCCCCGCGCCGGCCTTCGAACCCGCCGCAGTGCTGGCCGCCGTGGAGCAGGAGCGCTGCACCTCGCTCTACGGCGTGCCCACGATGTTCATCGCGGAACTCGGCCTCCCCGGCTTCGCCTCGTACGACCTGTCCTCGCTGCGCACCGGGATCATGGCCGGCTCGCCCTGCCCCGTCGAGGTGATGAAGAGGGTGGTGGCCGAGATGCACATGGACGAGGTGTCCATCTGCTACGGCATGACGGAGACCTCGCCCGTCTCCACCCAGACCCGCAGGGACGACGATCTGGAGCGCCGCACGGGCACGGTCGGCCGGGTGATGCCGCACATCGAGGTCAAGGTGGTCGACCCGGTGACCGGGGTGACCCTGCCGCGCGGTGCGACCGGTGAGCTCTGCACCCGGGGGTACAGCGTGATGCTCGGCTACTGGGAGCAGCCGGAGCGGACCGCCGAAGTCGTCGACGCGGGACGCTGGATGCACACGGGGGACCTCGCGGTGATGCGGGAGGACGGGTACGTCCGGATCGCCGGCCGGATCAAGGACATGATCATCCGTGGCGGCGAGAACGTGTACCCGCGTGAGGTCGAGGAGTTCCTCCACGGCCACCGGAAGATCATGGACGTCCAGGTGGTGGGCGTGCCGGACGCGACGTACGGGGAGGAGATCCTGGCCTGCGTGATTCCGCGTGATCCGGCCGACCCGCCGACACTCGACGAACTGACGGAGTACTGCCGGGGGCAGCTCGCCCACTACAAGATCCCGCGCGGGCTGAGGATTCTCGAGGCCTTCCCGATGACCGTCAGCGGCAAGGTCCGCAAGGTCGAACTGCGGGAGGGGTACGGGGCGTAGTCCGGGCCGGAGGGCGCGGGGTCAGGCCGCTTCGATGACGCCGGAGCCTATGTCCTGGGTCGCCGCGGCCCACTCGATGAGCAGCACCTCGTACTCCGCGGCCTCCATCGGGGTCCAGTCCTGGCCTGCCCTGGAGTCGACGAGCGCGCGGATGGCCTCGTTGGCCTCGACGGCCGACGGGTGGGCGGGCTGGGTCAGGAAAACCGAGTGGGATGAGGTGGGAAGCCGGGGAGTTAAGACCATGCCTTCACTGTACGTCCTCATACTGACAACAGCTCGAACATATGCGGCTGGCAGGGCACAGGTGACCGAAATCATGCGAAGGCCTCCTGAGTTCACGGGCCCACGCTGACCAGTTCGTCGGCCGGGCCGTTCACCGGCTGCGGTGCGCCGGTGAGGTCGAGGACGAACAGCGGGATGGCGAGGCCGTCCGCGCGCGAGCGGGCCTCGTCCGTGTAGCCGGCCAGGGAGAACAGCGCACCGGACACCGACGTGTTCAGTGCGTTCAGCCAGAGGCACTCGACGTCACGCAGGGCCGTGGGCCGCGTGGTCGCGTCGACCTGGGCGATGAGCCCGGCCGCCCTGAGGTCGATCCTGGAGTCGGTCCGCGTCTCGGGCTGGACGACGTCACTGAAGCCCAGCCATCTCAGGTAGAGCGCGGCGGTGTTCACCGCGTCGCGGGCCGTGCGTATCACCAGGGGCCGGAACGACGGGCGCGGGTGCGCGGCCGTGCGTGGCAGCGGTATGTGGGACGGGCCGGCCGCGGTGGACGGCGGTGCGGTCCCGCGTGTGGCCACCGGCCGTACGGGGATCCGCAGTACGGCGCCGCAGGGGCAGCAGAGTTCGGGGTGCGGCCACTGGTCGCGGCGCCCGCAGGAATGGCATCGCACGCCGACCCAGTCGTCGTTCCAGGTGCGGTGCGTGATGACCGTGGGCGGCGCTCCGCGCATCAGTGGAGGGGCGGTCGGGGAGCCGCACGGGCAGGGGTAGACCGGCGTGATGTAGGCGTGGTCGCGGTGGCAGACCGGGCAGCGCACCGGTACGGACTCCACGTGCTGCCCCTCTCCTCCGCCCCGCGGCGGCGACTGCGTTCCGTGCGTTCATCGTCCACCAGGAGCGACGTCCAGGGGAGGGAAACGCGTGTTTGGGCCGCCGCTCTCCACCGCTTCTACCCCTCTCCCTTGACGGCTGTACGGAGCCGCCCTAAGTTGATTCCGTATAGCAGAACTAAATTTCCGTAATGCGGAATTGGTGCTCTCAGGTGGCGCGACAGAGCCCGACTCCACCAGGTCCGAGCAGGAGCACTCATGCCTCGTATGACCGCTGCCCGAGCGGCAGTTGAGATCCTCAAGCGCGAAGGTGTCAGCAACGCGTTCGGCGTGCCGGGTGCGGCGATCAACCCGTTCTACGCGGCCCTCAAGGCCTCCGGCGGGGTGCAGCACACCCTCGCGCGGCACGTCGAGGGCGCCTCCCACATGGCGGAGGGCTACACCCGCGCCCGTGCCGGGAACATCGGCGTCTGCATCGGTACGTCGGGGCCCGCCGGCACCGACATGATCACCGGCCTCTACTCGGCCATCGCCGACTCGGTCCCGATCCTCTGCATCACGGGACAGGCGCCGACCGCCGTGCTCCACAAGGAGGACTTCCAGGCCGTCGACATCGCCTCGATCGCCGCTCCGGTGACCAAGGCCGCGACCACGGTCCTGGAGGCCGCCCAGGTCCCGGGCGTCTTCCAGCAGGCCTTCCACCTGATGCGCACGGGCCTGCCGGGGCCGGTCCTCGTCGACCTCCCGATCGACGTGCAGCTCACCGAGATCGAGTTCGACCCGGAGCTGTACGAGCCGCTGCCCGTCCACAAGCCCGCCGCGAGCCGCAAGCAGATCGAGCGGGCCGTCGAGATGCTGAACGCCTCCGAGCGGCCGCTGCTCGTCGCGGGCGGCGGCATCATCAACGCCGACGCCTCCGAACTCCTGGTGGAGTTCGCCGAGCTGACCGGCGTCCCGGTGGTCCCCACCCTGATGGGCTGGGGCATCCTCCCGGACGACCACGACCTGAACGCGGGCATGGTCGGCCTCCAGACCTCGCACCGCTACGGCAACGCGAACTTCCTGGAGTCCGACTTCGTCCTCGGCATCGGCAACCGCTGGGCCAACCGCCACACCGGCAGGCTGGACGTCTACCGGCAGGGCCGCACCTTCGTCCACGTCGACATCGAGCCCACGCAGCTGGGCAGGATCTTCGCCCCGGACCTCGGCATCGCCTCCGACGCGAAGGCGGCCCTGGAGCTCTTCGTCGAGGTGGCGCGTGAGCTGAAGGCCGCGGGAAAGCTGAAGGACCGCTCGGTGTGGGCCGCGTCCACGCAGGAGCGCCGGGCCGCGCTCCAGCGCCGTACGCACTTCGACGACGTGCCGCTGAAGCCCCAACGGGTGTACGAGGAGATGAACCGGGCTTTCGGCCCCGAGACCCGGTACGTCACCACCATCGGTCTCTCCCAGATCGCGGGCGCGCAGATGCTGCACGTCTACCGGCCCCGTCACTGGATCAACTGCGGCCAGGCCGGCCCGCTGGGCTGGACGATCCCGGCCGCGCTGGGTGTCGCCACGGCCGACCCGGACGGCTCCGTCGTCGCACTCTCGGGCGACTACGACTTCCAGTTCATGCTGGAGGAGCTGGCGGTCGGCGCGCAGCACCGCATTCCCTACGTCCACGTGCTGGTGAACAACTCCTACCTGGGGCTCATCAGGCAGGCGCAGCGCAACTTCGACATCGACTTCCAGGTCAACCTGGAGTTCGAGAACCAGAACTCCCCGGAGCTGGGCGTCTACGGCGTGGACCACGTCAAGGTCGTCGAAGGGCTGGGCTGCAAGGCGATCCGGGTCACCGAGCCGGACCAGCTCCTGCCCGCGTTCGAGGAGGCGAAGAAGCTCGCGGCCGAACACCGGGTGCCCGTCGTCGTCGAGGCGATCCTGGAGCGGGTCACCAACATCTCGATGAGCGGGACGGACATCGCGTCCGTCAACGAGTTCGAGGACGTGGCGACCGAGCCCGGGCACGCCCCGACCGCGATCCGGCCGCTGACGGTCTCCTGACCTCGCAGGACACCGCCGGAACCCCTGGGGCCCGGCCCGCCCGCTCCCGACAGGGAGCCGTGCGCGGGCCGGGCCCCGGTGTCTCCCGCGCGTCGTGGAGCCGGCACGGTCGGGGTCCGGCCCCGCCCTCCGTGCCGCCGGTGTCGACGGGCGCCTCACGGGGCGTCCCCCGGCACACCGCGAGGCCTGTGCCCCACCTGGTGCGGCCGGTTCGCGTCCTACCCGAACCCGGGGCCCCGCCCGGATCCTTGGCCCATGGGGGACACCGAGTACGACGCGTCCTGCCCGGACCGGCCCGACGGCGACCATGACCATCTGACAGCAGCCTTCCACGCGCTCCTCGAAGGCGCCACCGCCCCCCGGCCACCGGCGCCACCCGAGTGCCCGTTCTGCGAACTCCCGCAGGACCGGTACGCCACCGACCACGCCGGGCACTGGGTCCTCCTGGAGCCCCGCATCCTCGTCCCGGCCCACACCGTCCCCCCTCGGCGGCGGTGGATCATCACCTCGACCGGGACCGCGCTGAACCTGTGGGACGCGGAGCCGCTGCCCGGCGCGATGTGCCGCATCCCGCACCGCATCGCCTGCCCGTGCCTGGAGCCCGAGGACCACTGGCCGTGGATGACGGCCCTGCGACACCACAACGGGCGACGCGCGCAGCGCCTGTTCGACCTCCCCGGTGAGGACCTCCCGGACACGGGCTGACCCCCGGCCGCAGGTGGCCCTCACGGGTGGGCACACCACGACAGCAGGGGTGCGGCGCACGCCGAACCGGCGTACACCGCACCCCTGCTGTCGTTTTCCACGGCGACCGCGGCGGTGGACGTGGGCGGCGGGCGGAACGGTTCCCTCAGGTCTGGAACCGGGCCACCCGGCCCTTCGCCACCGCACCGGCGTCGTCCGCCGCCGCGGTCCCGTCCTGCCGGTGCCGTGCGCCACCCCTCATGCGGGTGCGTGGCACGGGCAGGGCTCCGTAGGGAGGCTCAGTCCTCGCGCAGTGCGCGGACGGCCTCCTCCACGCGCTTGCCGTAGTCGGCGTCGGCGGCGTGGAAGTGAGCGAGGTTCTTCTCGATGACATCGTCACGGGTGACCTGGGAGAGGCCACCGGCGATGTTGGCGACCAGGCGGTTCCTCTCGTCCGCCGACATCAGCCGGTAGAGCTCGCCGGCCTGGAAGAAGTCGTCGTCCTTGGTGTGGGCGGGCGCCTCGTGCGTGCCCGTCCAGCCGTGGACCGCGGTCGGGGCGGCCAGCGCCTGTCCGGTCTGCGCGGGACCGGCGTAGGAGTTGGGCTCGTAGTTCTTGTCCTGGCGCGAGCCGTAGCGGGTCGCGTGCAGACCGTCGCGGCCGTAGTTGTCGACGACGGCCGCCTTCGGCGCGTTGACCGGGAGCTGGGTGTGGTTGATGCCCAGGCGGTAGCGCTGCGCGTCGGCGTAGGCGAACAGCCGGCCCTGGAGCATCCTGTCCGGGGACGGGCCGATGCCGGGAACGAAGTTGTTCGGGGAGAACGCCGCCTGCTCCACCTCGGCGAAGACGTTGTCCGGGTTGCGGTCCAGCACCAGACGGCCGACCCGCTGGAGCGGGTAGTCGGCGTGCGGCCACACCTTGGTGACGTCGAACGGGTTGAACCGGTAGTCCGCGGCCTCGGCGGCAGGCATCACCTGCACGTGCAGCGTCCAGGACGGGTTGACGCCCCGCTCGATGGCCTGGAGCAGGTCCGTCTGGTGCGAGTTGGCGTCCTTGCCGACCTGTTCGGCGCCCTGCTCGGCGGAGAGCGAGCGCACACCCTGGTTGGTCCTGAAGTGGTACTTGACGAAGAAGGCCTCGCCCTCCGTGTTCGTCCACTGGTACGTGTGCGAGCCGAAGCCGTTCATGTGGCGGTACGAGGCGGGGATCCCGCGGTCACCCATCAGCCAGGTGATCTGGTGCGTCGCCTCGGGGGAGTTCGCCCAGAAGTCCCAGACGTTGTCCGGCTCCTGGCGGCCCGTGAAGGGGTCGCGCTTCTGGGAGTGGATGAAGTCGGGGAACTTGATCGGGTCCTTGATGAAGAAGACCGGGGTGTTGTTGCCGACGAGGTCGTAGTTGCCCTCGTTCGTGTAGAACTTCAGCGCGAAGCCGCGGGGGTCGCGTACGGCGTCGGCGCCGCCCAGGGAGTCGGCGACGGTGGAGAAGCGGATGAACGTCTCGGTGCGGCGGCCCACCTCGGAGAGGAAGTCGGCGCTGGTGAAGCCGGTGACGTCGTCCGTCACCTCGAAGTAGCCGTACGCGCCGGAGCCGCGGGCGTGGACCACGCGCTCCGGGATGCGCTCACGGTTGAAGCGGGCGAGCTTCTCCAGCAGGTGCTGGTCCTGGACGAGGAGCGGCCCGCCGGCGCTGGCCGTGGCGGAGTTCTGGTTGTCGGCGACCGGGGCGCCTGACTCGGTCGTGAGCACACGCTGGGACATGGAGGCCTTCCGTACGGAGCTGCTGACGGTTTCAGGAGACTAGATTCGCCGAGATCGGCACGTCAACAGTTTGTTGAAATCGGAGGAGAGGGTTCCGGGCCGCGGCGGCGCCTGGGCGCGACAGGACAGGTGTCAGCGCCGCCGCGACCCGGAGTTCAGGGGGCCCTGGTGAGGGCCGGGGTGTCAGACCTGGGAGCCGGAGAGCCGCTCGACCGAGCGCAGCAGCGCCGAGTGGTCGAGTCCGCCGTCGCCCTGGGCGCGCAGTGAGGCGACCAGCTGGGCCACGACCCCGCCGACGGGCAGGGCGGCGCCGACGTTGCGGGCGGCGTCCGTGACGATGCCCATGTCCTTGTGGTGCAGGTCGATCCGGAAGCCCGGGGCGAAGTCCCGCTTGAGGAAGTTGTCCTTCTTGCGGGTCAGGACCGTCGAGCCGGCGAGTCCTCCGTTCAGGACGTCGAGCGCGGCGCCCAGGTCGACCCCGGACTTCTCCAGGAAGACCACGGCCTCGGCGCAGGCCTGGATGTTGACCGCGACGATCAGCTGGTTGGCGGCCTTCACCGTCTGGCCGGACCCGTGGGGCCCGCACAGCACGATGGTCCTGCCGAGCGCGTCGAGGAGCGGCTTCGCGGCGTCGAAGTCGCTCTGCTCGCCGCCGACCATGATGGACAGCACGGCCTCGACCGCACCGGCCTCACCGCCGGAGACCGGGGCGTCCAGCACGCGGATGCCCTTCTCCTTCGCGTTCCTCGCCAGGTCCACGGAGGTCTGCGGCGTGATCGAGGACATGTCGATCAGCAGGGCGCCCTCGCGGGCGTTCTCCAGGATGCCGTCGGGGCCGTAGGCGATCGCCTCGACCTGCGGGGAGGCCGGGACCATCGTGATGACGACGTCGGCGTCACGGACGGCCTCCGCGATGGAGGCGGCGCCCTTGCCGCCCGCCGCGACGAGACGGTCGATCTTGTCCTGCTCCAGGGTGTGGCCGGTCACCTGGTATCCGGCCTCGACCAGATTCTCGGACATGGGGGAGCCCATGATGCCGAGCCCGATCCAGGCGACCTTGGGGAGGTTGCTGCTCATGACGGTGCCTTCCGGTAAGCGTGTGTGCGTGGGGCGGGCGGCCTCAACGGGCCGGCCGGTGCTCGGCGGGGAGCCAGTCGAAGGCCTCCGCGCTCGGGCGGTCGCCCGGCTTGTACTCCAGGCCGACCCGGCCGTCGTAACCGGCCTCGGTCAGCTCGTCGAGGAGCCGCTCCAGGGGGAGCGAGCCGGTGCCGGGCGCGCCCCGGCCCGGGTTGTCGGCGATCTGGACGTGGCCGGTCTTCGCGGCGTACGTCTTGATCACCTGGCTGAGGTCCTCGCCGTTCATCGACAGGTGGTAGAGGTCCAGCAGGAACGTGGCGTTGCCCAGGCCCGTCGCCTCGTTCACGCGGTCGACCACCTCGACGCCGGCCGGTGCGCTCACCAGCGGGTAGAGCGGCGACTCCGTGTCGTTGAGGGTCTCGATCAGGAGGGTCGCCCCGATCCTGTCGGCCGCGCGGGCGGCCAGGACCAGGTTCTCCAGGGCGAGTTCGTCCTGGGCTGCCGCGTCCACGCCCTCGACGCGGTTGCCGTACAGCGCGTTGAGCGCCTCGCAGCCGACCGAGGCCGCGAAGTCCGCCGCCACGTCGATGTTGGCGCGGAAGCGGTCCGACTCCTCGCCGGGCAGCGAGAGTGCCCCGCGGTCGGGGCCGGGGAGCCGGCCCGCGTAGAAGTTCAGTCCCACCAGCCGCGTTCCCGCGTCGTCGAGCGCCTTCTTCAGGGCGTCGAGCTCGGTCTGCGCCGGGGTGGGGGTCTCGATCCAGGGCCACCAGAGCTCGACCGCGGTGAAGCCCGCGGCGGCTGCCGCCGCCGGACGCTCCAGGAGCGGGAGTTCGGTGAAGAGGATCGAGAGGTTCACATCGAAGCGCTGGTCCGAGAAGCCCATCATGCGCTCCTTCCGTATTGCGGAAGTTAGTTTCTGCTTAACGGAAGATTGCCCGGCTGGTGGCGGAGCTGTCAAGAGGCCGTCCCGATTTCGGGGCACACGGAAGCGGGGTGGAGGCCGCTCTGCCCCCCCACTCCGCCCCCGCTCATGCCTGCCTGGTCAGACCCCCGGCACGGTGTCCCGGAAGGTCGTACCCGCCGCCCGGTAACCGCTCACCGGTGACGACACCTGAGCCGGGGAGAGGGCCTGACTTCGTGAGGATCTCCGTCTGCACCGTCGAGGCGCCCGTACCTGCGGTCGAGGTCTCCAGGTTCATCACCGAGTTGCCGTTCTGGCCGGCGAAGGTGACGTTCCCGGGTGCCCACTCGGCCCCCGGAACCCCCGGGCCACCGGAGTTCGAGCGGACGCTCCAGCCGTTCGCCGCGATCCTCGGGTCCGCGTGGCTCGAGTGGTTGAAGTCGTCGAAGAGCGTGGGCCCGTCGGCCGGCGGGTCCGTGGGGGGAACGGTCGGATCGTCGCCGCCCGGGGCCTCACCCCGGGCCGCGACCCCGCCCAACCGGGCGGTGACCCGGGGCCGGTCGGCGGTGGCGGTCGGATTCGGCGGGGCCCCGAACGTCCCGGTGATGTTGGCGCAGCCCTGCGCCGCCCATGAGTACAGCCCAGTGCCAGGGTCACGGCGGCCGCCGCCGCGCGGATACGGCTCCTGCGGAATGTCCTCATGGCACCCCACCTCGTCCAGACGTCGAGCCGGCGCTCCGGCCGGTTCCCGAGCAAGGGGTAGGCCGCGAGAGCGGCGCGCACGTGGCCCGGCATCCCGATCTCCGGTACGACGCTCACCCCGCGGGGACATCCAGGCCGGGGCGTGAGGCGGGCCCGGCCCGCCGGGCCCGCCGAGTCGCGCGACCGGTGCCTTAGGGTCGGGGCGAGCCGTGCGAGCCGACCGACGCGGCGGGACATGAGGGAGGCACCGTGCGCTTGAGGGTGGAATTCACCACCGAGCCCTTCGATCTCGACGAGGCACCCGCCCACGCGGTGGTGGCCCGCGACGTCATCCAGGCCGCCGACCTGGATGCCGTGGACGTGGGCCCCTTCGGGAACACCGCCGAAGGGGACGCCGGGCAGGTCCTCACCGCGGTGGACTCGCTGCTGCGCCAGGCCCTCGCCTCGGGCGCCACCCGGGTCTCCCTCCAGCTCAACGTGATCGGGGAGGACACCCCGTGACCGTACCGGCCGACCACCCGCTGGTCACCGCCGTGAAGCCGCTGGTCGACGCCATGGGCGCCGAGCTGCTCGACCCCGGGCAGGCCACCACCGAGGACGTCGTGCTCGTCTGGGAGGGCGTGGACGTCATGGCGGTGCGGCTCCCGCAGCTCTCCGAATCGCTCGACCACATCCTGACCGCGATGGAGCGGCGGCACGGAATGCCACTGGCCGAGCTGGACCGCAAGGCCAAGCAGGGAGTGGTGCGCACCCTTGAGGCACGCGGTGCCTTCTCCGTGCGACACGGAGTGGAGACCGTGGCCGGCGCGCTCGGCGTCAGCCGCTTCACCGTCTACAACTACCTGAACCGTGACAATCCGGCCAAGGGTGAGTAGCTGAGATCAATGCGGGTCCAATGCCGTCGTCCGGGAACTCGGGCGGCGGCATCATCTGTTCGTGGAATTTCAACAAACTGTTGACGTGGTGTTGCGAAGGGCGTTAGCTGTGCGCAGCCCGACAACGCACAGCGAAAAAGCCACGGAGGCTCCCGTGACTACGAGCTCCACACCGGGCCTCGCCCGGTTCAACACCCTGGCGGCCGCTGAGGCCACAGCCGCGCTGCACGAGGTCTGTGCCAGTGCGGCGTGGGGAGACCTCGTCCTCGCCCACCGGCCGTACGCCGGAACCGAAGCCCTGCTCTCCGCGAGCGACGCCGCCCTGGCCGAGCTCTCCGCGGAGGACCTGGCCGAGGCGATGGCCGGCCATCCGCCGATCGGCCGCCCCGCGCCCGGGGATCCGGCCTCCGCCCGTGAGCAGCGGGGGATGGCCGGTGCGTCCGAGGGTCTGAAGGCGCAGATGCTCGAACTCAACCTGGCCTACCAGGAGCGGTTCGGACACGTCTTCCTGATCTGTGCCACCGGAGCCACCGGTGAGCAGATGCGCGACGCGGTGAAGGCCCGGATCGGGAACTCGCCCGAGCAGGAACGCGAGATCGTCCGCACCGAGCTGGGCAAGATCAACCGCATCCGGCTGACCCGCCTCGTACAGGACTCCTGAGGGCCCCGTACAGCACTTCCGAGAACAAGGAGCGTGACGGTCTTGAGCACCGACACCACCGCATCGGTGTCCACCCACATCCTGGACACCAGCACCGGCCGTCCCGCCGAAGCCGTCACCGTCTCCCTGGCCGCCCGCAGCGGCGGCGACGCGCAGTACGTGGCGCTCGGCGGATCCGCGACCGACGCGGACGGGCGCTGCAAAGACCTGCCGGCCCTGCCGGAAGGAACCACCCACGTACGGCTCGTCTTCGACACCGAGTCGTACTTCACCGCGAAGAAGCAAGCCGAGGCGCAGCAGGACGCCCCCCGCGTAAGGGACAGCGGCGCGTTCTTCCCGGAGGTGGCGATCGCGTTCGCCGTCACCCCGGGCGAGCACTTTCACGTACCGCTGCTGCTCAACCCGTTCGGCTACTCCGTTTACCGAGGGAGCTAGCAGACAATGCCCACGATTCTCGGCCAGAACCAGTACGGCAAAGCAGAGAACCGCGTCGTCAGGATCACGCGGGACGGCGACACCCACCACATCAAGGACCTCAACGTCTCGGTCGCACTCTCCGGCGACATGGACGACGTCCACTACTCCGGCTCCAACGCCAACGTCCTGCCGACCGACACCACCAAGAACACGGTGTTCGCCTTCGCCAAGGAACACGGCATCGAGTCCGCCGAGCAGTTCGGCATACACCTCGCGCGGCACTTCGTCTCCTCGCAGGAGCCGATCGAGGTGGCACGCATCAGGATCGAGGAGTACGCCTGGGAGCGCATCGCGACCTCCGACGGCAACTCGAAGTTCATCGGTGCCGACGAGGTCAAGCACTCCTTCGTCCGCAAGGGCCAGGAGACACGCACCACCCAGATCACCTTCGACGGCGAGAAGTGGGAGGTCATCTCCGGCCTCAAGGACCTCACGGTGATGAACTCCACCAACTCCGAGTTCTGGGGCTACGTCAAGGACAGGTACACGACGCTGAAGGAGGCGTACGACCGCATCCTCGCGACCGACGTCTCCGCCAGGTGGCGCTACAACTGGACCGACGACGAACAGCGCATGCCCAACTGGGAGAAGTCCTACGAGCAGGCGCGCAAGCACATGCTCCAGGCCTTCGCGGAGACCTACTCCCTCTCGCTCCAGCAGACCCTGTACCAGATGGGTTCGCGCATCATCAACAGCCGCAGCGAGATCGACGAGATCCGTTTCTCGCTGCCGAACAACCACCACTTCCTCGTCGATCTGGAGCCGTTCGGCCTCAAGAACGACAACGAGGTGTACTTCGCGGCCGACCGCCCGTACGGCCTCATCGAGGCGACGGTGCTCCGGGACGGCGTCGAGCCGAAGATCCCGGTCGACCTGACCAACCTCTGACGCGGAGCTGAGCCGGCCCCTGTCCGCCCACGGACGGGCGGGGACCGGCCATCCCGGAGGGAACACCCATGGCACAGCCTGCAACGGGGCCGGCAGAAGGCCCATGTACCACCTCATCGACCGTCGCCGGCACGGCGGTTCACCCGGTCGACGAGAAGCTTCCGCCCTCGCGGCTGGTCCCCGCCGCACTCCAGCACATCGCCGCCATGTACGCGGGCGTCGTCACCCCTCCGCTCATCATCGGGCAGGCCGTCGGTCTCGACACGGCCGGCATGACCCGCCTGATCGCCGCGAGTCTCCTGATCGCGGGACTCGCCACCCTGCTCCAGACCATCGGAGTCCGCCGCTTCGCGGGCAACCGGCTGCCGTTCGTCAACGCGGCCTCCTCCGCGGGCATCGCGCCGATGCTCGCCATCGCCGAGACCAGCGCTCCCGGCCGCCAACTCCCCACGATCTACGGCGCCGTGATCGTCGCCGGTGTCTTCTGCCTGGCCGTCGGCCCGTTCTTCGGACGGCTGCTGCGCTTCTTCCCGCCCCTGGTCACCGGGGTGGTCATCACCCTCATCGGCGTCACCCTGATGCCCGTGCCGGTGGGCTGGGCCCAGGGAGGCGACGCCACAGCCGACGACTTCGGCGCCATGAAGTACCTCGCGCTCGCCGCGTTCACCCTCGTCGTCATCCTGCTGATCCAGCGCTTCGGGCGCGGCTTCGTCAAGCAGATCGCCCTGCTCGCAGGCATGTTCATCGGCACACTGGCGGCCGTACCGTTCGGCCTCGCCGACTTCTCCGCGCTCGGCTCCGCGCCCGTCGCCGCCCTGCCCACACCCTTCGCCTTCGGCGCGCCCGAGTTCCAGCCCGCCGCGATCCTCTCCCTGTGCATCGTGATGCTGGTGCTGATGACGGAGTCGTCGGCCGGGATGCTGGCCCTCGGCGAGATCTGCGAGCGGCGCACCGACGGCCCCACCCTCACCCGGGGCCTGCGCACCGACGGCATCGCCACCCTTCTCGGCCCGGTCTTCGGAGGCTTCCCGACCAGCGCCTTCGCCCAGAACGTCGGTGTCGTCTCCCTGACGCGGGTGCGCAGCCGCTACGTGGTCGCCGCGGCGGGCGGCGCGCTCCTGGTCCTCGGGGCCTTCCCCGTGCTCGGCGCGGTCGTGTCGCTGGTCCCGATGCCCGTGCTCGGCGGCGCCGGCATGGTCCTGTTCGGCTCGATCGCGGTGAGCGGCATCCGGACGCTGTCCGAGGCCGGGCTGGACGACAGTTCCAACATCATCCTCGTGGCGGTGGCACTCGGCGCGGGCATCATCCCGCTCGCGGCACCCGCCTTCTACGCCGGATTCCCGTCCTGGGCACAGACCGTGCTCGGATCCGGGATCAGCGCGGGAGCGCTCGTCGCGGTCCTGCTCAATCTGTTCTTCCATCATCTCGGCACCCACAGCCGTAACGCTGTGGCACTCAAATCCTCCTAGGGTCCTGCCGTGCCCACATCGCCAGAGACAGAAGAGGGAAGCACCATGGCAGCTTCGGCGGATCCAAGGACCACCCGGCGCATCGTCATCGAGAACTGCTCGATCGCGACCGTCGACGCCCACGACACCGAGTACGCCTCGGGGTACATCGTCGTGGCGGACAACCGCATCGAGTCCGTCGGTGCGGGCACGGCCCCGGAGGGCCTCACCGGTGTCGTACGCCGTGTCGACGGCACCGGGCACCTCGCCACCCCTGGTCTCGTCAACACCCACCACCACTTCTACCAGTGGATCACCCGGGGGCTCGCGACCGACCACAACCTCTTCGACTGGCTGGTCGCCCTGTACCCGACGTGGGCGCGCATCGACGAGCCGATGGCCCGCGCCGCGGCCCAGGGTTCGCTCGCGATGATGGCCCGCGGCGGGGTCACCACCGCCATGGACCACCACTACGTCTACCCCCGGGGCTCCGGCGACCTGTCCGGCGCGATCATCGGCGCGGCCCGTGAGACGGGCGTACGGTTCACCCTCGCCCGCGGTTCGATGGACCGCAGCGAGAAGGACGGCGGACTGCCGCCGGACTTCGCCGTGGAAACCCTCGACGGAGCGCTCGCCGCCACCGAGGCGACCATCGACGAACACCACGACGCCTCGTTCGACGCGATGACGCAGATCGCGGTCGCCCCCTGTTCACCCTTCTCCGTATCCACCGAACTGCTGCGTCAGGGGGCGGAGTTGGCCCGTCGACGTGGCGTACGGCTGCACACCCATGGTTCGGAGACGGTCGAGGAGGAACAGTTCTGCAAGGAGCTGTTCGGGATGGGTCCGACGGACTACTTCGAGTCGACCGGCTGGCTCGGTGACGACGTGTGGATGGCGCACTGCGTCCACATGAACGACTCCGACATCGCCGCCTTCGCCCGCACCGGCACCGGCGTCGCGCACTGCCCCTCCTCCAACGCCCGACTCGCCGCCGGCATCGCCCGCGTGCCCGACATGCTCGCGGCCGGAGTCCCCGTCGGGCTCGGGGTCGACGGCACCGCGTCCAACGAGTCGGGTGAACTCCACACCGAGCTGCGCAACGCGCTCCTCGTCAACCGCCTCGGCGCCCACCGTGAGAAGGCCCTGAACGCCCGTCAGGCCCTGCGCCTGGGCACGCACGGCGGCGCCAGGGTTCTCGGCCGGGCCGACGAGATCGGCTCCCTGGAACCGGGGAAGCTCGCCGACCTCGTGCTCTGGAAGCTGGACACCCTCGCCCACGCCTCCATCGCAGACCCGGTGACCGCCCTGGTGTTCGGCGCCGCGGCCCCCGTGACCCTCTCCCTCGTCAACGGCAGAACCGTCGTCGAGGACAACCACCTCACCACGGTGGACGAGGACGCCATCGCCCGCGCGACCCGCGACGAGGCCAGGCGACTGGCGCAGATCGCCGCCGGAGCCTGATGCTCCGCACCCCCTGACAGGCCGGCCGAGGGGGACGGCCCTCGGCCGGCCGCTGCGGACCCACCAGGGTCCACGGCAGCCTGTGCGGGAGCGCGCGACCTCTGTCGCGCGCCCCCGCACAGGTGAGCTCCAAGCTGCCCGCACCAGCTGCACGACCTGCACCAACGCACCACTCAGCAACACCTCCCTGATACCCACGTCGCCCGACGTGTACCCGACCGGAGGAAGCCGTGGCAGCTACGCCCAGGTTTCGCAAGAACGCAGTCGACGGAAGCACAGAAGAAGCAAGCACAGCAGAAGGGAACGCGGCGGAAGGACCGGTGGGCAAGCACCCGGTCGACGAGAAGCTCCCACCCCTCAGGATGTTCACCAGCGGCCTCCAGCACGTGGCCGCGATGTACGCGGGAGTGGTGGCCCCGCCCATGATCGTCGGGCCCGCGGTCGGCCTCAGCGCCAAGGAGACCGCCTTCCTCATGGGGGCGAGCCTCTTCACGGCGGGGATAGCCACCCTGCTCCAGACCCTCGGCTTCTGGCGAATAGGCGCCCGGCTGCCGTTCGTCAACGGAGTCTCGTTCGCCGGGGTGACCCCGATGATCGCGATAGGCAAGGACCGCGGTCACGACGGCATCGCCGTCATCTTCGGCGCGATAATCGTCGCCGGGCTTCTCGGCTTCGTCCTCGCACCGTACTTCTGCAAACTGGTGCGGTTCTTCCCGCCCGTCGTCACCGGCACCGTCATCACCCTGATCGGCGTCTCGCTCCTGCCGGTCGCGTTCAACTGGTCCCAGGGCGGCAACGCCACCGCCGACGACTACGGTTCGACGACGAACATCACGATGGCGGCCGTCACCCTCGTGATCGTGCTGGCCCTGCGCAAACTGCTGCGCGGATTCCTCCAGCAGATCGCCATCCTGCTCGGCCTGGTCGTCGGCACCCTGATCGCGGTCCCCGCCGGAATCACCGACTTCGGGGCACTGGGCGACGCCGACGTGGTCGGTTTCCCGACGCCGTTCCACTTCGGCGCACCGCAGTTCGAGATCGCCGCCATCATCTCCATGTGCATCGTGATGCTGGTCTGTATGACCGAGTCCACCGCCGACATGCTGGCCCTCGGTAAGATCGTCGGCCGTCCCGCGGACGAGCGGACCATCGAGGGCGGGCTGCGCGCCGACACGCTGGGCAGCGCCATCAGCCCGCTCTTCAACGGCTTCATGTGCAGCGCGTTCGCCCAGAACATCGGGCTGGTCGCCATGACCAAGGTCCGCAGCCGCTTCGTGGTCGCCGCGGGCGGCGTCATCCTCGTCCTGCTCGGTCTCGTCCCGGTGGCCGCGTCCGTGATCGCCCTCGTGCCGCTCCCGGTACTCGGCGGCGCCGGCATCGTCCTCTTCGGGTCGGTCGCCGCGAGCGGCATCCAGACCCTGGCCACGGCCGCCCTGGAGAAGGGCGAGAACGCCCTGATCGTCGCGGCGGCCGTCGGCGTCGGCCTCATCCCGATCGCCGCGCCCGGTTTCTACCACGCCTTCCCCGAGGACCTGCTCGTCGTCCTGGACTCGGGCATCTCCACCGGCTGCGTGGTGGCGATCGTGCTGAACCTGGCCTTCAACCACTGGGGCCGCACGCCGGACGTGCCGTCGGAGGCGGAGACCGAGGCCGCCGGAGGCGAGCAGCCCAAGGACCCGATGGCCCTGCCCGTCGCCCACTGAAACCGCCGGTGCGCGTACGGGCACCCCGGAAGGGGCCCGTACGCGCACCTCGGGGCGGCCGGCGTCAGCCGATGTGGAAGCTGTCGCCGTAGACCTTCCAGTCGAGCGGCGGATCGAGGTCCAGATTGCCGTTCCGCAGGAACACCCGCTGGGCCGTGTCGACCCGGCTGGTGTCCGAGTGGGCCTCCTCCTGCTTCATCGCCCAGACCCGCGCGTCCAGGAAGGCGTCGAGGTAGGCGGTCTCGTCCCCGCCCTGCGAGGGCGGTGACGCCACGGCCAGGGCACGCTGGCGGATCGAGCCGAAGCTCGTGGCGTCGGTGCCGCCGCCGTGCATCACGATGGCGTCGTAGTACGCGAACTGGCCGAGCGTGCCGAGGCCGTCGGTCCTGCCCTGACGCACGGCCGGGTCGAAGTACACCCGGTCGCGCTCGTCGTTCTGGGCCTGCTCGAACGCGGGGTCCGACGACGCCTGGGCCCAGGCGTCGGTGAATCCGGGGTCGAGTCCTTCGTGCGAGTCGGTCCCGTCGACCTCCCGCAGTGCGGGCAGGTACGACGCCAGGGGATTGCCCGGCTCGCGCTCGGTGTACAGCTCCACCAGGTCGAGCATGTCCCCGGTGCCGGAGCAGAATCCGATGATCCCGGCGGTGTAGCCGCGGCCGTCGCCGATGTCCTCGATGTAGCCGTACTGGGCCTTCCAGTCGAGTGTGGAGTTCTCCGCGCTCGACACCAGCTGCATCGCGATGTCCTTCTTCGCGGGGTCGTCGAGACCGGTCGCGGCTGCCTCCAGGTGTACGGCCGACGACGTGGGGACGCCGGGATGGGCGGTGGCCGGGATCGCCGTGAAGGCCAGCCCGAGGGCCAGTACGGCGAGTCCGGCGGTGCGGGTGAGTCGGGTGGTGCGACGCGAGGTGCTGGCGTGGGGGTGATGCACCGGTCCTCCAGAAGGAGTTCGTCGTTCCGATGTTCTGTTAGGAAACTTTCCTACCAGAGCTCGGGGCGCGCGGTAACCCCCCGTGCACGGACCGGCCCGGTTCCTCCCGGATCGTGGCGCGAAGGGTGTCAGCTCCCGTCGATGCGGTAGCTCTCGCCGTAGACCTTCCACACCAGCGGCGTTTCGAGCTGGAGCCTGCCCTCACGCACGAAGACGCGCTGGGCACTCTCCACGCGGCTGGTGTCGCTGTGCGCGGGCTCCTCGCGCATCGCGGCCACCCGGGCGTCCAGGAACGCGTCGAGGTACTCCTCCTCGTCACCACCGCCGGACGGCGGTTCGGCCTCCGCCACGGCCTGGGCGCGGATCGTCCGGAAGCCGACCGTGCCCACGGCGTCGGCGTACCCGTGCATCACGTAGGCGTCGTAGTAGATGAACTGCCCGAGCGCGCTGAGCCCGTCGGCCTCGGCACGCTCGACCGCCGGGTCGAAGTACGAGTCGTCGCGCTCCGCGTCCTGGGCCGACCTGAACGCGGGATCCGCCGCCGCCTTCGCCCAGGCGGCGGTGAAAGCGTCCTCCAGCCCCTCGTGCGAGTCGCTGCCGTCCACCGCGCGCAGGGCCGGAAGGAAACGTTCGAGCGCGTTCCCCGGACGCTCCGCCGTGTAGCGCTCGACGACCTTCAGCATGTCCCCGGTGCCGGAGCAGAATCCGATGATTCCGGCGGTCCAGCCGCGGCCGTCGCCGATGTCCTCGATGTAGCCGTACTGGGCCTTCCAGTCGAGTGTGGAGTTCTCCGCGCTCGACACCAGCTGCATCGCGATGTCCTTGTTCGCGGGGTCGTCGAGCCCTTTCTCGGGGGAACCCGAAGCGGCTCCGGAACAGCCGGTCAGTACGAGGGCCGCGGCCGCGGCGAGGGCGAGACGTCTGTGCTTCACGCGCCAAGCCTGCCAGGCCGGGGGCCGGGGGCCGGAGCCGGCCGGGGTGCGGCGCCTGTAGCGTTCGGTACATGGAAGATCAGTCTGTTGTGGATGTCGGCGACGTGCGGCTGGCGTACCGGACCTGGGGGGACCCCTTCGGCTCGCCCGTCGTCCTCCTGCACGGCCTCGGGGGCTCGTCCCTGAGCTGGGAGGCGGTGGCCACCCTGCTCGGTGAGGAGTGGCGGGTGTACGCCATCGACCTGCGCGGGCACGGCGAGAGCGACTGGCCCGACGAGTACGGCTTCGAGCAGATGCGGGACGACGTCCTGGAGTTCCTCGACGCCTGCGAGCTCGACAGGGTCGGTGTCGTCGGCCACTCGATGGGCGGAGTGGTCGCCTATCTGCTCGCCGAGGAGCACGCGGACCGTGTCGAGCGACTGGTGCTGATCGAGACCCCGCCGCCCTTCCCCGGACAACTCGTCGCCGGCAGCCGTCCCGCGGGCCCGGTCGACTACGACGAGAACGCCCTGGAGGAGATCCGGGCGCAGATCGCCGGGCCGGACCCCCGCTGGCGGGAGGAGCTGGGGCAGATCGTCGCCCCGACGATGATGATCGCAGGGGGCCCGGAGAGCGACATGCCGCAGGAAAGGCTGTCCGACATGGCCTCGCTCATCCCGGACTGCCGGCTGATCACCCTGGGCGGAGGCCACCAGGTCCACAAGAGGCACCCGGACCAGGTGGCCCAGCAGATCAGCGAGTTCTTCACCAGCTGACGAACCCGGGCCCGGCGAGGCACTGTCAGCGGCGGGTGCCATGATCCACGGCATGGATCCCATCCGCTTCTGTGCCGAAGTCGACGCCCATCCGTGGGCCGACCTCACGCACGCCTACGGCAGCGCCGCCGACGTCCCCGACTGCCTGCGGGCGCTGGCGGGGGACGACGACGAGAAGGCCGCCGAGGCTCTTTCCGAGCTCTACGGCAGCATCCTGCACCAGGGTTCGGTGTACGAGGCCACGGCCCACGCCGTGCCGTTCCTCGCGCGGACAGCCGCCGCCGGGATCCGGGCGGCGGACGTGCTGGCCCTCCTCGGCGGCATGGCGGAGAGCGGCGCCGACGACGGAGACGGCGACGAGGCCGCCGTCCGTCGCGCCGTGACCGCCGAACTGCCACTGCTGCTGGCGTCGGTGGAGGCCGAGGACAGCGGCGTACGCCAGGCGGCGGCCTGGGCCGCGGCCATGACCGGCGCGACGGACACGGCGTACGGCGTGCTCCGTGACCGCTTCGCGGTGGAGACCGATCCGCAGGTCCGGGCCGAACTGCTGGGCGGCCTTGTCCACCTGGACCCCGCGGGCACGGTCACCCTCGCGACCCGGGCCGCAGGGCCCGACGAGCCGGCCGAGGTCCGTATCGCAGCCCTGATGGGATGCGTGGACGCCGGGGCGGACTGGGGGCCCGGGCACCACGACGCCATGCTCGCGCTGCTGCCCGCCGACCACCTCGTCGCCGGCCGTATCGACCTCGACCGCAGCGAACCCCTCCAGTACGTCGTCTCGTCACTGCTGCTGCGGAACACCCCCTCGGACCGGGACGGCGCGTACGCGCTGCTGGCCGCCGCGCTGCGCACCGGGCGGCCGGAGGTGCTCGCCGAGGCCGCCTGGGCGTCCGAGTCCGCCGTGCAGATCTCGCGCAGTGCGCGGGAGCGGCTCGCGGGCCCACTGTGCGACGCGATTCTCCTGGACCCGGAGATCACGGAGGCGGTGCTGCCGCTGCTCCGGCTGCTCGGCGGACACGCGGCGCAGGCCGGCCCCGTGCTGGCGCGGTTGGCCGCGCGGGACGACGGCCGGGCGGACCAGGCGCTCGCGGCGCTGGTCGACGTCGATCCGGGGCGGGCGGTGCCGCTCCTGGCCCGGGACCTGGCCCGGCGGCCCCGGGCTCTCGACGCGGCCTGCGGAGGGCTGTTCGGCTCACCCCGCGTTCCCTGTGACGCCGCGTTGCTCGCGGCAGTGCGCGCCCGGCTGGCCGAGCCCGACGCGCTCGGCGGTCAGGAGCCCTACCGCTATGCGGCTCTGCTGGAGTCCTGGGGGAGCAGGGCGTCGTCGGCCCTGCCCGAAGTGCTGGCCGCACTCGGGAAGTTCCCCCAGCAGATGGCGAGGGCGCTCGCCGCGGTCTGTGCCCCCGAGGACCGGGCAGCGGCCGGCGGGGCCCTGCGCCGGGAAGCCCGCTCGGGGCAACGGGAGGGAGGACTCGGCGCGGCCAGGGCCCTGCACGAGCTCACCGGCGACACCGAGCCCCTGCTGACCGTGCTGGCCGGGCGACTGGAGGACGGTGACGCGCACGGGACGAGTGAGGCCGCGTCGCTCGCCGCCGGCCTGGGACCGCGCGCGGCTGTCCTGCTGCCCGCGCTGTCCGCCGCCGTGAGTGACCCCGCCGCGGACCGCACCACCCCGGAACTCGACGCCGACATCGCCGTCGCCGACGCGCTGTGGCGGATCGCGGGCCGCGCCGAGGAGGCCGTGCGGCTGCTGCGGGGCCCGCTGTCCGGGACCGGGCCGAGCTGGATGCGGTGGACGGTCTCCAGGGCGGCCCGAGTCGCCGCACTGCTGGGTGACGAGGGCCGGCCCCTCACCGAGGAGCTGCGGCGGTTGCTGCCCGATCCGCTTCAGACGCCGGTGACCGTGCTCGCCCTGTGCGCCGTGGCTCCGGAGACTCTGGACGTTCCTCGGACGGCGGGTCTGCTGCTGGACTCGATGGAACAGGACGCCGACCCGTTCACGGCACTGGACGCGCTGCTGGGACTCGGCCCGGAGGCGCTGGCCGGCGACAACCGCGGCCGTCTGACGGAACTGGCCGAGCGGGATCCGCGCGTGACGGCCTCGCGTGTGGAGGGGGCTACCGCATCCGCCGACGAGCGGTTCCAGGAGCGAGCGCGAGAGGTGCTCCGGGCGCTCCGGGAACCGGGCGAAGGGGCCTGAGCCGGGTAGGCCGAGCCGGGAGTCCTGAGCCCGGGGGACCGAGCCCCGGGCTCGGCCCCCGGGGGCTCGGCGGCCGAGCCCCGAGAAAGCTGAGCCGGGAGTCCTGAGCCCGCGGACCGCGCGAGGGCGGCCGGGGGCCGTCAGCCGCCCGGCAGCCAGTCCGGCCGGCGGCCGCTCAGCGCGATCACCCGGTCGACCAGCGGCGCGTCGGCCGCGACGGGGACCGGCGGACCGAAGATCGCGTCGGGGCCGGACCTGTCGTCGTCCCCGGGCGCCAGCAACGCCTCCGAGGAGCGCAGGCTCGCCTCGTCCGCCCGGAAGTCCTGCCCCGTGGATCTGGCCAGGTCCCAGCCGTGCACGACCAGCTCGTTGCGCGCCACCATGCCGGCGACCTGACCGGGCAGATCCACGCCGCCGGCCCGGGTCATGCCCTCCAGCGCGTCCGGGGAGCGCCAGGCCGTGACCAGCTCGTCCAGCAGGGGCGGCAGTGCCGTGCGCCAGTCGTCGGGCAGTACCGGCAGCGCCGCTGTCGGAGGGGTGCCGGTCGTCGGGCCGGACTTCTTGCGCGCCGCGTCGCGGAAGGCGACGGTCAGCCCCAGGAGGTGCCCGAGCAGCTCCCGTACCGAGTAGTCCGGGCAAGGGGTCGGGCCGGCCAGCTGCCGGTCGTCGACGGCGCCGATCAGTTCGCGGATCTGCCGCGCGGCCGGCTCCAGGTCGAGACCGGGCGCGGTTCCGTCAGGAGTGTCCATACCCTTCAGACCCTTCCCGGGCCCGGAACTCATCGCCGCCGGGCTCGGGAACACGCGCTTCCGTGCGCTTCTGTGCCACGGAACGCATCGCGGACATTGCGGAACGTTCCCGTCCACCCCTTGCCGGGGAGCCCGCCCGCGTGGCATATAGGTCTGGACCATTGCTGTCGGATGGAAGGCATCACCGTGCAACGCCCCCACGCACGCACCGCGTTGGCCTGCTCCGCCGCGCTGCTCCTCGCCACGCTGACCGCGTGCGGCGCATCAGCGAAAACGGACACCGAGAAACCGGCAGCCCCCGGGGGAGTGACGGCTCAGGCCGGCAGCGCCACCTCCGTACACGTCATGTGGGAGCGGTCCACGGACGACGAGGGCGTCACCGGTTACGACGTCTACCGCGAGGGCGAGAAGGCCGCCTCGGTGGACGCGCCGAAGCTGATGACCGACATCGGAGGGCTCACCGCCTCGACGGCGTACACCTTCACCGTCAGGGCCCGGGACGCCGCCGGGAACCGGTCCGCACCGAGCGCCGCCGTCCCCGTCACCACACCCGCTGCCGCGCCCGCCGACAAGGAACCGCCGACCGGGCCGACGGTGCTGCGGGGCAGGGCCGACAGCGGCCGGACGGTCTCACTGTCCTGGGGCGGCTCCACGGACGACGTGGGAGTCACCTCCTACGACATCTACCAGGAGGACTCCAGGATCCACAGCGTCTCCGGCACGCAGACCACGGCCCGCCTCACCGGGCTGCGGCCCGGCACCGTCTACACCTTCACCGTCCGCGCCCGCGACGCGGCCGACCGTTCCTCGCCGGACAGCAACGCCCTCGACCTCACCACCCCGTCCGCGCCGGGCGCCCCCGCGAGCACGGCGCCCACCGGGCTGCGGACGGCGACGACGGTGCAGGGCGAGGAGTCCCTGGTCGACCTCTCCTGGGACCAGCCGGACACCGGCGGCACGATTCCCGCGTACCAGCTGTTCCTGAACGGCAGGCTGACCACCACCATCGTCTGGGGCGGTACGCCGCCCGAGGGCCGGGCGACGTACCGGCTCACCCTGACCGACCCGCCCGGCACCCGCTACTCGCTCAAGATCCGGCCCAAGCTCCCCGACGGGAAGTGGGGCGACTTCTCGGCCCAGCGCACCGTGGTCCTGCCTGGCTGACCACCCCCTCGTCCCCGCGGTGCGCCCGCGCTAAGGTACCGGCCCCGGCGGCGTCGCCGGGGCCGTGGAGGAGGCGGTCGGCATGGGGGACGCGCGGGCTTCCCGACGTGTGGTCACCCGGGGCCACGCGGTGCACCGTGCCCGGCGGATGTTCCTGCGGCACGGCACGGTGGACATGGACGCGCTCGCCCGGGACCTGTCGGTCAGCCGGGCGACGCTCTACCGTGTGGTCGGCAGCCGCGACGCGCTCCTGACGGACGTGCTGTGGGAGCTGGCCGACCACCTGCTGGACCGGGCGCGGCAACTGCGTACCCGTGAGGGTGTGGACGGAGTCCTGGAGATCACCCGCTACTTCGTCGGCGCTCTGCGCGGCTCCGCCCCGTTCGCGGACTTCCTGCGCGCCGAACCCGAGACGGCACGACGCCTCCTGACCGGGGGACGCGTGCACCGTCGTGCCGTCCTGGCCCAGCGGGGCATTCTCCTGGAAGCGGGCGAGAGGGGGTGCCTCTGGCCCAGTTCCGGCATCGACGATCTGGCCTACCTCTATGTGAGGGTCGTCGAATCCGCCCTGTACGCCGAACTGCTGAGCAGCCGCCGGCCGGACCTCGCCCTGGCCGAACGCACTGCCCGCGCCGTGCTCCAGCAAACCCGCCGAGGGGCACCGGACCTGATCTGAGACCGCCGTCTCACCCTCGGGCCGGGCTCTGGTGGCCCTCCCGGAGGAGGCCGTACGTTCCCACTCCGACGACGGCGACTCGGAGGAAACGATGCCCAGTTCCCAGCCGGCCCGGACCGGGCGGACGACTCTGCTCGCGGTGTTCCTGGCGCTCGTCGGGACCTTCACCGTCCTGACGGCGCCGACCCGGGCCGCCGCCGCGCCCCGCGCCACGGTCAACCCCGTGATCTTCGTGCACGGCCAGGAGGGCTCCGCCCAGCAGTGGCAGTCCCAGGCCAAGCGGTTCTCCGGCAACGGCTACCGGGACGACCTGCTGTACGTCCACGAGTACGACACCTCCGTGGCCACCGACGACCACGCGATCGCCGGACTGGAGGAGCTGGTCGACGCGGTCCTGGCACGCACGGGTGCCCGGCAGGTCGACCTCCTCGCACACTCGCGCGGCACACGAGTGGCGCAGGCCTACCTCTCCGCGCCGGAGCGCGCGGCGGAGGTCGCCAAGTACGTGAACCTCGACGGCCGCACGGCGGCCTCGCCGCCCGGAGGCGTGCCCACCCTGGCCATCTGGAGCAGCCTCCAGCCCAACGGTTCGATCGGCGGGGCACTCAACGTCCACGAGCCTCAGGCCGGGCACACCGAGAGCGCCACATCCGCCGAGAGCTTCGCCCACGTCTACACCTTCCTCCGGGGCAGACCGCCGCTCACCACCCGGGTGCTGCCCGAGGCCGCCGCCTCGGTGGAGATCGCCGGCCGTGCCGTGCACTTCCCGCAGAACAAGGGGCTCGCCGGACGCCTGGAGGTGTGGCGGCTCGACCCCGCCACCGGCGCCCGCGCCGGGCTGCTCCCGGAGCGCGTCGTCCGGACCGGCGAGGACGGGGCCTTCGGCCCGCTCGGAGTCGGCCGACGCGGACACTACGAACTGGCGTTCGTCCGGCCCGGCGAGCGCACCGGCCACTTCTACTTCGAACCGTTCGAGCGCGGCGACCGCTTCGTACGTCTGCTCGTCTCGCCCCCGGGAGGTGTCGCGGACTCCATCGACGTCTGCCCCGGGCAGACCGCGCTCACCGTCGTCCGCGCACGCGAGTGGCGGGCCGGAACGGCGGACGACGACCGCCTCCGTATCGCCGGGGCCGACGTCCTCAACCCGGCCGTGTCACCGCAACTGAGGCAGATCCTGGGCCTGTTCGCGTTCGACAAGGGGTGTGACGGAGTCAGTCACCTCGATGCGGCGCTGCCGCCCTTCGACCGGGTCCCGTTCCTGACGGCCACGGACCTGTCCCTGCCGGCCGACGAGCGGGCCCGGGGGACGATCCCGGTCACGCAGACGATGCGCGGGGCGGGAAGGGTGGACGAGACCCTCGCGGTGCCGAACTGGCCCTCCGACCGCCACACCGTCTCCCTGCTCTTCAAGGACTACGTGGACATCCCGTCCGGCGGGTGAGCGGGCGGACCTGCGGCGACGCGCCGTCCCGGGCCCGGAACACCGGGCCCGGGACGGCGGTCGGGACCGTGCTCGGGCCGAACGCTCCTCATGCGGCGAGCGCGGCGGGCTCTCCGAGCCGCGTGGCGGCCGTCCGCCAGGCGGCCGTCACCGCTGTGCGGGCCCGCTCGGTCCGGTCGGCGCCGTCCGCCGAGAGATCGAGTGGTGCGCCGATGTGCACATGCATGCCGGGGCGGCGCAGTGGCGCCGTGAACAGGCCCGCGAGCTGCTTGGGCACGCTTCCCGAGGTCACCCGGCGTGCGCCGGCCTGACCGACCGGCACCACCGGGGCCCCGCTCCGCAGGGCGAGCCGGGACAGGCCGCTGCGGAAGGCCTCGGGCGCCGCTTCCGCGGCGTCCGTGCGGAGCGGGAGGCCGCCTTCGGCGTAGATGAGGACCATGCGTCCGCGGCCGAGCGCCTCCGCGGCTTCGTCCAGGGCGTTCGCCGCGCGCCGGTCGCCACGGTGGACGGGGATGTGTCCCTCCCGGGCGAGCGCACGGCCGAGTACCGGTACGCGCCACAGTCCGGCGGCCGCCATGACGACCGGACGGGCCCCGAGGCGGTGCAGCGCGGCGAGCACGACGGCGGGGTCGGCGAGCGAGGTGTGGTTCGCGGCGATGATGCTGCCGGGGGCCAGCACGGCGCCCGCGTCGGCCGTGATCGTGAGGCGGCCGACGGCGGGTACCAGGACGTCGGCGAGGCGGCTGAGCATGTCCGGACTCCTGAGCTCGATCTGATGGCGGTCTCCATCCTCGGCCGGGGAACCGCCCGGAGCCTGAGTAGCCGCACTCATCCTCTGCGGTCCGGTACCCGGGCCGGACGTGAGGTGAGGGACCGGTTCACGGGGGACCGTTCTACGTGACGCGTACCGTCTCGACCCACGCGGGAGGGGCCGGAGCGGACGGTCCGACGAGGGCGGCGACGAGCCGGCAGGAGGGGGTCTCGTCGGGCCACGGGGTGAGTCCGTCCGTCAGCACGATGACGATGCCCGGGCGTTCCGGCCCCGCCAGCGCCGCGGTGATCCCGACCCGCATGTCCGTGCCGCCGCCCCCGCCCAGCGTGATCTGCCCGGTGGACGTCACCCGGGAGACCGCCTGGACATCGGCGTCGCAGGCCAGGACCGTCACCCGGTTGCCCCGGACACCGACCTCGCGCAGCACGCCCGTCACCTCGCCCAGCGCGGAGGCGATCTCGGCCTCGCCCATCGAGCCCGAGGTGTCGATGACGACCGCCACCCTGGGAAGCGGGCGGCGCAGGCTCGGCAGCACGATCCCGCGCATCGCCGCGCTCCGGCGGGACGGCCGGCGGTAGGTGTAGTCGATCGCCCCCGAGGCCCAGGCGGCTGCCTCGCGTACGGCGCCCGCGAGCGCCTGCCGCCAGTCGACGGTGGGTTCGAGGACCTCGTCCGCCCAGCGCTTCCAGCCTCCGGGGAGGCTGCCCCGGGCGCGTGCGTGGGCGCGCATCGCCTCCGCGGTGTGGCGGCGCAGGGCCTCCGCCTCCACCGCGCCGACCCCCGCCGGCCCCGCGCGGTCGCCCGACTCCCACGGGGACGGCTGCCCGTGGGCGCCCGACCCGCAGTCGTGGGTGACGGGGGAGCGCGGCAGTTCGGGCAGGTACGCCTCGAAGAGACGGCCCTCCGGCAGGCCGAAGAGGCGCGGCTCCATCCGCCCCGCGGGCAGGGGGAGCCCGTCGGCGATCAGGTCGTCGTTGATCTCGCAGTCCTGTGCGACGTTCACCCGGTGCCGGTCGCGCTGGTCGGCCGCGGGCAGCCGTTCCGCCCGCCCGTGGTGGTCGCGCAGCAGATGTGCGACCTCGTGCACCCACACCGCCGCCAGTTCCGCCACCGGCGTGCCGTCGACGAAGCGGGGCGAGACGTAGCAGCGCCAGTACCGGTCCACGCCCATGGTCGGCACCTCGTCGCTCGGCACCACGGTCAGGGCGTACAGGGCCGAGGCCAGGTACGGGCGGTCGGCTGCCGCCCGGTACCGCGCCGCGAGCAGCTTCGTGGTGTCCAGTTCAGCCGCCCTGAGGAAGGGCGCCGGACTGCCGCAGCAGGTCCAGGAAGCCGTCGATGCCCGGCGGCACCGGCCAGTCGAGGTCCCGCATCCCGGCGAGGTCCACCGCGGCCCTGGCTGCCACGTCCGGCACACCGGCGTCGACGGCCTTGGCGAGCACGGCCCACCCCGCCTCCCAGCGCTCCCTGGTCAGGTCGCCCTGCACGGCGGCGACGACCGCGATCAGGAAGGCGAGCTGCCGGTCACCGCGTCCCGGCAGCGCGAACGCGTCGGGGTCCGCGAGCACCCGGTCGGGGTCGGGCAGATCGAGGTGTTCCAGGTAGGACAGCAGCTCGATGCCCGCCCCGTCCCCGACCGCCCCGGTGAGCACGGACGCGACGGCCTCCCGCCCGGCGCCGGCCGCGTAACCGGTGGCCAGCAGCCGCAGCGCCATGTCCCAGGTCCTCGGGGACGGCCATGCCCGGCCCCGGCTCTCCGCGTCGGCCGGCATGTGGTGGACCAGGCCGGGACGCGCCGTCAGGAACCCGGAGACCGACCCCCTGGCCCGCGCCGCCGCACCCGGAACCCTGGCCGGGTCGACGACCGGTACACCCAGCGCGGGCCAGGTCCCCGCCATACCGCGGGCGACGGTGCGCGGGTCGTGCGTCCATCGGAGGTGGACGAAGCGGTTGGCGAGCGGCGGGCTGAGGTGCCACCCGTCGGCCGCGCTCGACGGGGGGTTGGCGGCCGCCACGATGCGTACCGCCTCCGGCAACCGCAGGCTGCCCACCCGCCGTTCGAGGACGACCCGCAGGAGGGCCGCCTGCACGGCGGGCGGCGCCGAGGACAGCTCGTCGAAGAAGAGGAGCCCGCGGCCCGCACGGGCGAGCCGGACCGCCCAGTCCGGCGGGGCCATCGGCACACCGGTCACCGCCGGGTCGTCCCCCACGACCGGCAGCCCGGCGAAGTCCGACGGCTCGTGGACGCTCGCGATGACCGTCTCCAGTTCGAGGCCGAGCCCGGCGGCGAGCTGCTCCATGCCCGCGGACTTGCCGATCCCGGGCTCGCCCCACAGCAGAACTGGCTGATTGGCCGTCACCGCCAGTGCGAGGGCCTCAAGTTGAGGACTCCGGGCAGGCTCGGTACGGGTGGTGCGCAGCCGCCGGTTGAGCTCGTCGGCGGCTTCCAGCGGTCCCGGCGTGACGGAGGCGGGCCGGATGGTGGTGCTCACTGTTCCTCGTCCTCCGCGTCTTCCTGGAACCACTTGTCGTACCAGGCGGACCCGATACCCGGGTGCTCGGCCTCCACGCGCTCTCTGAGGAAGGCGAGGTCCGTGCGCTTGTACCGCCGGATCGTCTGGGACAGCGACAGCTCGGTCGCGTCGGTCACGTCCGTCCGGGCCCCGGCGTCGAGCAGGGCGCGCACCAGTGCGGCGGAGCCCCTCTCGCCGACCGCGACGCCCAGCGGGGTCCGCTCCATGTGGTCCCTGGCCTCCAGGTCGAGTCCCGCCTCCAGGAGCCGGGGCAGCAGGGCCTCGTGGTCGAGCAGCGGCAGGACGTGCAGCAGACCCCGCTGCCGTGCGTCCTTCACCCGGAGGTCCACACCGGCGTCCAGCATCGCCAGCACCGCGGTGGTGTCCCCGTGCTGGGCGTGCAGGAACAGCTCCCGCACCTGTGCCCGCAGTGCCTTCGGAAGCCGTCCGGTGCCCGACGTGCAGGAGTGCTCCACGGCGAAGCAGCCGGCGACGGCCCCGCCGAAGGCCCGCAGGGCACTCTCCCGCTGCCGTTCCTCATCGGTGTGCGGGGAGCGGAGCGCGCCGTCCCGGAACACGACCTCGTGCCACTCGCCCCTGCACCTCACCCGCACGGGGCGTGGCGCCGGAGGCCCAGGGGGGCCGAACGGCCCCTCGACGGCGGGGAACAGCGCCCGGGCGACCAGCGGGTGGAGCCACTGCGGCGGCATGGCACCGCTCCGCAGCAGGTCGAGGTCGGGAAGGCGGCGCCAGGCCGCCTCGGGAAGCCGGGCCGCCGATGCCGCGCCCGGGGTCTCCCTCTCGACGACACGGGCCCGGAGACGCCCGCCCGTACTGTGCTCCGTGATGTCCAGCAGGAGGTGGGCCCGCCAGCTCATGGCGACCAGGAAGCGCTCCCCGCCACCCGTGGCGGTCGCGCGCCGCACCGCCGGGCCCAGGCGGGGGATGTCGAGCGCCATCCGGCGGATGTTCTCCTCGACGTCCAGCCCGCGCCACGACCGCTGGGCCTCAGGCAGGGCCGGGTCCCAGTCGACGCCTGCGGCGGCGAAGGCCTCGGAGACCCGGCCCTCCTGGTGGAGCAGTGTCACCCGCTCCGCCCTGGCGCCCGCGTCGTCGGCCGCGGCGAGTTCCCGGGAGCTCAGCGGCGTGCCGTCGTGACGGAGGAAGGGAATCCGGCCTGCGGCGCCGACCGCCTCCCGGAGACGGGCCGTGTGCCGCGCGTCCCACAGCCACCGTTCGGCCCGCCAGTCCTCGGTACGGGCACCGAAGACGCCGGGAGTTCCCTCATCGGGCACGGCACCGAAGCGCAGGACGAGCCCCTGGGGTCCGTCGAACATCGGGGGAGTGCTCAGATGCAGATACGGCGTGAGGGGCAGCCCGGAACCGTTCCCGTAGCCGGCCAGCACCACGGTGCGGCCGGTGGCGACCGTCGAGCGCCCTCCCAGCGCCCGGGGCACGTGCCAGTGCACCAGGTCGGGCACGAGGTGGCGCAGGTCCGACGCGAGGGCTCCGGCCACGACCGGACCGTATGCGGTCGCCACCTCCGCGAGGTCGAAGGCGGGTTCGACGTGGGCCGCCGCGAGGGCGCCACGCCAGTCACCGGCCAGCCGCCGCTCCGTGGCCCGCTCGATCATCCGGCGGGGCACGGCGTACCGGCGGGCCTTGTGCAGGCTCGACGCCTCCTCCGTCGGGAGGAAACAGTTCTTGGGCCAGGGACTCACCGGTAGACGCTCCGTATCGCCCGGAGGTCCGCGTGGGCGCCGGTGTCCGGCCGCAGTCGCGAGGCGAAGGACCGCTTGACCCTGCGGGGCAGCCCGGGGCCGAGGCCGACGTACTCCAGCCGCGAATCCGCGCCGACGGCGCCCAGCAGCTCCTTCGCGCCCCGGCCGGTCAGGCCCGTGTGCGCCAGTTCGAGACGGCGCAGGGGGCTGCCGGGCAGGGCGGCGGCCAGCGCGCTCGCCCCGGCGTCGCCGGGCGCGTTCCCCGTCGCCCCGAGGCTGCGCTGCGACATCGGACGCCCGAGGTCGAGCGCCTCGATCCCGCCCAGCGCGTCGGCCAGCGCGCTCGCCCCGGCGGGCCCGATCCCGTTGCCGCCGAGGCCCAGGCGCACCGGACGCGCCGGGTCCGCCGCGGCGGCGAGCACGGCGGCACCCTCGTCGCCGAGGTGGTTGGCCGGCAGATACAGCTCCCGCACCCCTGCGTCACGCAGCAGTGCCGCGAGGAGCGGGGCGGCTTCCGGGCCGAGCCCGTTGCCGCCGAGGAACAGCCTCTCCACGGGCCGCTCCCGCAGCGAGAGCACGCCGAGCAGGGACTTCAGACCGTCGGTCGTGACACCGCTGTTGACGAGGTCGAGGGTGCGCAGGGCGGTGTTGCGGGCCAGCATCGGCACCAGCGCCCGGACACCCGCGTCGCCCAGCGGATTGCGCTTGAGCCACAGGGCCCGGACGGTGCCGTCCCCGCCGAGCGCCCCGGCGAGCGCGGCGGCGCCCTCGGCCCCGATGCGGTTGCAGCCGAGATAGAGCGTCCGCAGCCCGTGGTCGCCCTCCCGCAGGGCGTCAGCGACCGAGCGGGCCCCCTCGTCGCCCAGGGAGTTGGTGCCGAGCAGGACGTGTTCGGCATGCGGTGAGCGGGCGAGCGCCGGCATCACCCCGGCCGCGCCGGCGGGCCCGAGACCCTGCTTGCAGAGGTCGACACGTCCGTCGCCCCGCAGGGTCCCCAGCGGGAACACCTCGTCCGCACCGACCGGCCGCTCCACCGCGAGCCGCGTCAGCAGCGGCTCCAGCAGAGCGGGGTCGGCGAGCGGGAGGTCCGGGTGCTCGATCGCCGGGCAGCGCACGGGCATCGGCTGCGACATCACAACTCTCCAGTCCCTTGCCGGCACTCCGGACGCGGAGGACGACCGCGTCCACCGCCCGTTCGGCGTGCCGACGCCATCCCTCCGAGAACAGGTGGCAAGACCGGCCGGATTCGAACCGGCGTCCTCCAGCTTGATGCGTGGGCGCGACGACCTCTGCGCTACAGCCTTGCCGTGCGTGATCATAGCGGCGGCCGGCTCGAAATCGCACGCCAGTACGCTGGTTGTGCTCGTCTGCCGGGCGGCCCGGGAGGATCCGCCCGGGGCGGCCCTCCGCACACGCGGCCCCGGCCGGCCGCCCACCGGCAGTCCGCTCGACCGAGAGAGAAACCCCGTGAACGCCGGCAGCTACTACGAACCCATCGATGTCCACCGCTACAAGCCCACCGTGCACGCCGGCGGCGCCTGGGACCCGGACGAACAGCACTTCAGCCCGCTCGGCGGCCTGATCGTGCACGCCGTCGACCGCCACCTGGCCGACCGGCCCGACACCGGCCTGGTCATGTCCCGGATCAGCTTCGACATCCTCGGCCGCCTCGCCCTCGACGAATGCGAGATTCGCGTCGAGACCATCCGGCCCGGCCGCACCATCGAACTCCTCGAAGCCGTCGCGCTGATCGCCGGCCGCCCCGTCGTCAGGGCCCGCATCTGGCTTCTCGCCGCCACCGACACCACCGCCGTCGCCGACGGTGACACGGGCCCGCTCCCTCCGCCCGGGTCCGTCCCGTCCCGGCCGCTGGCCTCCGAGTGGCCGGGCGGCTACATCCGGTCCCTGGACGTCCGTCCGGTCTCACCCCGGCGGCCGGGGCGTGCCGCTGCCTGGATCTCCACCGGCCTGGACCTCGTGGCCGGTGAGCCGAGCAGCCCTCTCGCCTCGTACGTCGCGCTGGTCGACACCGCCAACGGCATCGCGGTGCGCCAACCGCCCACCGCCTGGATGTTCCCCAACGTCGACCTGACCATCCATCTCCACCGCCGCCCCGGAGGGCGGTGGACCGGACTCGACACGTCCGTCACCTTCGGCCCCGACGGAAGCGGTGTGACGAGCACCGTCCTGCACGACACGGCGGGCCCCGTCGGACATGCCCAGCAGATCCTCACCCTGCGCCCGATGCCCTCCTGAACCGTCGGACCCGGCGGGCCGCGCCCCGCGCACACCGAAGCGCCGTGCCTCCGACCCATGGGACGGAGGCACGGCGCTCACGGATGTGCGGTCAGCGCAGCTGCTCGTAAGCCGGCAGCGTCAGGAAGTCCGCGTAGTCCTGGTCCAGGGAGACCTGGAGCAGCAGGTCGTGGGCCTGCTGCCACTTGCCGGACTCGAACGCCTCGTCGCCGATCTCCGCGCGGATCGAGGTCAGTTCCTCGGCCGCGACCTTGCGGGCGAGGTCCGCGGTGGCGTGTTCGCCGTTCTCGAAGACCACGTCCGCGTTGATCCACTGCCAGATCTGCGAGCGCGAGATCTCGGCGGTGGCCGCGTCCTCCATCAGGTTGAAGATGGCGACCGCGCCCATGCCCCGCAGCCACGCCTCGATGTAGCGGATGCCGACCGCGACGGCGTTGCGCAGACCGTCGTACGAGGGCTTGGCGTCCAGGGTGTCGATGGCGATCAGGTCACCCGCCGCCACCGTGACGTCCTCGCGCAGGCGGTCCTTCTGGTTCGGCTTGTCCCCGAGGACCGCGTCGAACGAGGCCAGCGCGATCGGCACCAGGTCCGGGTGGGCCACCCAGGAGCCGTCGAAGCCGTCGCCGGCCTCGCGGTCCTTGTCGGCCTTGACCTTCTCGAAGGCGACCTTGTTGACCTCGGCGTCGCGCCGCGAGGGGATGAAGGCCGCCATGCCGCCGATGGCGTGCGCGCCGCGCTTGTGGCAGGTGCGGACCAGGAGTTCGGTGTACGCCCGCATGAACGGGGCGGTCATCGTGACCAGGTTGCGGTCCGGCAGGACGAACTTCGAGCCGCCGTCACGGAAGTTCTTCACGATGGAGAAGAGGTAGTCCCAGCGGCCCGCGTTCAGTCCGGAGGCGTGGTCGCGGAGCTCGTAGAGGATCTCCTCCATCTCGTACGCGGCGGTGATCGTCTCGATCAGGACGGTCGCGCGGACCGTGCCCTGCGGGATGCCGACGTAGTCCTGGGCGAAGACGAAGATGTCGTTCCAGAGGCGGGCCTCCAGGTACGACTCCGTCTTCGGGAGGTAGAAGTACGGGCCCTTGCCGAGGTCGATCAGCCGCTGGGCGTTGTGGAAGAAGTAGAGGCCGAAGTCGACCAGCGCGCCGGGGACCGGGCTGCCGTCGAGCTGGAGGTGGCGCTCGTCCAGGTGCCAGCCGCGCGGGCGCGTGACGACGGTCGCGAGCTCCTCGGCGGGCCTGAGGGCGTACGACTTGCCCGACCTCGGGTCGGTGAAGTCGATGTTCCGGGTGTACGCGTCGATCAGGTTGAGCTGGCCGGTGACGACGTTCTCCCACGTGGGGGCGGACGCGTCCTCGAAGTCGGCGAGCCAGACCTTGGCGCCCGAGTTCAGGGCGTTGACGGTCATCTTGCGGTCGGTCGGACCGGTGATCTCCACCCGGCGGTCGTCCAGCGCGGCCGGGGCCGGGGCGACCTTCCAGGTGTCGTCCACGCGGACCGCTTCCGTCTCCGGCAGGAAGTCCAGCGTGGAGGTACGGGCGATCTCGGCGCGGCGCTCACCACGGCGGGCGAGCAGCTCGTCGCGCCGGGGTGTGAACCGCCGGTGCAGCTCGGCCACGAACGCGAGGGCCGCATCGGTCAGGACCTCGTCCTGCCTCGGCAGGGGCTCGGCATCGACGATGGCCAGCGGGGACGGCGCTGGTGCGGACATGAGCTGTCACTCCTTCAGCGGGTGGTACGGAGGCATCCACGGCCGCCGGGTCGCCCGGGACGGCACGGGGTGCCAGGGCTCCGAGATACGGCCATGGGTGCCGCCGAGGACCGGAAGCGGAACCATGAGCTTCTGATCAGTGGATATTAGTTTCCTCATGGTGGAAGTTCAATGGTTTGTTGATGTCGAGATTCTCCGGGTCGAGGGACGTGCCGTCACGGTGGCGCGGCGTGCCAGGGCCGATACGTTCCGTTCACTCCAGGTGTCTCAGGTCCGCCGCCGTGTCGATGTCGTGTGCCCGCGCCACGTCGGAGCACTCGACGAGCGTGATCGCGTCGCGATGCGCCCTCAGGTAGGCCCGTGCCCCCTGGTCCCCGACCGCGCCCGCCGAGACCTCCTCCCAGTGGTCGGCCCCGAACAGCACGGGGTGCCCGCGCTCCCCGTCGTACGCGGCGGCGGCCAGATCCGCCCGGGAGCGATACGCAGAGCGGACCCGGGCCACCGCCTCCGCACCGATGCCCGGCTGGTCGACCAGGAGGACGAGTGCGGCGTCCGCGTCCGAACCGGAGAGGGAGGCCAGTCCCGCCCGGAGCGAGGAGCCCATGCCCTCCTCCCACGACGGATTCACCGTCACCATGCACGCGGAGAGGTCCGCCAGATCGCGCACCTCCTCGGCAGCCGCGCCCAGGACGACATGGACGGGGCCGCACCCGCCGTTGCGCAGCGCGCGCACCGCGTGCTCGACGAGGGGGCGGCCACGGTGTTCCAGCAGGGCCTTCGGCCGCCCGCCGAGGCGACGGCCGCCACCCGCGGCGAGCAGCACGCCGGCGACCACGGGGATCCGTTGTGTGTGAACCATGTGCCCTGGATACCACTGCGTCTTCCGTACCGGCGGATTGATCGTCACCCCTCAGGGGTACCCTCGTTCCTTGTCCGCACAGTGGCGCACGCCACCTCTGACGGCGCTGATTCGCGGACGTTCCCGAGCACTTGACCACTGCCCGGGGCCAGGTCGACACCGGCACGACGGCGTGCGTAGGGGGAGTGCTTTGTTGCGAAGTGTGGGGCAGGAGCGGTTGACCGGAAGCGGCGAGGACCCGAGGGTGACGGAGCTGCGTGCGGCCGTCTCACGGCTGCGCCGCGAACTCGCCGGACATCCCGCGGAGTTCCCGGACCGGGGGATCGCCGAGGACGAGCTGGCGGCCCTGGACGCCATGGCGGCCGGCGGGCGGCCCGAGAGCCCCCGGCTGCGCCGTTCGCTGCTGCTTGTCGCGGGGGCGATCGGCTCGGTCAGTGCACTGTCGTCCGGCCTGCGGGACGTGCGGAGCGCCGTGGACCTCTTCGGGGAGCCTCCGCGCCACCCGTGAGTTCAGCGGCGGATCAGCCTGCGCGCGGTGGCGGCGGCGACCGCCGAGGTGCGTGAGTCGACGCCCAGCTTGGCGTAGATGTGCACCAGATGGGATTTCACCGTCGCCTGGCTCAGGAACAGCCGCTTGCTGATCTGCTGGTTCGACAGGCCCTCGCCGACCAGTTGGAGGACCTCCAGCTCGCGTCCGGTCAGGGCCTGGGCGGGCGTGCGCATCCGGTCCATCAGGCGGTGGGCGACCGCCGGGGCGAGCGCGGAGCGGCCGGCTGCGGCCGTGCGTACGGCCGCTGCCAGCTCGTTCGGAGGGGCGTCCTTGAGCAGGTAGCCGCCGGCCCCCGCCTCGACGGCGGCCAGGATGTCCGCGTCCGACTCGTACGTGGTGAGGATCAGGACGCGGGGTGCGTCCGTCGCCGCAGTGATTGCCGCGGTGGCCTCCGATCCGTGCATCCCGTCGCCGAACTGCAGGTCCATCAGGACGACGTCGAAGGCGCCGGTGGCGGCGAGGGCGACGGCCCGCTCGGCGGTGGCCGCCTCGGCGACGATCTCGAAGTCCGGTTCGGCGTCGAGGACGGCCCGCAGGCCCGCCCGGACCACCGGGTGGTCGTCGGCCAGCAGCAGCCTGATCGGGCCGGTCATGCGGCGGCCTCCTTTCCCCCGAAGAACTTCCCGCCGGTCTCTCCCGCTACGGAAGGTTCTTCCCAGGCGGCGCGCCTGTCCGCAGCGGCTGGGAGCGGGAGGGTGGCCGCCAGTGCGGTGCCCTGCCCCGGCGCCGTCTCCACGCTCAGCGTGCCGCCCAGGGAACGTGCCCGCGAGCGCATGGCGGGCAGGCCGAAGCCCCCGCTCCCCGAGCTCCGCCGGCTCCCGCCCGAGGACTCCGGGTCGAAGCCGCGCCCGTCGTCCACGACGTCCAGGGACACCGACGTCCCCATGAAGCTGAGGGTGATCTCCGCCCGCCGCGCGCCCGAGTGCCGTACCGCGTTGGCCAGCGCGGACTGTGCGGTACGGAGCAACGCCACCTCGTACGGGGTGGGCAGCGCCACCGGCGTACCGCTGACCGCGAACCGCACGGTGAGTTCCTGCGTCGAGGTGCGGGAGGCCAGCCGGGACAGCGCCGCCGCCAGCGAGCCGTGCTCCAGGTCCGGCGGGCTCAGCGCCCTCACGAAGCGGCGGGCCTCGGCCAGGTTGTCCTGGGCGGTCCCACGGGCCCGGCGCACGTGTGCGGTGGCCGGCGCGTCCGCCGGGAGGGTGCGCTCGGCGGCCCGCAGCAGCAGCTGGATGCTGGACAGGCCCTGCGCGAGGGTGTCGTGGATCTCGCGGGCCAGCCGCTCCCGCTCGGCCAGGGTGCCCGCCGCGCGTTCCGCCTCGGCCAGCTCCGCCCGGGTGGAGACCAGCTCCTCGATGAGCTCACGACGCCGCTCGCTCTCGCGGTACAGCGCGTCGTAGCCGAGTACGGTCGCGACGGCGACCGCCGCCCCGAGCGGCGGACCGATGAAGGTGCCCGGGTTGACCGCCTGGTTGTGGAGGACGAAGCAGGCGATGGCGGCGGCGGCGGTGACCACCACTGCAGGCACTCCCCGTCGCACCGGGAGCAGGTGCAGTTGCAGGAAGTACAGCGGGAAGGCCACCCACAGGGCGTCCGGCGACAGGACGAGCAGGGCCAGCCACACCGCGCCCAGCGCGGCGAGCCAGACGGCGGCGGCCCGGGTGTGCGGCTGCACGTACGGGGCCAGGGCGCCCGCACCGTACAGCGCGGCCATCACCCCGGCCAGGACGACGACCGCGGTGCCGCTCGTGGAGCGGACCGCGGTCAGCGCCAGCAGCCCGACCAGCAGGGCGTGCAGACAGAGCCGCAGTGCGGTGGTGACAGTGGTGTGCGAACGCGAATCCATGGTCCGTCCAGCGTAGAGGCGCCGGGCGCGCCGCAGGTCAACCGAAGGATTGATGTCTCGCCCGTCCCGAGGGCGATGTCCGCCCGGGCCCGGGGGCCGAGCCTGGAGTCATGTTCGTCGCATGGAGAGATCTCCGGTTCGCAAAGGGCCGTTTCGCGCTCATGGGCACGGTCGTGGTGCTGATCACGCTGCTCGTGGGCCTGTTGTCCGGCCTGACGGCCGGCTTGGCCAGGGAGAACACCTCGGCCGTCACGGGGCTTGACGCCGAACGCCTCGCGTTCGCCGCCCCGCCGGACGGCCGGTCGGTGTCGTTCACGGAATCGGCCGTCGAGGAGAGCGCCTGGCGCACCTGGGCCGCGCCCGGTGTCACAGCCGCCGAGCCCCTCGGCATCCGGACGCTGGACGCCGCCACCGCCGACGGGCGCCGCACGGCCGCGGTCTCGGCGTTCGGTGTCCGCCCGGACGGCGGGCTGGCGCCCGGGACGGTGGCGGCGGGCCGCGTGGTGCTCTCCCGGCAGGCCGCCGACGGCCTCGGTGCCGGTCCCGGGGACACCCTGCGGCTGGGCGGCTCGGAGGTGACCGTCGGCGCGGTCTCGGGCGACGCCTCGTACAGCCACACCCCGGTGGTGTGGACCTCGCTCGACGACTGGCAGAACCTCGGCGGGAACGGGAACGGGGAAGAAGGCGATGGGCAGGGCAGTCCGGTCGGGCAGCGGGCCACGGTGATCGCGCTGACGGCCCACGGCGCCGACCTCGCGGCCGGTGACGAGGCGGCCGGTACCCGCACCCTGACCCTGGACGAATCGCTCACCGCGATCGGCTCCTACCAGGCGGAGAACGGCTCGCTCCAGCTGATGCGGGGCTTCCTCCTCGCCATCTCCGCCCTGGTCGTCGGGGCCTTCTTCACCGTCTGGACCATCCAGCGCAGCGCCGACGTCGCCGTGCTCAAGGCGCTGGGCGCCTCCACCCCGTACCTGCTGCGGGACGCGCTCGGGCAGGCCGTCGTGATGCTGGCGGCCGGCACCGGCATCGGCACCGCGCTCGCCGCGGGCATCGGTGCGCTCGTCGGCGGCGGGGACGGCGCCGTGCCGTTCGTCCTCGACGCGTCCACCGTCCTCGTGCCGGCCGCCGTCATGATCGTCCTCGGCGCGCTCGGAGCCGCCCTGTCCATCAGGCGGATCACCGCTGTCGACCCCCTCATCGCACTCGGGAGCGCCCGATGACACTCACCCTCACCGACGTCACCCTCACCTACCCCGACGGCGACACCCGGCTGACCGCTCTGGACCGGGTCTCCCTGCACGTGGCCGCGGGCACACTCACCGCGGTCGTCGGGCCCTCGGGTTCCGGCAAGTCCAGCCTGCTCGCCGTCGCGGCCACGCTGGTCACCCCGGACCGGGGGAAGGTCGTCGTCGCGGGGACGGACACCACCGGGCTCGGCCGGGCGGAGAAGGCGGCCCTGCGCCGGGATCGCGTCGGCATCGTCTTCCAGCAGCCGAACCTGCTGCCGTCGCTCACCGCCGCGGAGCAGGTACTGGTGATGAAGCACCTGTCCGGAGGGCCTGGCACGTGCCGCCCTGGCCAGGGCCCGGGAACTCCTGGACGCGGTCGGTCTGGCCGACGAGGCCGACCGCAGGCCGCACGAGCTCTCCGGTGGTCAGCGTCAGCGGGTCAACATCGCACGGGCTCTGATGAACGAGCCCGCGGTGCTGCTCGTCGACGAACCCACCAGCGCGCTCGACCATGAACGGGGCGCCGCGGTCCTGGACCTGCTGGCCGGACTGACCCGCGAACGGTCGACGGCCACGGTCCTGGTCACACACGACCGGGCGCACCTCGGCCTGGTGGACGGGACGGTGACGATGCGGGACGGCCGGCTGACGGCCCCCGCCCCGGCCTGAACACATCCTGCCGGGCCTCGTCCGGGCCCGGTGTGTCCGCCCTCGGCCTCAGGCAGCCGGCCCGCTGCTGGCCAGGGCCACGGAGAGCTCCTTCGCGACCTCCTGGAGGATCGGCACGATCCGCTCGGTCGCGGTCTCCGTGACCCGGCCCGCGGGCCCGGAGATGGAGATGGCGGCCGAGGTGGGGGAGTCGGGCACCGACACCGCGAGGCAGCGGACGCCGATCTCCTGCTCGTTGTCGTCGACCGCGTAGCCCGCCCTGCGCACCTGTTCCAGCGCGTCGAGGAAACCGTCCGGCGTGGTGATCGTCTTCTCGGTGGCGGCCGGCATGCCCGTGCGGGCCAGCAGCGCGCGTACCTCGTCCGCCGGGGTGTGCGCGAGGAGCGCCTTGCCGACACCGGTGGAGTGGGGGAGCACCCGTCGGCCGACCTCGGTGAACATCCGCATCGAGTGCTTCGACGGCACCTGGGCGACGTAGACGATCTCGTCCCCGTCGAGCAGTGCCATGTTCGCCGTCTCACCGGTCTCCTCGACCAGGCGCTGGAGGTACGGCCGTGCCCAGGTCCCCAGCAGCCGGGACGCGGACTCGCCGAGACGGATCAGCCGGGGACCCAGCGCATAACGCCGGTTGGGCTGCTGGCGCACGTAGCCGCACACGACCAGGGTGCGCATCAGACGGTGGATGGTGGGGAGCGGGAGTCCGCTGCTCGCGGAGAGTTCGCTGAGCCCGACCTCGCCCCCGGCGTCCGCCATGCGCTCCAACAGGTCGAAGGCGCGCTCCAGGGACTGCACGCCGCCGCTGGGACCGGCGGGCTTGGAGTCGGATGTGCTGGCGTGAGACGGCGGCACGTCAACGGTCCTTTCGAAGCGGAGGCAAGGCAGCAGCCTACCGGGCTGTTCCCGATCGGCCCACTGCTCCCGGTGCGGCGTCCTTGCCGGTCAGGACCTGTTTTGTCCTGGTGTCGGCGATCCGGCCCGTGTTCGGCCCGAAGCGCGGCGATGCCGCTCCTGGCCCATTCTACGTTCCGTCTGGCGAAAATGAACTTTTACTTTGTGGAAATCTCCAAGCGGCATGGTTCATGGTCCACTGGTCGTCACACGGTGGAGGCGAGGTCTTGACGGGCCGCTTTCCCGAGTGAAGACTCCTTCAACAAATCGTTGAATCCGAGTGAAGGAGCACAGGTGCCCGGTGTGGACGTGAAGCTGGTACTCCGCTCGACGCGCGTCGTCACCCCCGAGGGAACCCGCGCCGCGGCGGTCCTCGTCGCCGGCGGGAAGATCGAGGCGGTCCTGCCGTACGACGCCGAGGTGCCGGCCGGCGCCCGCGTCGAGGACTTCGGCGACGACGTCCTGATGCCGGGGCTCGTCGACACCCATGTCCATGTGAACGACCCCGGCCGCACCGATTGGGAGGGCTTCTGGACCGCCACCCGGGCGGCGGCCGCGGGCGGCATCACCACGCTCCTCGACATGCCGCTGAACTCCCTCCCGCCGACCACGACGGTCGAGAACCTGCGCGTCAAGCAGCAGGTGGCCGCGCCCAAGGCGCACATCGACACCGGCTTCTGGGGCGGTGCGATCCCGTCCAACACGAAGGATCTGCGCCCGCTGTACGAGTCCGGGGTGTTCGGCTTCAAATGCTTCCTCTCGCCCTCCGGCGTCGAGGAGTTCCCCGAGCTCGACCAGGAGCAACTGGCCCGGTCCATGGCGGAGATCGCCGGATTCGGCGGACTGCTGATCGTGCACGCCGAGGATCCGCACCACCTGGCCGAAGCGCCGCAGAGGAGCGGGGAGAAGTACGCCGACTTCCTGGCGTCCCGCCCGCGTGACGCCGAGAACGCCGCGATCGAGGGCCTCATCGCCCAGGCCCGGCGTCTGGACGCCCGCGTACACGTCCTTCACCTCTCCTCCAGCGACGCGCTGCCGCAGATCGCCGCCGCCAAGCGGGAGGGGGTGCGTGTGAGTGTCGAGTCGTGCCCGCACTTCCTCACCCTGACCGCCGAGGAGGTCCCGGACGGGGCGACGGAGTTCAAGTGCTGTCCGCCGATCCGTGAGGCCGTCAACCAGGACGCACTCTGGGCGGGGCTCGCCGACGGCACGATCGACTGCATCGTCTCCGACCACTCGCCCTGCACCACGGACCTCAAGACCCCCGACTTCGCCTCCGCGTGGGGCGGTATCTCCTCCCTCCAGCTCGGGCTGCCCGCGATCTGGACCGAGGCCCGCCGACGCGGTCACACCCTCGACGACGTGGCCCGCTGGATGTCGGCGGCCCCGGCAGCCCTCGCCGGACTGACCCGCAAGGGCGCCGTCGAGGCCGGACGGGACGCGGACTTCGCGGTCCTCGCCCCCGAGGAGACCTTCACCGTCGATCCGGCCGGACTCTTCCACCGCAACCAGGTCACCGCCTACGCGGGCAGGACGCTGCACGGCGTCGTCAGGTCCACCTGGCTGCGCGGCAAGCGGATCGCGGCCGACGGCGTACTCGCCGAACCCACCGGCCGTCTCCTCGAGAGGAACCACTGACCATGACGGCGACACCGCACTTCACCGGCGACGCGAGCCCGTACGGGGGAGGCGACCCGTACGCCGACTACCGCACCGCCGACTTCCCCTTCACCCACCTCGTCGACCTCGCCGACCGGCGTCTCGGTGCGGGGGTCATCGCCGCCAACGACGAGTTCTTCGCCGAGCGCGAGAACCTTCTGAAGCCGGAGCCCGCCGAGTTCGACCCCGAGCGCTTCGGGCACAAGGGCAAGATCATGGACGGCTGGGAGACCCGCCGCCGGCGCGGTACCGGCGCCGCCGACCCGCACCCCACCGACGAGGACCACGACTGGGCGCTCGTGCGCCTCGGTGCTCCCGGCGTGGTGCGCGGGCTGATAGTCGACACCGCGCACTTCCGCGGCAACTACCCGCAGTCGGTCTCCGTCGAGGCGACCTCGCTGCCCGGCTCCCCGTCCCCCGAGGACCTCCTCGCGCCCGACGTGAAGTGGACAACCCTCGTCCCGCGCACGGCAGTCGGCGGCCACGCGGCCAACGGCTTCGCCGTCGACGCGGGGCAGCGCTTCACCCACCTGCGGGTCAACCAGCACCCAGACGGGGGCATCGCCCGGCTGCGCGTCCACGGCGAGGTGGCACCCGACCCCGGGTGGCTGGCCGCCCTCGGTACGTTCGACCTGGCCGCCCTGGAGAACGGCGGCGAGGTCGAGGACGCGTCCGACCGCTTCTACTCGCCGGCCACCAACACCATCGCACCGGGCAGGTCCCGCAAGATGGACGACGGCTGGGAGACCCGCCGCCGGCGGGACAAGGGCAACGACTGGATCCGGTACCGGCTGGCGGACCGGTCGGAGATCCGGGCCGTCGAGATCGACACCGCCTACCTCAAGGGCAACGCGGCGGGCTGGGCGGCGATTTCGGTCCGTGACGGCGAAGGCGCCGAGTGGGCGGACCTCCTGCCCCGGACCCGTCTCCAGCCCGACACGAACCACCGCTTCGTCCTGCCGGCACCCGTGCGCGGCACGCACGTCAGGATCGACATCTTCCCGGACGGCGGGATCTCCCGGCTGCGGCTCTTCGGCTCGCTGACCGAGGAAGGGGCGGCGCGGCTGGCCGCACGTCACGAGGCGCTCGGCGGATAGCCCCGCACACCGCGCGCAGTCCGGGTGGGTGTGCCGGTTCCTGTCCGGCCTGGGGGGATATGGGACCCTGGTCGGGACGTCGTCGTCCCGACCAGGAGTCGCCATGATCTTCATCGCCGTCAGGTTCACCGTGCGCAGCGCCGAGCGTGACAACTGGCTCCCGGCCGTCGAGGAGTTCACCCTGGCCACCCGTCAGGAGCCGGGCAACCTCTTCTTCGACTGGTCCTACAGCGTCGAGAATCCCGACCAGTTCGTCCTGCTGGAGGCGTTCGCCTCGCAGGAGGCCGGCGTGGCGCATGTGAACTCCGAGCACTTCAAGGCCGCGATCGACACCATGTCGGAGCTCGTCAGCGAGGTCCCGGAGATCATCAACGTCGAGGTGCCCGGGGACGACTGGTCCCGGATGTCGGAGGTCACCCCGCGCAACCGGTGACCACCGTGGCTCCGCCGGGTGACGGCCACGGTCCGCACGGACCGGTGGCCGCAGCTGCCCCGCACGGACCCGTGACCGTGGCCGCCCCGCGTGACCGGTGACCGTACCGGCCGCCCCGCGTGACCGGTGCCCCTCCACCGTCAGAACTCCTCGTGCGTCTCGGGGTCCCCGCCGAAGCGGTGCGTCGGCCGGGCCCCGATCCGGTCCAGCTCCTGCTGCGTCAGCTCGAAGCCGAAGAGGTCCAGGTTCTCCCGCTGCCGCCCGGGATCGGCGGACTTCGGGATCGGCACAGCCCCCAGCTGCGTGTGCCAGCGCAGCACGACCTGGCCCGGCGTCACGCCGTGCGCCTCGGCCGCCGCGACCACCTCCGGTGCCTGGAGGACCTGACGTCCCCTGGCCAGCGGACTCCAGCTCTCCGTGACGATGCCCTTGGCGGTGTGCACCGCCCGCAGCTCCTCCTGAGGCAGCAGCGGATGCATCTCGATCTGGTTCACCACGGGCAGCACCCCCGTCTCCCGCTCCAGCCGGTCCAGGTGCCCGGCCGTGAAGTTGGAGACGCCGATGGCCCGTACGAGGCCGTCCTCACGGAGCTTGATCATCGCCCTCCAGGTGTCGACGTACTTGTCCACCCGGGGCAGCGGCCAGTGGATGAGGTAGAGGTCGACGTACTCCAGCCCCAGGTTCCCCCGCGACACCTCGAAGGACGCCAGAGTCTCCTCGTAGCCGTGGTGGCGGCCGGGCACCTTGGTCGTGACGAAGAGCTCCTGCCGCGGCACCCCGGAGCGGGCGATCCCGCGGCCGGTGCCGGTCTCGTTCCCGTAGTTCAGCGCGGTGTCCACGAGCCGGTAGCCGAGCTGCAGCGCTCCGGCGACGGCCTTCTCCGCCGCCTCGTCGTCGAGCGGCCAGGTGCCGAGGCCGACCGCGGGGATGGTGCTGCCGTCGTGGAGGTTGCGGACCGGGGGCGGTGTCTGGCTCATGGTCTCCCATTTCGTTCGCGTGCGGTCCCCGCCAGCGTAGGACGGGCCGACGGGTGGGGGCGGGGCGGCGCGGCGGCGGGTCCTGCCGGGCGGACCGATGGATTCCACCGGAAGGTGGGGTCGGAACAGGTGGAAGCACACGACTGCCGGGGCCCGCGCCCCCCACGGCGTCGAGGCGGAAGGAGCAGGACCATGGCGAAGCTGACCCTCACCACGTTCGTGTCGCTCGACGGAGTGATGCAGGGCCCCGGGGGCCCGGACGAGGACACCACCGGCGGGTTCGAGTACGGCGGCTGGACGGTGCCCTTCGCCGACGAAGGCATGGGGGCCTTCGTCAGCGAGGTCTTCGACCGCTCGGGTGCCTATCTCCTCGGACGGCGTACGTATGACATCTTCTCGTCCTACTGGCCCTTGGTCACCGACCCGCAGGACCCCATCGCCGCCCGTCTGAACACCCTGCCCAAGCACGTCGTCTCCCGCACACTGACCGACCCGGAGTGGGAGAACACCACGGTCGTCGCGGGTGACGTACCGGCCGAGGTCGCGCGGCTGAAGGAGCGGACGGCGGAAGGGGAGCTACAGATCCACGGCAGCGGCACGCTGGCGCAGTCCCTCCTGGCGCACGACCTGATCGACGAGGTCAACCTGATCGTCCACCCCGTCTACCTGGGCGGGGGCAGGCGCCTCTTCGCGGACGGCGGGCAGCCGACGGCCTTCGAGCTGACCGGTGCCCGGACCACCGGGAGCGGCATCGCGATCCACACCTACCGGCCTGCGGGGCGTGCGCGGTTCGGGACTTTCGAGCCCCAGGGATGACCGGAGCGGTCCGCCCCTGAGGTCACCGCACCCCCCGCGGTGTCCGGCAGGCGGGGCGCCCCATGGGCGTCAGTCGCCGTGACGGGCGCGGTCCACGACGCGGACGTCGCCGGGACGGGCGCGGTCCACGGCGCGGACGGACTCCAGGGCGGCGGCGCGGACGGACTCCAGGGCGGCGGCGCGGTCGAGCCGGACGATGTCCATGAATGCCTCTCAGTCCCAGGGTTCCGCGCCGGTCAGGATCCGCTCGGTGTACGCCCACACCGGGTCCAGCAGGTGGCCGGCCGCGGATTCGCTACGGGCGCCCGGCCCGGAGAGCGCGGCCGGCGTCGTCTCGCGCGGGAGCGACCGCATCACTCCCCGCCCCCGGAACGCTCTGACGACGCGTGTGTGGTCCGGCCGGGCGACGAACCGCATCAGGGATGCCTGATCGGTCCAGACGGTGACCGATCCCGACCGGTCGAGCCGGGGGCCGGTGTCCATCCAGAGCCGGACGGCGACCGCCCCGGGCGTCAGAGGCCAGCTGCGGCGCAGCCGGAAGCCCTCGGCTGCGACGGCGGGTGTGCCCCACGGACGGTGTGTGACGAATTGGGTGACGCTGACGACAACGGCCGAGCCGGGACCGGTGCCGTGCGCGTCCGGACCGAACTTCCAGGACGTCTTCCATATGGCGGGCGGCATGGCGGGGCCTTCCGTCCGGTCGGGCAGGCGAGGTGAACGGACCGGACTCGTGTCCCGGCCTCCCGCCGACCATATAACTAAACGAACGGCCGTGCAGTTATTTGCGATCGGGGATCGCGGGTAGCGAGGAAGGGGCGGTGGCGGCGGCGTGCAGCCGCCCCAGGATGGCCCGCGTGGCCTTGGTGTAGCCGGGGTTGTTGTTGTGCAGCACGGACTCCGCGTTGGCCAGCTCCATGAACGCGATGAGCTCGAAGGCGAGCTGCGAGACGTCCGTGTCCGCGGCGAGCTCGCCCCGTGCCCGGGCCTCCTCGACGGTCTCCTCCACGAAGGTGACCCAGCCCGTCTGTGTGGAGGCCAGCGCGTCGTGCACCTTGCCCTCCCTGGAGTCGAACTCGGCGATGGTCGCGTAGAAGAAGCAGCCGCCGCTGAACACCCGGCGCTGCGAGTAGGAGAGCCAGCTCTCGCACATCCGCCAGACGCGGCCCAGGCCGGGTGGGGCCGCCCTGGTCGGTGTCAGCACGTGTTCGACGAAGACGGCCACGGCGGCGCGCACGGTGGCGAGCTGCAGCTCCTCCTTGGAGCCGAAGAGGGCGAACACGCCGCTCTTGCTCAGCTTCAGCTCAGTGGCCAGCCGGCCGAGCGACAGCCCCTCCAGTCCTTCGGTCGAGGCGACGTGGACCGCGCGCCCCAGGACCAGTTGCCGGGTCTGGTTCCCCCGCTCGACCCGTCCGTCCAGCCGCGCTCCACCCATGTGCCAACTCCGTGTGTCCGAGCGTCCCAGGACCGACATTCTAGGAGGACCAGGCACGGTCGCAGGACCGCTTCGGCCCGGCACGAACCCTGCGAACACCTGGCCGAGTCGCGCTGTGGACGCAGGTTCCCGAAGGGGTTGTCCGTTCGATACGGTGAGCGCTCCCGTGTGAGCCGGCGAGGTCTCCACATCGTTCCCCGTGGAGAACCAGGAGCACCAGGTGTCCTCTGCCGTCCTGCCCGCCCTCGCCCGCCCCCGCCGGGCGTGGGTCACCGATCTGCCGCTCCTGCTCGTCGCCGCCGTGTGGGGCGCCAGCTATCTCGCGGCCAAGGGCATCACCACCACGCACACGGTGATCGCCGTCCTCGTGCTCCGTTTCGCCGTCGTGCTGCCGGCGCTGGCCGTCGCCGCACGGCGGGGACTGCGGGCACTGAGCCGCGCGCAGTGGCGGGGCGCCGGCCTCCTGGGGCTCGTACTCAGCGGGATCTTCCTGCTCGAGACGTACGGTGTCGTGCACACGTCGGCCACCAATGCCGGGCTGATCATCAGCCTCACGATGATCTTCACCCCGCTGGCCGAGGCCGCCGTGACCCGGGTCCGGCCGCCCGCCGCCTTCCTCGCGGCGGCGGGACTCTCGGTCGCCGGTGTGGTGCTGCTGACCCAGGGCGGCGGCTTCACCAGCCCGTCGGCGGGCGATCTGCTGATGCTGCTCGCCGCCCTCGCCCGCACGGTCCACGTCCTGCTGATGGCGCGCATCAAGGCGGTCCAGGACGCCGACTCGCTGTCCCTGACCACGGTGCAGCTCGGCAGCGCGGTCGCGGTCTTCGCCGTACTGGCGGCGGTTCCCGGTACCGGGGCGGCGCCCTGGACGGTGGCGGCGGACTTCGGCGCTTCCGAATGGGCGGGGCTGCTCTTCCTCGCCGTCTTCTGCACCCTGTTCGCGTTCTTCGTGCAGATGTGGTCGGTACGCCGCACCTCGCCGTCCCGGGTCAGCCTGCTGCTCGGTACGGAACCCCTCTGGGCCGCCGCCACCGGCATCGCGATCGGCGGCGAACGGCTCGGCGCCCTGGGGGTGCTCGGCGCCGTACTCGTGCTGGCGGGCACCGCGTGGGGGCGCCGACGGGCCGACGTCACCCCTTGACGGAGTCCGAGGCGATCAGCACCGCACCGCCCGTCACGACCAGCACGATGCTGACGTAGAGCCCGTAGCCGTCGAGGACGTCGAGCCTCGCCACCACGGCCCACGGGCGGAACCAGCCCGTCCATTCGTACAGGAGCCCGGCGAGGCCCTGGACGAACACCAGGAAGCCGGCCGTCTCCAGGAATTTCTTCATGGCCCGAGCCTGGACGGGGCCGCCGTGCGCCCGCGTCGGCCGCCGGTCCCGGAGCGGCCGACGAAAGTCTCCGATCGTGCGACTTAGGTGTCTCCCCGGCCCGCAAAGGGCTGCCCGGGCCTCTCGTCTGCATAGATTCGTCCGTATGACACGTACGGAGTACCGCTGGCTGCTGCCCTCGTCCCTGGCCGACGACGAGCTGCCCGGCGACCGGGGCAGGTCGCGCCGGACCGTGCGGGACTGGGCCGTCGACATCACCCTCTTCCTGTGCGCCGCAGGTTTCGGGATGAGCGTCCTCGCGGCGATCGAGGCGGACGCCACCACACCGGGCGGGGTCCTCCTCGCCGACTCGCTCGTCGGGGCGGCGGCCTGCTGCGGGCTCTGGGCCAGGCGGCGATGGCCGGTCGGGGTCGCCGTGACCCTCACGGCCGTCAGCCTCGTCGAACCCGTCGCGGCCGGGGCCATGCTGATCAGCCTGTTCGGCCTCGCCGTGCACCGGCCGTTCAGGCCCGTGGCGTTCATCGGCGCGGTAGCCCTGGCAGTCGCCCCGGTACAGCCGATGCTGCGCCCCGACCCCGGCACCTCGTTCGTCGCCTCCAGCGTCATCGGCGTCCTGCTGGTCCTCCTCGTGCTCAGCTGGGGCATGGTCGTACGGTCACGGCGCCAGCTGGTCGTCACGCTGCGCGAACGCGCACGGCGGGCCGAGACCGAGGCGGCGCTCCGCGCCGAGCAGGCCCAGCGCCTCGCGCGGGAGGCCATCGCCCGCGAGATGCACGACGTCCTCGCCCACCGGCTGACCCTGCTCAGCGTCCACGCGGGCGCACTCGAGTTCCGGCCCGACGCGCCCACCGCCGAGGTCGCGAGGGCCGCCGGTGTCATCCGGGACAGTGCCCACGAGGCCCTCCAGGACCTTCGCGAGATCATCGGTGTGCTGCGCGCACCGGGTGAGAGCGAGGACGGCAACCGGCCGCAGCCCACCCTCGTCACCCTGGACGCCCTGGTCGACGAGTCGCGCTCGGCCGGCATGGAGGTCACCCTCGACAACCGCGTCGCGGACCCGGAGCGGGCGCCCGCGGCGACCGGACGCACCGTCTACCGCATCGCCCGGGAAGCGCTGACCAACGCCCGGAAGCACGCTCCCGGAGCCCCCGTCGGGGTGACCGTCGCCGGCGGCCCCGGCGACGGACTGAGCATCGAGGTCGACAACCCCGCTCCCGACGTGCCCTTCGACCCCGTCCCCGGGTCCGGCCAGGGGCTCATCGGGCTCACCGAACGGGCGAACCTGGCCGGCGGCAGCCTGGACCACGGGCCCCGGCCCGGCGGAGGGTTCACGGTCCGGGCCCGGCTACCGTGGCCGGCATGAGCACTCCCACGTCTTCGGAGGCAACACCCGTCCGGCTGGCCGTCGTCGACGACGACCCGCTCGTGCGCGCCGGACTCGCCCTGATGCTCGGCGGCGCCACGGGCATCGACATCGTCGGTGAGGGCGCCGACGGCACCCAGGTCGCCGCCCTCGTCGACCGTACGCACCCCGACGTCGTGCTCATGGACATCCGGATGCCGGGCATGGACGGGCTGGCCGCGACCGAGGAACTCCGGCGCCGGCCCGGCGCCCCCGAGGTCATCGTCCTGACCACCTTCCACGCCGACGAGCAGGTCCTGAGGGCCATCCGCGCGGGCGCGGCGGGATTCGTCCTCAAGGACACCCCGCCCGCGCAGATCGTCGAGGCGGTTCTGCGGGTCGCCGCCGGTGAGCCCGTCCTCTCGCCCGCCGTCACCCGCAGGCTGATGGTCCGGGCCGCGGGCGAAGGGGCGGACGACGGTACGGCCCGAAGGAGACGTGCCCGGCAGCGGTTCGCCGGGCTCGGGGAACGCGAGCAGGACGTCGCCTCCGCCGTGGGGAGGGGCAGCTCCAACGCGGAGATCGCCGCCGAACTCCATCTGAGCGTGGCCACCGTGAAGACGCACGTGTCCCGGATCCTCGCCAGGCTCGGGCTCAACAACCGTGTGCAGATCGCCCTGTTGGTACACGACGCGGGACTCCTCCATGAGGACGAGGACGGGGCGGGAGGCACCGGCATAGGCTGAGCCGGTCAGACCGGATGAGGGGACGGGACGATGCCAGTGGTCGATCTGCGTGACGCGCGGGACTTCAGCGCGAATCCTTATCCGTACTACGCGAAGATGCGCGCCGAGGGGCCGGTGCACGAGGTGCGCACCGACGACCTGGAGCGGATCTGGATGATCGTCGGTTACGAGGAGGCCCGCGCGGCCCTGGCCGACCAAAGGTTCAGCAAGGACTGGCGGACGACGGAGCACTGGTCCGTGTCGGGCAACCCGATCAACGCCAACATGCTGGAGACGGACCCCCCGCACCACACGCGGCTGCGCAAGCTCGTGGCCCGCGAGTTCACCCCCCGGCGGATCGAGGCACTCCGCCCGCGGGTGGAGGAGATCACCGCCGGTCTGCTGGACGCGATGGTCCCGGCCGGCCGTGCCGATCTCATCGACGCGTTCGCCTTCCCACTGCCCATGACCGTTATCTGCGAACTTCTCGGCGTGCCCGACATCGACCGGGACTCCTTCCGCCTGCTCTCCAACGCGATCGTCACCCCCGAGTCCCGGGAGAAGGAGAGCGAGGCGGTGCACGCGATGGGCGCCTACCTCGTGGAGCTGATCGAGGACAAGCGCCGCGCACCGGGCGACGACCTGATGAGCGCCCTGATCCAGGCGCACCACGACGACGGCGACCGTCTGTCGCCGGACGAACTGATCGGCATGGCCTTCCTGCTCCTGGTCGCCGGCCACGAGACGACCGTGAACCTGATCTCCAACGGTGTGCGCGCGCTGCTCGACCACCCCGGGCAACTGGCCCTGCTCCGCGACCGGCCGGAGCTGATCGACGGAGCGGTCGAGGAGATGCTCCGCTACGACGGTCCCGTCGGGACGGCGACCTTCCGCTTCACCCGCGAAGCCGTCCGCATCGGTCAGGTCGTCATCCCGAGGGGAGAGGCGGTGCTGGTCGCGCTCGGTTCCGCAGACCGGGACCCCGGCCGCTACCCGGATCCGGACACCTTCGACATCCGGCGTGAGGCCCAGGGGCATCTGGCCTTCGGCCACGGCATCCACTTCTGCCTGGGCGCCCCGCTGGCCCGGATGGAGGGCAGGATCGCGATCGCCGCACTCCTGGAGCGCTGCCCCGGACTCGCACGGGACCCGGAGGGCGGGGAGCCGGACTGGCTGCCAGGACTGCTCCTGCGGGGAGTCCGCCGTCTCCCCGTGCGCTGGTGAGGTGGGATGGCCACCATGACCGAACTCGATCTCGTCACGGCGCAGCGGGTCCTCGACAGCCAGCCCTTCAGCGCGCTCGTCCGCCTGAAGGGGCCTGCGGTGACCACGGGAGAACCGCTCATCCGGGGCCGGTGAGCCTGCCGGTGGCCTGGCAGCGGGCTCAGTCCTCGGCGATCTCCGTCATCCGTACGGGACGGCGCTGCTCGCGCGACAGTTCGCACGCCTCGGCGATGCGCAGCGCGTGCAGCGCCTCCCTGCCGTCGCACGGGTTCGCCGTCCCGCCGCGCACGACGCCGAGGAACGCGTCCAGTTCGGCCTCGTAAGCCGGGGCGAACCGCTCCAGGAAGCCCGGCCACGGCTTGGCCGGCGCGGGTGGACCCTGCGGCTCGGCCGACGTCAGCGGCGTACGGTCGTCGAGGCCGACCGCGATCTGGTCACGCTCGCCCGCCAGTTCCATGCGTACGTCGTATCCGGCCCCGTTGCAGCGGGTGGCGGTGGCCGTGGCGAGCGTGCCGTCGTCCAGGGTCAGCAGCGCCGCCGCGGTGTCCACGTCGCCGGCCTCCCGGAAGATCGCGGGGCCCGCGTCCGACCCGGTGGCGTACACCTCCGTCACCTCACGGCCCGTCACCCACCGCAGGATGTCGAAGTCGTGCACCAGGCAGTCCCTGAACAGGCCGCCGGAGAGCGGCAGATACGCGGCGGGCGGGGGAGCGGGATCGGACGTCGCCGCCCGCACGGTGTGCAGGCGGCCGAGGTGACCGCCGCGCACGGCGGTGCGCGCCGCGGCGTACCCCGCGTCGAAGCGGCGCATGAAACCGATCTGGAGCACACTGCCCGCCCGCTCGACCTCGCGCAGCGCGCCCAGTGTCCCCGCCAGGTCCAGCGCGACCGGCTTCTCGCAGAAGGCCGGCAGACCGGCCCGAGCCGCACGGCCGATGAGGTCCGCGTGCGCCGAGGTGGCCGAGGCGATCACCACCGCGTCCACCCCCGCGCCGAGCAGTTCCCCGGCGGACGCGACGGGGGTGGCTCCGGTCCGCGCCGCGACCCGCGCCGCGCGGGCGGCGTCCGGGTCCGTCACCACGAGGGAGGCGACGGCGGGATGGCGTGCGAGGACGTCCGCGTGGAAGGAACCGATCCGGCCCGTGCCGATGAGTCCGATGCGCATGGACCCAACGTGCCGCCCACCGGGCGCACTGTCAACTATATGTCCTGACAAATAGAAGGGTGCGGCGCGACCTCACGGGGTACGCTCCGTGCCGTGCCCAAACCCGCCGCCGACTCCGCCGCCCTCGGGCTGGGCGTGGACCGCACCAGTCCCGTCCCGCTCTACCACCAGCTGGCCCAGCAGCTGGAGGCGGCGATCGAGCAGGGGCGCCTGGCGCCGGGCAGTCTCCTCGGCAACGAACTGGAGCTCGCCGCACGGCTCGGGCTGTCCCGGCCGACCGTCCGCCAGGCCATCCAGTCGCTCGTCGACAAGGGCCTGATGGTGCGCCGGCGGGGCATCGGCACCCAGGTCGTGCACAGCCGCATCAGGCGCCCGCTCGAACTGAGCAGCCTCTACGACGACCTGGAGACCGCCGGCCGGAGCCCGGCGACCCGGGTCCTGCGCAACACGGTCGAGCCGGCGACCCCCGAGGTCGCCGCCGCGCTCGGGATCGAGGAGGGCGGCGACGTCCACCTCGTCGAGCGGGTGCGTTACGCGCACGACGAGCCGATAGCACTCCTGCGCAACCACCTGCCGCCGCGGCTGCTCGACCTCGGTACCGAGCGGCTGGAGTCGACCGGCCTGTACCGGATGATGCGCGCCTCGGGGATAACGCTGCACAGCGCCCGGCAGTCCGTGGGGGCCCGCGCCGCCACCGCCGAGGAGGGCGAACTGCTCGCGGAGCCCGCCGGGGCGCCCCTGCTCACGATGGAGCGCATCACCTTCGACGACGGCGGCCGGGCGGTCGAATTCGGCTCGCACGTCTACCGGGCCTCGCGGTACGCCTTCGAGTTCCAGCTGCTGGTCCGGCCCTGAACCAAAGGCCCGTCCGGCCTCCGGTCCGTACGTTCGGACAAGAGCATTGACGCGGTCATGCTAGGTCGCTAGAACGGCGGGAGGGCGCCGCCCGCGCCCCTGCCGGGCCGTGCCGGTCCGGGCTCGGGGATACTTGGCCCGCCGGGCGGAGAGTCCTCTCCCACCGGCACCACCAGGCAGCACAGCGAGCAGCACTAGAAGGGCACGGCGTCGTGGCAAGGGTTCGGACAGGGGTACGCGCGATGGGCGCCGTGCTGGCAACGGTACTGGCGGCCTCCCTCGCGGGATGCAGCAGCACCGGCGGCAAGCGGGCGGAGGAACGCGCCGCCCAGCAGGCCGCCGAGGGCCGGTCCGCGGTGAACACGCCCCGCTGGACGTTCGCCATGGTCACCCACTCGGGTGATGGCGACACCTTCTGGGACATCGTCCAGAAGGGTGCCCAGCAGGCGGCCCGGAAGGACAACATCAACTTCCTGTACTCGCACAACGACGAGGGCCAGCAGCAGGCCGAGCTCGTCCAGACCGCGATCGACAAGAAGGTCGACGGCCTGATCGTCTCCCTGGCCAAGCCCGACTCGATGAAGACCGTCGTGGCCAAGGCCGTCAAGGCGGGCATCCCCGTCATCACCGTGAACTCGGGATCCGCCGAGTCCAAGGCATTCGGCGCCCTCACCCACATCGGCCAGGACGAGTCCATCGCGGGCGAGGCCGTCGGCGACGAGCTGAACACGCGGAAGCGCAAGAAGGTGCTCTGCGTCCTGCACGAGCAGGGCAACGTCGGCCACGAGCAGCGCTGCGCGGGAGCGAAGAAGACGTTCGGCGGCACGATGCAGAACCTCTACGTCGACGGCACCAACATGCCCGACGTCCAGGCGTCCATCGAGGCCAAGCTCGACTCGGACAGGAGCATCGACGCGGTCGTCACCCTCGGCGCGCCCTTCGCCGCCGCCGCCGTCAAGGCGAAGAAGACCGCGGGAAGCAAGGCCGAGATCGACACCTTCGACCTCAACGCGAGCGTCGCCACCGGACTGCAGGACAAGACCCTCGGCTTCGCCGTCGACCAGCAGCCCTACCTCCAGGGGTACGAGGCCGTGGACCTGCTCTGGCTCTACCGCTACAACCAGAACGTGCTCGGCGGCGGCCTGCCCGTCCTGACCGGCCCCCAGGTCATCACCCGCGACGACGCCGACGCGCTGGCGGAGTACACGAACCGGGGGACCCGATGACCGCGACCGGGCAACCGGCGGCGCACACCGACGAACGTCTGCTGCGCACCTCCCCGCTGCGCAAACTGCTCGGCCGGCCCGAGCTCGGCTCGGTCGTCGGTGCCGTGGCCGTCTTCCTCTTCTTCGCGATCGTCGCCGACAGCTTCCTCCAGGCCTCCAGCCTCGGAACGGTGCTCTACGCCGCCTCCACCATCGGGATCATGGCGGCCCCGGTGGCGCTCCTGATGATCGGCGGTGAGTTCGACCTCTCCGCCGGTGTGATGGTGACCAGCTCCGCGCTGATCTCCTCGATGTTCAGCTACCAGATGACCGCCAACGTCTGGGTGGGCGTCTTCGTCTCGCTGCTGGTGACCCTCGGTTTCGGCGCGTTCAACGGCTTCATGCTGACCCGCACCAAACTCCCGAGCTTCATCATCACGCTCGGCACGTTCCTGATGCTGACCGGCCTGAACCTCGGCTTCACCAAGCTGATCAGCGGCACGGTGTCGACCAGGACCATCGGGAACATGGAGGGCTTCGAGTCCGCCCGCAAGGTCTTCGCCTCCTACCTCACCATCGGTGACGTCGAGCTGAAGGTCACCATCCTGTGGTGGGCCGCGCTCGTCGCGCTCGCCACCTGGATCCTGATCCGCACCCGCTTCGGCAACTGGATCTTCGCCGTCGGCGGGGAGGCGGACGCGGCGCGCGCGGTCGGCGTCCCGGTGATCCGCACGCGGATCGGGCTCTACCTAGGGGTGGCCTTCGCCGCCTGGGTCTCCGGCCAGCACCTGCTGTTCTCCTACGACGTGGTGCAGTCCGGCGAGGGCGTCGGCAACGAGCTGATCTACATCATCGCGGCCGTCATCGGAGGCTGTCTGATCACCGGTGGCTACGGCTCCGCGATCGGGTCCGCCGTCGGCGCGATCATCTTCGGAATGACCAGCAAGGGCATCGTGTACGCGGAGTGGAACCCCGACTGGTTCAAGTTCTTCCTGGGGGCGATGCTGCTCCTGGCCACCCTGCTCAACGCATGGGTACGCAAGCGCGCGGAGGCGACGAAATGACGGCCACCCAGGCCCCGGCCCCCCGGGACACGGCCGGCCCGGCGCTGGTCGAGCTCGACGACGTCAGCAAGTACTACGGCAACATCAAGGCCCTGGAAAACGTCTCGCTGGAGGTCCACGCGGGGGAGATCTCCTGCGTCCTCGGCGACAACGGTGCCGGCAAGTCCACCCTCATCAAGATCATCGCGGGGCTGCACCGGCACGACGCCGGCACCTTCCGGATCGAGGGCGAGGAGACCACGCTCGCCAACCCGCGAGACGCCCTGGACCGGGGCATCGCGACCGTCTACCAGGACCTCGCGGTCGTCCCGCTCATGCCGGTCTGGCGCAACTTCTTCCTCGGCTCCGAGCCGACGAAGGGCGTCGGCCCGTTCAAGCGCCTGGACGTGCGGCAGATGCGCGAGACGACCCGCACGGAGCTGCTCCGGATGGGCATCGACCTGCGCGACGTCGACCAGCCCATCGGTACCCTGTCCGGCGGTGAGCGTCAGTGCGTGGCGATCGCCCGGGCGGTGTACTTCGGCGCGAAGGTCCTCGTCCTCGACGAGCCGACCGCGGCGCTCGGCGTCAAGCAGTCCGGCGTCGTACTGAAGTACGTCGCGGCGGCCAGGGACGCGGGACTCGGCGTGGTTCTCATCACGCACAACCCCCACCACGCCTATCTCGTCGGTGACCGTTTCGTGCTGCTCAAGCGCGGTGCGATGTCCGGGAGCCACACCAAGGACGACGTCACACTGGACGAACTGACCCGGCAGATGGCGGGTGGGAGCGAGCTCGAGGAGCTGAGCCACGAGCTCGAACGGGCCCCCTCACCCGACCGGCTCGGCGGCCGTCCGGTGGGTGACGACACCCCGTAGGCACCGCCCCGCGCCCCCTCGCCCCCACCCGGAGACCGGTTCCGGGGGCGCGGGAATGGCAGAATCGTGCACGGCGGGCACCGTCCGCCGCCGGACTGATCACCGACCGGCCCCCCGACCTGCGCAGGGACGATGAGCACGTACCGCGACTTCACACACCGCGGCTCCGCCCGCGCCACCGTCCTGCGGACCGTAGGCACCAGGGAGCGGCGCTCGCACCTCACGGCGCCCAGGGTTCCCACCGTCGGCATCGACATCGGCGGTACCAAGGTGATGGCCGGTGTCGTGGACGCCGACGGCAACATCCTGGAGACCCTGCGTACCGAGACGCCGGACAAGTCGAAGAGCCCGAAGGTCGTCGAGGACACCATCGTCGAGCTGGTCCTGGACCTCTCCGACCGCCACGACGTGCACGCCGTCGGGATCGGCGCGGCGGGCTGGGTGGACGCGGACCGCTCCAAGGTGCTGTTCGCCCCGCACCTGGCCTGGCGGGACGAGCCCCTCCGCGACGCCATCGCCTCCCGGCTGGTGGTCCCCGTGATGGTCGACAACGACGCCAACACGGCCGCCTGGGCGGAATGGCGCTTCGGCGCCGGCCGCGGCGAGGACCACCTGGTCATGATCACGCTGGGCACGGGCATCGGCGGCGCGATCCTCGAGGACGGGCACGTCAAACGCGGCAAGTACGGCGTCGCGGGTGAGTTCGGGCACATGCAGGTGGTGCCCGGCGGGCACCGCTGCCCGTGCGGCAACCGCGGCTGCTGGGAGCAGTACAGCTCGGGCAACGCCCTCGTGCGCGAGGCCAGGGAGCTGGCCGCGGCGGACTCCCCGGTGGCCCACGGCATCATCGAGCGGGTCAAGGGCAACATCCCCGAGATCACCGGGCCGCTCATCACCGAGCTGGCCCGCGAGGGCGACGCCATGTGCGTCGAGCTCCTCCAGGACATCGGACAGTGGCTCGGGGTCGGCATCGCCAATCTCGCGGCGGCGCTGGACCCCTCCTGCTTCGTCATCGGCGGCGGTGTCAGCGCGGCCGACGACCTGCTGATCGGTCCCGCCAGGGACGCCTTCAAGCGCCACCTCACAGGCCGCGGCTACCGGCCCGAGGCCCGGATCGCGAAGGCACAGCTCGGCCCCGAGGCGGGTATGGTCGGCGCCGCCGACCTCGCCCGTCTGGTCGCCCGGAGGTTCCGGCGGACCAACCGGCGCAGGGTCGAGCGCTACGAGCGGTACGCGCAGTTCTACGACCAGGCCGCCACCACCATCCGGAACACGCGCGGAACGCGTAACACCGACTGACCCGGGGGCCGCGCCCCGCGGGCCCCGGCCACCCGCACCCCGCTCCGTACCGCAGCTCTCGAGGGATCACCGACCATGACCGCAGCCGAACACCACATCGTGCCGCGCCAGCCTCCTTCGTCCGGCTCTCCGGGATCCTCCGGGTCCTCCGGGTCCGGGTCCTCGGGCTCTGCGGGCTCCCCGGGGTCCGGGGACGGTGACGGGACACCCCCGCAGGACCGTCGCAGGGTGGTCCGGCGCCGTCTGATCACGCTGACCATCATCGTCCTGCTCATCGGCATCCCGGCCGGATACCTGGTGATCTCGGCCGGGCAGAGCCGCCGCTCGGGCAAGGACAAGGAGGCCGAGGCCTCCGCCCAGGGGCTGCGCGAGGACTGGCCTTCCGGTATGCAGCGCCGGATCTTCGAACTGCCCATTCCGGGCAATGCGGTCGGGGTTCAGTACTACGAGACGAACAACTGGAAAGCCAGCCGGATGTACGTGAAGTTCCGTACGACCTCCGCCGGGCTGGACCGTTTCCTGAGCGGTGTCGGTACCGGCCGGGCCGCGCTGGAGACGGGCAAGGTCACCATCGGCCAACGTGACATCAAGATCACCGGATGGCTCTTCGGGCCGGGCGTCGACTGGTCGGGAACCGTCCACAAGAACAAGGACCCGCGCCCCACCCAGAGCATCACCGTCAACATGACGGATCCGGCCGCCCCTGTCGTCTACGTGGTCTCGGCCGCTACTCCCTGACGGGGAGCGGGCGGGCGGCCGGTCACCCCGGATCGCGACACGTCCACGCAGTCCGTCCGGCCCCGCGCCACGGAGTGCCCCGAGCCCGTGCGGGGCGAGGTCGTACGGCGGCTGCCCCCGGAGCCCCGGCCGGTGCCGGGGCGGCTGTACGCGTCAGAAGAGGTCGAGCTCGGCCGACTTGACAGCACCCAGAAGACGGCACTCTCCGGTGTCTCCGTCAACGCGCACGTAACCCGTACCGACGGCCATGTCCCGCGGATCTCCGGTGAGGAGATGGGCAGCTGACTGGCAGTCGAAATAGAAGTCGGTTCCCACCTGGACGCGCTCCCCTTCGACGAGCGCGAGGGGCATGCCCTGGCTGAAGTGCTGGTCCAGGAAATTCTGGGCCAGCACGGTGGCGCCTTCGGCGTCCAGCATCGGTCCGTCCTCATGGGAGAGAAGTTTCGCCACGCCCTCCGGCGGCGGTGGGAGAACTCATCGTGTCAGGGTTCCGGCGCCGGAACCGGCATCGTGGTCGAGTCGGGACCGGCCAGGACCCACCCCGGCGATGTGACATCTCGTGACAGATGAGAGGGTTTTCCGGGTGACCGAGACACCACCGAACACCATGCAATACCGCTTTGACGTGCCGGAAGACGCTCCGGTCCTGGTGATCGGGCCGTCCCGGGGTACCACCACCTGGCACAGGTAGGCAGAGTCGTCTTCTGACGTCCACCTGGTGCAATTCGATGCTGTTCACGCGGGTTTGGACTTGGTGGTCCAGGTGCGTCGACGGTGTTGGTGACAGGCGCGTGACAGGACGTGTGTGACGGCATCGGTGACAGGGCGCGGGACTCGCCGATGGGCCGGGCGGGGCTCTCCTGAAGCCATGAGGCGAGGCCACACTGGAGCGCTCTGGTCGGGCTTCGCCGTGAGTTCGACCGTGCTTGAACGCCTGACGCGTTCGGCTTTTCACACAGTCCGTGAAGGTCCGCGCTGAGCAGGCGGGCGAGGCGGAGTTGGGTGTGCGCGACGATCGGGATCCAGGTCCGGTGGTCCGCAGCCTCGGGAGTACGGAGTTTCGGAGTGGTCCACCCCAAGCTCCCCTTCGCGAAGCGGAAGGTGTGCCCCGGATCGCGGCGGAGAAACTCCTGCCGGAAGCGGTCCACGTCGTCCGGGGTGGCGCCGGTCTTGAAGGACCCTAACCAGTCGATGCATGGACCCTGCTCCTCCTGCGCGACGAGCTCGAACTCGCCGCCGCAGAACCGGAAACGATCCGCAGGAAGCTCTACCACCCGCCTGCCCGCCTCACCCACACGCCCGTAGGCGCGTCCTCCACCTGGACCGGTCCTGGCCTTGGGCCAAGGCCTTCACCGAGGTCTGCCAGCACCTCACAGACCTCCCGGCCATCACCTGACGGCCGGCCCCGACCCCGACGAGGACCAGGGCGGAGGGCACCCCGCACCACCCCCGGGCCCGTGGAACCCGGCGCAGCTCACCAGACAGTGATCACCGCTGAAGGATCGAGGCCGATGATCTGTGCACCATGGCCCGCGAGCCCCGGCGCGTGCGCGCCCTCCCGCTCGTCCGGCCGACGGCGACGGACCGATACCGGCCCGCCATTCCTTTTCGGCCAAATCTCGTCAAGAACTCCGAGCCGGCGGTCCCCCTTCCTGGGGTTTTCACACCTGAGGGAGTGGCGAAAGGTGTACCTCGCAAGTGGTGCGTGTACACATCAATCACTCTTTCGGGGAGACGTCGATTACCCGCACCTATCGTCACGTAAACGCCCTCCGGCGCACCTTTCGCCTGACCTCTCGCCACCTTTGAGACGCACTGCGGCAACATGTCCAACTTCGACATCTGCGCAGGTGGGGGCGCAATAACTCCACATAGTCCCGGGCGTGTTCACATAGGCTGCGCCTGCCTCTCCGGCACCCGGAGCGGCATGGACTGTCTGAGGTGATGTGTGTGCACGGGATAGGTAGATGGGGGCCGACGGGAGTAGCGCTGGCGCTGCTGGCCGGAGTCTTCCAAGGAATCACGGCCTCCCCGGCCGCGGCGGAATCCGACTGCTTTCGGGACACGTGCTCGGGAAAGGACCCCATTGCGATGGGGTGCGACAAGGACGCCGAAATCCTTCAACAGGCGACTATGCCGGACGAGTCGGTCTCGATACGGCTGCTCTGGTCGCCGATGTGTCAGGGCGTATGGGCAAAGGTCTCACGCGATCTCGATACGTCGCCCGACTCCGTGTATCTGACACTGTGGACGACACGCGATCCCGACGGCGGTGTTCAGGCCGGTGACAGTCCGGGCGCTCTCGGCAGCGGCGTGGCAGGCGCCTACACCAAGATGCAGAACTGGAAGAAGACGACGGCGAAGGCGTGCTGGAACGACGTCGATACCGCGTTCGACCCCGCACCGACGAAATACACCATCCAAAGTCCCGCCAAGCAGAACGACTGGCCGGTCGACGCGAGCCTCGTGGTCCAGCACGGCAGCTGCACGGACTGGATGTGAGGAGCAACATGCGGAAAAGACGTCTCATACGCCACTTGTCCATGAATCCGATGGTCATCATGAGCGTGGTGGCGGCATCCGCCGCGCTGGTCCCGATGGCTTCCGCGGATCCCGCTCCGGCCCCCACCGCCGCGGAGAACACGACGCGCATGTTCTCCGCGCCCGGCAAGGACCTGGGGGCGGACTACACCTCCTCGGCCGATGAGATCGTGCAGGCCACCGGCGACGCCGAGGGGCTGCACATCCTTTCGGCGCGGGAGGACGACGGGTTCTCCTTCTACGAGATCGCCCGGCTCAAGCGCAAGGAACTGTCCGACGTCGGCCCGTGGACGGGCTACGTCTGCACCACCGGCTCGGGGAACTACGCGGCGGCGGTCTACGCCCCGTCGGTCTGGTCCAACAAGCCCGGTGCCTACGCGAGCGGCGCGTTCGCCGCGGTGATCCGCCTGTCGGACGGCAAGGTCACCGAGATTCCCGACGGAGTGCAGCTCGCCTACTTCTCGCCGGGCTGCGGTGCGGGCGACGACGTGGCGTTCACCTCCAGTTCCGCCACGGACACGTCGGACGGCCGGACCACGGTGATCTCGGTCGACGCGACCACCGGTTCGGTCTCCTCCCGCCGCACCGTCGACGGCTTCCTGACACATGTCACCCCCACCGGGAAGGGCACCGTCGGCGTCCTCTCCGGCAACCTGGTCGACCTCAAGGACGACGGGAGGACGAAGCTGTCCGCCCGTACGCTCTCCAAGGTGCCCGGCCCCATGTTCGCGCTGGCCGCCTCGGCGAACGGTGCCGTGGACATCGGCACGGTCGACGGCGGGAAGAGCGTCATCTCCCGCTTCGACGGCAAGAAGTTCACCGAGTTGGGCCGCGCGCCGAAGGGCAAGGTGAAGCTGCTGCGCGTGGCCAAGGGCGACGCGGTCGTCGGTGACGTGAAGGCCATCGACACCGGCAAGGCCCCAGGGCTCGCCAAGCACGCCGTGGACGGCCGGGTGGCCGGAATCTCGCGCCTCGGTCATCTGGTGACCCACTCGGTGTTCTCCGAACAGATGAAGGGTGTCACCGAGGGCGTCGGCTCGTCCCTGGCCAAGGGCGCCGGATCGCTCACCGTCAAGGCGACCGCGTTGAGGACGGGCACGAAGGCCACCACGTTCGTGGATGCCGACCGCAAGCGGCCGAAGTCGGACACGACGCTGACGATGGGGCCGACCGCGTTCGCCATGTCCGATGACGACGATCCGCTCACCTGCGGTGAGGGTGCCCCCGAGACCCAGTGCCTGTCCGGGGACGGCGCGGCCGTCATCGGCAAGATCCCGCGCATGGAGACCCCCTGCATCGTCAAGCGCAACGACCCCAAGCGCCAGGCCCTCCAGGCCAGCGCCAACCAGGTCGAGTGGGCGGTCGACCAGGCGGTCCACGGCCGGCTGACCCCTTCGCGTCCGGCGGACTGGCACGACACCGGCCTCGGCGCCTACACCCCGCAGGGTCTGTTCCCCAAGCCGGCCCTGACCGGCGGAGGGGAGATTCCCGCGCAGGTCATGCTGGCCATCCTCGCCCAGGAGTCCAACTTCAAGCAGGCGTCCTGGCACTCCATGAACGGTGACTCGGGCAACGTCACCCGGTCCGACTGGCTCGGGAACGGGAACGGCATCCACGGCTACCCTGACGTCACAGCGGCCGACTGCGGCTACGGCATCGCCCAGGTCACGACCGGCATGGACTCGGCGTACCCGGACCAGCTGGACACTCTGCACGCGGGCGCCGTCACCACGGACTACGCTGCGAACATCGCCGCCGGTCTGGGTATCCTGGGCGAGAAGTGGAACCAGCTCAAGAGTCTGGGCATGAACGCCAACAGCGGCAGTTCGGCCTACATCGAGAACTGGTACATGGCGCTCTGGGGCTACAACTCCGGCGTCTACACCGTCGGGTCCAACGCCGGCCTGGGCTTCTTCAACAACCCGATCAACCCGAGCTATCCGGCGGACCGTGACCCGTTCCTGCGGTACAGCTACGACGACGCGTCCCGCCCCGGCGAGTGGAACTATCCCGAGAAGATCCTCGGCTGGGCGGAGAACCCCCAGCGGACCTGGGACAACGAAGAGTCCTACGTCCGGCCCGACATGCCGCTGTCCGTCCTGAAGACGCCCCCGTACGGCGCCTTCTGCGACGCGTCCAACGCGTGCGACCCGGCCGCGGCCGACCCGTGCCCGAGCTGGAACAACCTGTGCTACTGGGGCAAGAGCGCGGAGTGGATCGGCTCGCAGAGCGGCAGCAACTCCAGCACCGAGAATCTCCGCTACTCGCTCGGCTCGTCGGAACCCGAGTTGCAGAGCAAGTACGACCACGGCAACTGTTTGGACTGGCCGAACGGCAATTCCAACGCCATCGTCATCGATGACCTCGGAGAGCACGAGGACACCTACGACTGCGGGGACTTCGAGGGGGCCTGGGACGGCAAGTTCACCCTCCAGTCCGGTGACAACTTCACCATGCAGAGGGACGACAGCACCTACCGCGCGACCCCCTACATCGCCAACATCGACCTGCACCAGCTCGGCGCCGGGTACGACCACCACGTGTACTTCACACACAGCTACCCCTACGGGGAGATCTTCCACAAGGTCACCGGCCGGTGGCAGATCAACCCGAAGCTGCTTCCCTCCGGCGATCAGCCCGGTAATCGCTACCGGGTCTTCGTCCACCTGCCGAGCCACGGCGCCGAAGCGGCCATCGGGTACGACTTCATCCCGGGCGAGAACACGGCCGGCGCCGAGCCCGACCACTGCAGCATCAACCAGAAAACTCGCAGTGGGGGCCAGGAGACCTGGGTCGAGATGGGCACCTTCACCTTCTGGAAGGGCGGCCGGATCGAACTGGACAACATCCAGAAGGGTGCCACCGGAGACGACAACGTGGTGTTCGACGCGGTCGGCTTCATTCCGGCCTCCTCCGCCGACCCCGGCATCTGCAGCCTCAACGACGGAGGTCTGTGATGCGCACCGCCCTCCGCGGCCCCGTCGTACTGATGGCGGTCGCCATCGGTGCGGCGGGGGCTGTTTCCTGCAGCCGGAGCACCCCCGAGAAGACGGCGGCATCCGAGCGTCCGACGGCCGCGGCGACCGAGGCCCCAGCCACACCGTCCGGCACGTCGGCCGAGACGCCGACCGTGACGCCTGCCACCGACTTGCCGAAGCACGCGGTGGCCGGAAAGGACCGGCCCAGCATCGGCGCGGGGGTCACCATGGCCGGCGGGTACACCGGGAAGGACTTTCTCTCCCGGCTCGCGAAGGACTGGACGCTGAACCTGGACAAACCCGTCAAGCAGGAAATGCCCAACGGGAAGATGAGAACGTACATACACGGACGCGGCGGAACCGGAAGCGGCACCGGAACGACGGTGTCAGCCGGATTCGCCGACCACACGAACCTGTCGTCCCTGCTGTGCGGGACCGGCACGGACAAGTCCGGCGCTCTCGACTTCCTCGCGGCCTGCACCGAGCTGGACGTGGCGGGAATCGATCACGCCAAGGCGTCCTCCTGGCTCAAACAGGCCGAGAGGGAAACCGACTCCCTGTACAAGGAGCGGGCTGCCGAGACCAAGAATAAGAAGGAGTACGTCGTCAGCGGAGTATTCACGTCGGGCCCCGTAGTGATGGTCCTGCACCGGACGTACGACACGTATTCGCTGCGCATCCTCGGACACGCGGCGGCCTAGCAGGCCCATGACCGGAAGCGAGAGGTCCTGCCGGCTGCGGCAGGGCCTCTCGCCCCGCGCAGGCACGCCATCTGGAATCCGGATGCTGGTGACCCGGCCGAATCTCCCCTCTCGACAGAATGAGGAATCATGCGCACCGCACAACGCGCTCATGATGACGCTTCACGATCCCTGCGGTATGCCGGTAAGGCGCAGGTTCTCGTACTTCGGGTTGGGTTCCCCGCGCACCGCGTTCGCGACCTCGCCCGGGCACCCCTGCGGCGGGTAGCCTGGGATGTCGCGGACCTTGTAGTAGACGCAGACCAGCCGGGGCTCCTCCGTACCGCCGCCGTAGGGCAGCATCCGGGTTTCGCCGCAGGCCGGGCAGTGCGCCTCCGCGTGGAGGAGCGTCCTCGGCTCCGTGAACACGTGAGGCAGTCGGTTCTCCGTCACGGCGGTCCGGGGCAGGGAAAGGCCATAGTGGTCGCCCAGGATCCGGTAGACGTGCGGTATCCCGGTGTCCTCGGATGCATCGTCATGGAAGATGCCGTGGGGGTAGCTGAGGAACCCGGCCTCCGCGACCAGACGCCGGCTCACCGGGTGCTCGACGTGGCCGGTGCCGTTCTCCCGTAGCGTCCACTCTGTCTCGCCGCCCACGGTCACCGTGACGTTCGGAGGGTCCATGGTGGTGTCGAGGATGTCCACGACCGTGTGGCGCGCCCTGAGGTCCCTTCCGGAGGCCAGGCGGTCGTCCCGGTGCCCGGCCTCGGGCGTCTCCAGGGCGAACGCCCAGCCGTCGGCGGCCTGGCCCACCATCGCCCAGTCCGGCAGCTTCGACGATCCCGGTCCGTGGAAGAACTCCAGGGCTCCCGGGGTGGTGTCCGGATCGATGAGCGTGCCCGGTCGCGCGCCCAGATACACGGCGAGGGCCTCGGGGGTGATGCCCTTCACCATGGTGAGGGCGTAGCCACTCCGGCCCAGTTCGTCGTCCAGCCAGGCGAGTCCGTCGTTCATGGCGGGAACTCTAGCCTGGTGTCTGCACGCCGCAGGGGCCCGGCCATGGCGGCCGGGCCCCTGCTGTCCGTTACGGTCAAGCGGTCACGAAGGACGCTTGGCCTCGAGCCAGTAGTTGTCTCCTTCGAGGACGCGGTTCTGCTTGCGCCAGCCTGGCATGTAGCTCATGGACTGGGTGTTCTGGTTGTTCGACATGCTGGAACGTCCACACGGCTCGGTCCAGGTCGGCACGTGGGAGCGCGGGTCGGGCTTGAGGCTCCACCGGCCGTCCGTACCGCGGATGGCGATCGTGTTCAGGCATTCCTCGCCCGAGGACACCTCCTTCAGGTTCTGCCCACCCCAGTCCTTCTTTGTCGCGGCGCTCTGCCAGCTGGCCGCGAAGGGGAACTCGTCGCAACTGGGCACGTCACCGGTACCGAGTTCGGGCGACATCGTCGCCAGCTTGCTGCGCTCCCATGCCTTCGGGCAGATCACGTCGCGGTTGTGGCTGACGATGCTCTTCGTGCTCGTGGGAGGATCGGGCACGAGGACGTCCTCGGTCAGGAAGGTCAGCGGGTTGTTGCCCCGCAGCCCGTAGTGTCCGGGCAGCTTGTTCTGGATCAGCCAGGCGTGCGCGGCCGCCGCCGGGAACTTCTTCTCGTTCATGACATACGTCGGCCTGTACGAGCTGAAGACGCAGCCCGGAGTGGCCTTCACGTCTCGGTCGCACCGGACGTCCAGCTCCGACTTCTCAGCCGTCATCGGGTTGCTGGTATCGCTGCCCGCGGTTCCCTTGACCGTCAGGTACGGACTGATGCGGCCGTCGGAAGCGGTGGCGTTGTTCCACTTGATCTTCTGAGTGACCGTGGCCGTGTGGAGGTCGCCCGCGACGAAGGTCTTTGAACCGCTCCAAACCGGAGTCTGTTCTTCGCAGTAGCCACGGCAGCCGAAGTCGATGTCCAGGGTCAGCGAGGGAATGGAGATCGACGTCAGCTTGACCGACACGGTCTGGGTGAAGGTGTCACTGTCCGGGTCGAGCTGGAACTCGTGCCGGAGGTCGAAGCTCGCCTTCGGCTTGCCGGTCGTGGTCCCCGTGAACTGCAGGTCGTCCCCGAGACACGCCTCGGTCCGGGTGTAGTTCAGGGACCTTGTACCGATGGAGCAGCTCAGAGCCGATGTGGTGGACACCGAACCGACTGATTCCCTGGCGAACTTGAGGTCCTTCGCCGGCGCGGACGACAGGCGCATCCCCTCCGGCCCGGTCGCGGAGCGCGCGGCGCCGGAGAGACCGGAGACGGTGGGGAGCACACTGAAGTAGTCGCCCGAAATGCTCTGGGGTGGCTCCACCGCGGCCGGGTCCGGAGCGGTGATGTCCGGGTCGCCGAAGGTCAGGTCCGAGGGAATGCCGGAGTAGTCGCCGGGTACGAACGCGATGGCGTCGAAGGCGATGTCCGCGGAGCCGTCACCGCCGTTGAAGTTGTGCAGGCTGACCTCGGGGGTCATGCCGTCGAAGAAGTACGCGCCGAGATCGACCCACTTGTTGGACTGATTGGAGCTCTGGTCGATCGCGTTCACCGTCTCACCGGCGGAGTGCTTGATGCGGTACTCGGCCTTGGAGGTCTGCGCCCCGTGGTCGGGGATGAAGGCATAGACCTTGGCCTGCCCGCTGTAGTCGGTGATTTCCTTGCCCAGCTTCCAGGTACCGGTCACCTTCATTCGGTCACCCGGCGGCGGGTAGGACTCGGCGCTGCGGGTGTGGGTGAACCAGAAGTGGTTGCCGTAGCCCGCGCCGATCTGGTGGGTGTCGATCTTTCCGGGGTATGTGGTGATGGTCTGCCCGGTGTCGGCGTCGATGATGTCGGACGGCTGATACGTGAGGGCGAACGTGCCGTCCGACTTGGCCGCCCCGCAGCCGCGTGAGGCCGACCCCGCCGGAGTCGTACCGTTGCTGACATCGTCCACCACCAGGGCGTTCGACGGCAGGCCGGTGCTGCACTGCGGCGGGTACGAGGCCGCGTCCGGCTGTTCCGGATAGCTGGTGTCGAACCGGTGGACCTGGTGGCCGCATTCAGCCTGGGTGTCGCAGTTCTTCCACTCGGCGGACTTGCTCCACCAGCAGTGCAGCCAGTGTGGATTGGTGTCGCTGTCACCGGAGTCCAGTGCGCAGGCGCCCATGCCGGGGTCGTTGGAGTCGTTGTCCGTGATCTTCGACGGGTCGCAGGAGTTCGAGGCGTCGCAGAAGGTGTCCAGCGGCGGCTTCACCCTGGAGCGCTGTGCGTCGCTGTTCCACCAGGCGGCCAGGTAGCCGGCCCGGAAGTCTCCGGGCCCGAACATGGCGGAGATCGGACGTGCGGCCCAGCCCAGGACCTTCTCCTCGTAGGGCCAGTCCTGCGGGTGCGCCGCGTGGGAGTAGTCGTCCAGGTGCGGATCGACGGCGTGCTGGAGGAAGGGGACCCGGTTGGCCTTCCACAGCGGGTTGGCCGGGTTGTTGGTCCAGCCGAGGCCCTTGTGGCCGGAGGAGTCAGCGGCCGGGTAGAAGCCCGAGTTGTACGCCCACAGGGCGAAGAACCAGTTCTCGATCCACTGCGGGTGACCGTTGTTGACCTTCATCTCCTGGCCGTGGAGGTCGTTCCACTTGCGGGACAGGATCGTCGCGCCGTAGGCGATGTTCGCAGCGTAGTCCAGAGCGACGGCTTCCTGCGTGGCCGGCGGTAGTGCCGTCTCGCCCTCTTTGGTCTTGCCGGCAAGCCGCATGCCGTCGGTGGCCTGGGTGATGCCGTAGCCGCAGTCCGCCTCGGAGAAGTTTATTCGCCAGGGGTCGGCCTGGTCGCCGTCGGCGGTGTACTGGGTGCCGTAGTAGTTGCCGATGAGGCTGTTGGCCGTGACACCGGGAACGGCGAAGCGGGTCGCCTGCCACATGTTGGATTCCTGCGCCGTGACGCCGAGCAACACCTGTGAGGGTATGTGCCAGCGGTCGGTGACGTCCGGGTCCTCGTTGTCGAGGGTGCCGTTGGGGTCACCAGCCAGAGTGATCGGCGGGAACAGCCCCTGGGGGTTGTAGGAGTCCATCCCGGTGTTCTTCCAGTTCACCGGCCGGGGAACATGCAGCTCACCGACGACAGCCTGGTCCACAGCCCATTCCACCTGCCGCGGGGTCGGCTGGAACGCCTGCTTCTTCACATCGTTTCGGGCCACCGCACAGTAGCGCTCATCGGTGCCCTCGCCGGGTCCGGTCGGTGACGCCGCCAGCTGCTGAACCCCCAGCGTCTGCGTGGACATACCCCCGCTGTTGCCGCTGTCCGCCGGCTTCGCGGACGACTTCTTCCCTGCCGGGATGGCCAGAGCAGGGGAGGGTCGGCTCCCGGCCGCGGCGCGCTCCGCGGACAGCTGAGGTGTGGCGTCCAACTCGGTGTGCTTGCCGGTGGCGACCACATCCAGCCTGATTCGCGCGTCACGGGCCTGTGTGGCCTCCTCGGGCGTAATCAGGCTGGTCTTGCCATCCGCCCAGGACGTGGACACGCCCGCGTGGCCGAGACTCGACATGCGGGAACCCTTGGCGAGATGGCCCGGGTTCTTCACCGGGCCCGGCAGAGTCCCCTTGTTCTTGGCCTTACCCGTGAGGAACACCGTGCCGCCAGGGGTGGCGGACAGGTCCCAGTCGGTGAGCTTTCCTTCCGCCACCGTCTTCGGGGTGGTGTTCCTGCCCTTGACCTGTGTGGCGTCGAGGTGCTTGGCCCAGGACTTCGCTCCGGTCTTCCTGGTGTCGGCTTCCCGGTCGATGAAGGTCACCCCGTCGCCGCTGTCAGCCGCTATCTGGAACGGCACGTGCTCTGTGGTGGCGAGAACAGTTTCCTTCTGCCCGTTGATGCGGACGAGCCTGTTGCCGTGACCGGCCACGATGCCGTGCCGGGTCGGAACAGCCGAGGTGACCTGACCGGGGATGGCGACTGGCTGAGACTGTTTGCCGGTGGCCGCATCCACGGCAATCAGCCGGGTCTTTTGCTGTCTGTCCCCGTCGTGGCTCAGCTGCGTGAACACCACATCGTCCCCGGTGCCGCAGCCTGGGGAGAAGTAGGCGAGCGAAGCGGTGATCGGCAGCTTGGTCACCTTGCCGCTGCTCAGGTCGACGACGGCGGTGAACGCGCCGCGCACCATCAGCTCGGGGTTGTTGGTGAATGTCCGGGGCGCGTAGGCGACGGCAGCGTATCTCCCGGAGCCGGTCACGCACGCGTTACCTATCCAGGTGTCCGCATCGAATCCGACTTCGTGCAGGGTGGCTACGGTACTGAACTCATAGCCCTCCTTCTCCTTGCCCGTCAAGACGTGGAAGCCCGTGCCGTCACCGGAGGTGGACAGGGCCACGTCCTGGGAGGAGGAGTAGTTCTCGCCCAGGACGGAGGCGCGGTTCTTCTTGCCGACTGCGTGAGGTTTGCTCGTTGCTTCGGGCAGGCTCTTGCCGCCTTGAACGGCATTCTCGGGGACCTTCGGCCCCTGGGCCTGCGCCGAGGCGGACAGCGACGAGGCGAGAATCGCCGTCGCTGCCGCTATCACCACCGCGTATTTCCTCTGCCTTAAACGCACAGTAGATTATTTCCTTTTCTACTTCTGATCGACGAGGGGATTGAATTCGTCGACATAAATCTTCGGAACCTGCGGAATCGGTCCCATGTCCTTGGAGCCGATCACCGCCTCATCACGCCCGGTTTCGCCAGAAGGGACGTCCTGAAGCCAAAATCGGTTGTAGGCGGTCCAGCCCTTACCATCAGCGATGCTGATCTTGACTGAGTAAGTTGCGTTCCGTTCGTAGGTATTGGATACCTCGATCTCGGTCCGCACCCCGCCGCTTTCCGGCGTGGCACGCACGATCAGATCTCCGTACTCCAGGACGCGTGCACGTCCTTCGGAGTGCACCGACGGCACAGGCGAGGAACGTGAGGGAGGAGTGCTCTGCGCCACGCTCGAAGTCGCTGGCCGCGGTGACTCGGGGGCACGGTCGGCGGCATCGTCCGTACAACCTGCGATCAGCACGGACGCCGCCAGCAGACACATCGCCCTGGCCAGGTGAAGTCCGGGCAGTACTTCTTTCGCGCTCACCGGGAGGAGGCGCCCATCTGCTCGCGCGCGGCGGCGACTTCCTTGCCGTGCTGCGACTTGATCCCGGTCAGCCGGCTCTTGTTGCCGGCGATCTGACTGTTCTGGATCGCGGTCTCCACATCGGACCAGACCTTGACGAGATCCGTCTGCGTCTTGCAGTCGATGTCGTCAACCGCCAGGGCGATGGACTCCTGTGACGGCTCCCCATCGTTCGTGACGCCCTGGTCCATCGCCTTGTACGGATCGGCAAGTCCCGCGTGCCCCTTGCCGTCCATGCACGAAGACCACGCACCGTTGGCCTTGATGACCTCACTGTCCTGCATCGACTGCATCAGGCTGTCCCCGGCGAGCTCCGCCACGACGGTCGGGTCGGCTTCCCGCACGCCGAGTTGATCCTTGGACCAGCCAATGCAGCCACCCGTCTTCAACTTCTTCCCGTTGTGCTCGGCCCGAGCGGGCTCGGTGCCCTGGCCGGGGCTGCTCAACGTCATTCCCGCCTTGGTTCCCTCGGGGGCCTTGGGTGGTTCGGGCTTGGTGTGGCCGGTCAGGACCTCGACCTCGACATCGGACAGATCACGCAGGGGCTGCTCGGTGTGCTCCCGCAGCGCCGGAGCGAGCTCGTAGCCGTACTTCTGCGCTTCGGCCCGGTCGGTGATGCCATAACGGCGTTCGATGTTGGCATCGTTGTCGCTGGGAGGGGGGTTGGCGCCCGCTCGTGGCAACGTCAGCTCGATGCCGTACTCCTTCATGCAGGACTGCTGGAGATCGGTGGCAGCCTGCTCAATGGCGACCTGATCCTCGTAGGAGGCCATGTACTCCTCCAGCGGAAGCGTCAGGTTCTTGGTCAGGCCACTCGTGGGGATCTTCTCGGGCCATTTATCCTTGTTCACAATCGATTTGCCGTCGGCCACGATCTTCGTGGTGTCCGGAGTGGTGCCTGAGGAACAGGCACTGACCAGGAAGGCCGAAGCGGTCAGGGCTGCTGCGGTGGATATCCGCTTGGTGTGCTTCACGTGAGATCCTTCTTAACCGAAGTGGGAGGATGCGTTGTTGTTGTGCAACGCGGAGATCAGGTCGGTGAGGTTGCAGTCTCCGTAGGGCCCGTTCTTCGCGAAATACTGAGACGTGCCGCCGTAGCCGGAGTTGTAGTACACGCGGTAGTTGTCATCCCGGGCGCAGTTCTGCACCGACCCGGCATTGTTCTTCATGTACTCGCCGTTTCCGTTGCCGCCGTTACCGAAGACATACCGGTAGGTCGTCAGTGACGATCCCTGGTACTGGCTTGTACCCGAGTGGTCGGACACGTTGCTGTAAAAGGTCGTGAACGCCGACTTGATATAGCCGTCCTGGACGGCGAATTGCTTCGTGTTGTAGAACAGCCACAGATCGCCGTACGAGCAGGTGATCCACGGAACATCACAGTTGTCGGTGACCTTGAACTCCGCCGCATGGGCCGGACCGGCGGTCGTCATCACAGCCACCACGGCCGCGAAGGACGTAGCGAAGGCGGCTGCCTTCTTCTTGAAGCGGATGCTCTTCATCACATCTCCATCGGTAGATCGTTAAGCGAAGAGGATCTTCACACCCGACCGGCCGCCCCGGCAACCATGTTCATGACCAGTTTTGGGCTTCGTTGTGCCAACGTGATGTCCGGTTTGCGAAAGTCGAGGCCGAAGGTGACGCTGGTAGCCACTGGGGACGTGGGTGCTGCGGCGGAGGCCGGCGGCGATGGGCCTCGATCGGCTTGTTCAGCGGTCGCGGCAGTGATGTCGCGTCAGTTTGCCGTCCGGTGCGGTCGGTTGCAGGTCCGCGCTCGTGGGCGCGGCGTGCAGGGACCGGCAAGGCCCTGGCCTGCCGCGATAGGAACGGTGACTGTCGTCGGCTGCGGGGCACGAGGCCGGAACGACGTTGCCAGGTGCGCTGCCGGCGGGCGGTAGCCGGGAGCGGACCGCCGGACGCCCTGCAACGGGTACGTGCTCGTGGACGGTCTCGGCAGGGCGCCCGACGGGCGGCAGTTGCGTGAGCGGGCGTACACGGTCATGGCCTGCCGGTTCCGTTTGTCACGACGCTCGCGCGAGCTGCCTCACGTGCCTGGCGGACAAGGGTGTGCCCGGCCATGTGCCTGCCCGTTGGGCCGGGCACACCGACGTCCTCTCGACGAAGCGCTGGTACGTGAATCCGGATGTGGAGGATCTACGGCCGGCCGGGGGGACGTGGGGAGAACCAGCGAGCGCTCCGGCCCCCGCTCACTAGGCGAATGTGACATGTGGGAGCGTGAGCGGGTGAGCGAGAAGAACGCTGAAATCATGCAATACCGTTTTGACGGGCCGGAAGACGCTCCGGTCCTGGTGATCGGCCCCTCCCTGGGTACCACCTGGCACATGTGGGACCGCCAGATACCCGAGCTGTCCAAGCACTGGCGCATCTTCCGCTACGACCTGCCCGGGCACGGCGGGGCCCCCGCGTACCCGGCCGCCGCGGTCAGTGACCTCGCCGACCGCGTCCTCGCCACGCTGGACAGCGTGGGCGTGCAGCGCTTCGGTTACGCGGGCTGCTCCATCGGCGGCGCCGTCGGCGCCGACCTCGCCCTCCGCCATCCCCACCGGGTCGCGGCCCTGGCGCTGGTCGCCGCCTCACCGCGCTTCGGAACCGCCGACGAGTTCCGCCGGCGCGGGGTGATCGTCCGCAGCAACGGCCTGGAGCCGATCGCCCGTACCTCCCCGGAACGCTGGTTCACCCCCGGCTTCGCCGCCGCCCAGCCGGCCATCGTCGAATGGGCGGTCCAGATGGTCCGCACCACCGACCCGGGCTGCTACATCGCCTCCTGCGAGGCCCTGGCGGCCTTCGACATCCGTGCGGAACTCCCGCGCATCGGTGTGCCGACGCTCGTGCTGGTCGGCGCCGAGGACAAGGTCACCGGCCCCGCCGAGGCCCGGACCCTGGTCGCGGGAATCCCCGACGCCCGGCTCGCCCTCGTCCCCGGGGCCTCCCACCTGGCGCCGGTCGAGCAGCCGGCGGCGGTCACCGACCTGCTTCTCATGCACTTCTCGACCGCGTGGCAGGACACCCAGGTGTCGATCCCCGTACTGCCTTCCCCCGGTTTCTCCGCCCCGTTCGCCCCGGTGGTCCCCGTCGCGGAGATCTCTGCCGCCGCCGTCCTGCCGGACGTCTCCTCGGAGGGACTCAGCGGCCTGTACGACCGGGGTATGAAGGTCCGTCGTGAGGTGCTGGGCGACGCCCACGTGGACGCCGCCACAGCAGCTTCCGACGGCTTCACCGACGAATTCCAGGAGCTCCTCACCCGCTACGCCTGGGGTGAGGTGTGGAGCCGGGAGGGCCTCGACCGCAAGGCCCGCAGCTGCGTCGCGCTCACCGCGGTCGTCGCGTCCGGACACCTGGGCGGCCTCGCCCGGCACGTCAGGGCGGCCCTGCGCAACGGTCTCACCCCCGTCGAGATCAAGGAGGTGCTGCTCCAGACGGCCGTCTACTGCGGCCTCCCGGCGGCGGGTGCGGCGTTCGAGATCGCACAGTCCGTGATCCAGGAGGAAACCACCCCGCCGGCGTAGCAGGATGGTGGCATGAACGCTTCGTCTCTCACCCTCGTCAAGAAGACCCACTCCTGCGTCCGTCTGGAGCGCGACGGCCAGTCGCTCGTCATCGATCCCGGCGGCTTCAGCGAGGACGACGCCACGGTCGGCGCCGACGCGATCCTGGTGACGCACGAACACCCCGACCACTTCGACGAGGCGCGAATGCGCGCCGCGCTGGAATCCGACCCGGCCCTACAGGTGTGGACCCTGCGCAGCGTCGCCGAGCAGGTGTCCGCGGCGTTCCCGGGCCGCGTGCACACGGTCGGCCACGGGGACACGTTCACCGTGGCGGGACTCGACGTGCAGGTGCACGGCGAACTGCACGCGGTGATCCACCCGGACATCCCGAGGATCACCAACATCGGCTTCCTCGTGGACGGCTCGGTCTTCCACCCGGGCGACGCCCTCACGGTGCCCGAGCACCCGGTGGACACGCTGATGCTCCCGGTCATGGCTCCCTGGAACAAGATCTCGGAGGTCATCGACTACGTGCGCGAGGTGAAGCCGCGCCGTGCGATCGACATCCACGACGCCCTGCTCACCGATCTCGCACGCCCGATCTACGACATGCAGATCGGCGCCCTGGGCGGGGCCGACCACAGCCGGCTGACCCCGGGCGACGCGACCGGGCTCTGACCCGGCTGTCAGTGGGAGCGGCTAGGTTTGCTGCATGCGCATCGCCACCTGGAACGTCAATTCGATCACCGCCCGGCTGCCGAGGCTGCTGGCCTGGCTGGAGAGCAGCGGCACCGACGTGCTGTGCATCCAGGAGACCAAGTGCACGCTCGAGCAGTTCCCCACCGACGCGCTGCGGGAAGCGGGTTACGAGTCCGCGGTCAACGCCACCGGCCGGTGGAACGGCGTCGCGGTGCTCTCCCGCGTCGGCCTCGCCGACGTCGTGACGGGTCTCCCCGGCGGCCCGGAGTACGACGGCGTGCAGGAGCCTAGGGCGGTCTCGGCGACCTGCGGCGGCGCCCGCGTCTGGTCCGTCTACGTCCCCAACGGCCGCGAGGTCGCCCACGAGCACTACGCGTACAAGCTGCGCTGGCTGGGGGCGCTGCGGGAGGCCGTCGCCGCGGACGCGGCGGGGACGCTGCCGTTCGCCGTCCTCGGCGACTACAACATCGCGCCAACCGACGAGGACGTCTGGGACCCGGCCGTCTTCGAGGGGGCGACCCATGTCACCCCGGCCGAGCGGGACGCACTCGCGGCACTGCGCGGGACGGGCCTGTCCGACGTGGTGCCGCGCCCCCTCAAGTACGACCGCCCGTACTCCTACTGGGACTACCGTCAGCTCGCCTTCCCGAAGAACAGGGGCATGCGCATCGACCTGGTCTACGGCAACGCACCGTTCACCGCGGCGGTCAAGGACAGCTACGTCGACCGTGAGGAGCGCAAGGGCAAGGGGGCTTCCGACCACGCCCCGGTGGTCGTGGACCTCGACGTCCGATGACCCGAGGGGTGTCAACCGCGGGTTGACGATCCCGTGCTGTCAACCTAGGGTTGCCTCCATGGCCAATCCGGTGCAGCCCAGTCCCCCCATCCGTCTCGACGACCTGATCGAGGGGATCAAGAAGACCCATACCGACGCCCTGGAGCAGTTGTCCGGCGCCGTCGTCGCGGCCGATCACCTCGGTGAGATCGCCGACCACCTCATCGGGCACTTCGTGGACCAGGCGCGCCGCTCGGGCGCCTCATGGACGGACATCGGAAGGAGCATGGGGGTCACCCGGCAGGCCGCCCAGAAGAGGTTCGTGCCCAAGAAGCCCGACGAGGGCTCCGACCTGGACCCCGGGCAGGGCTTCAGCCGGTTCGACGAGCAGGCCAGGAGTGCCGTCGTCGGTGCGAGCAACGCGGCCCACGCCGCGCGCAACGACGAGATCCGCCCCGAGCATCTGGTCCTGGGCCTCGTCGCCGTCCCGGACTGCGTCGGCGTCCGGGCGATGGCGGACCAGGGCGTGTCCGCGGACGGAGTCCGTGAGGCGGCGACTCTCGCCCTGCCGGCCCCGGTGGACGAGCTGCCGGCGCTCATCCCCTTCGACGCTGACGCGCGCAAGGTTCTGGAACTCACCTTCCGCGAGGCGCTGCGTCTCGGTCACGACACCGTCGGGTCCGGGCATGTCCTGTTGGCCCTGCTGGAGTTCGAGGGCGGAACCGGCCTGCTGGGCGGACTGGGAGTCGACAAGGAAGCGGCCTCCGCCTCCGTCGCCGCGTCCGTCGCGGCCCAGGCCGGGGACCCGGCTCAGGGCGCACACGGCTGAGGGCCCTCCTGCCGCCCACGCCCGCACGCCGCCGATGCCGCCCCGGGACGGGGCGGCATCCGCGTTCAGTGCACGGAGAACCCGCCGTCGACGAAGATCGACTGTCCCGTCACATAGCCCGAGGCCGCGCTCGCCAGGAACACCGCCGCACCCGCGAAGTCCTCGGCCAGGCCGTTGCGTCCCACCATCGTGCGGGACGCCAGGGCGGCGACCCGCTCCGGGTCGGACGACAGTCGAGCGTTGAGCGGCGTCATCACGAATCCCGGCACCAGCGTGTTGCAGTTGACGCCGTGCGGCGACCACGCCTCGGCCTGTGAGCGGGCCAGCGACTCCAGGGCCCCCTTGGAGACGCCGTACGCACCGCTCTGCACGAACGCCCGGTGCGCCTGCTGCGAGGTGATGTGGATGATCCGGCCGTAACCGCGCTCCGCCATGCCCGGACCGAACCGGCGGCCCAGCAGATGGGGGGCCTTGAGGTTCACCGCCATCGTGGTGTCCCAGACGTCCTCGTCGAGCTCGCTCATCGGCGGCCGCAGGTTGACCCCCGCGCAGTTGACGAGGATGTCGGGCTCACCGAACACGGCCGCGGACTCCTCGCCGGCCGCGCGCACGCCCTCGGAGGTCGCCAGGTCGGCGCTCACCCAGGCGGCCCGGCAGCCGTCGGCGCCGAGTTCGGCGACGGTTCGTGCCAGTTCGGCCTCCCCGCGCGCCACGACCACCACGCTCGCACCGGCTCGTGCCAGCGCCCCGGTGATGCCCCGGCCGATGCCGGAGCTGCCGCCGGTCACCACGGCGACCCGGCCCTCCAGGGAGAAGAGTTCGGAGAGGTAGTTCTGTGACGTCATGTCCGTACCCTAGGTACATGGCCGGATCATGTACGAGCCGGGTGCCGGATCGGGAACAGATGCGTGCCCTGCGGTGCGGAACGCCTCCGGGGTGGGATCCTGGTGGTATGAACATCCCTTTCCTGGACAACTGGCGTAAGCGCCAGGGCGGTACACGGGAGGTGGCTCTCGCGGCCGCCGTCAGGACCGATCCGGACGGTGTGGCCGAACTGTTCGCGGAGTGTGAGCTGTTGCGCGCCCGGGCCGGGCAGTGCGGGCTCGAACTCGACGACAGCCCGGGCTCGTTGTCCGCGCTCGACCAGTTGCCGCCCATCTGGCGCGACGACCCCGAGGAGCTGCCCTGGGTGGGCAACGACGCGGGCCTCTACCTCGGAACCGTCCTGGTGCGGACGGTTCCCGGCGCCGTCTGGGACATCCTGGCCGGCGGGAAGCCTGTGGTGCGGCTCGCCTCGGGACGCGAGATCGACGTCGTGGCCGCAGGTCTGGACTGGGCGATGTCCGGCAGCCCCGAGCTCTCCGAGATGTACGCGGAGTCCGCCGAGAGCGGCCCCGAGGCCAAAACGCGATAAACAGCCTTATGCGGGGCCGGTGCGTGTCGGCCCCGAAGCGGCCGCCCACCCCGGATAGTTTGCGCTGACCTCGACAAGCGATAAGTGGGTAGGGCAGCGTATGGCCGTCGATCCGTTGATCGAGCTGCGGGACGTCAACAAGTACTTCGGGAAGTTGCACGTACTCCAGGACATCAATCTCACCGTCGGCCGCGGGGAGGTGGTGGTGGTCATCGGCCCCTCCGGATCAGGCAAATCAACGCTCTGCCGGACCATCAACCGGCTCGAGACGATCGAATCCGGCCACATCGCCATCGACGGGAAGCCGCTCCCGGAAGAGGGGAAGGGGCTCGCGGAGCTCCGGGCCGAAGTGGGCATGGTCTTCCAGTCGTTCAACCTCTTCGCACACAAGACCGTGCTGGCGAACGTCTCGCTCGCCCAGCTGAAGGTCCGCAGGCGCAAGAAGGACGAGGCCGACCAGCGGTCCCGCGAACTCCTGGAGCGGGTCGGGCTCGCCTCGCAGGCCGACAAGTTCCCCGCCCAGCTCTCCGGTGGCCAGCAGCAGCGCGTCGCCATCGCCCGCGCCCTCGCCATGGACCCCAAGGCACTCCTCTTCGACGAGCCCACCTCGGCGCTCGACCCGGAGATGATCAACGAGGTCCTCGAGGTCATGCAGCAGCTCGCACGCGAGGGCATGACCATGGTGGTCGTCACGCACGAGATGGGCTTCGCCCGGTCCGCCGCCAACCGCGTGGTCTTCATGTCCGACGGGCGCGTCATCGAGGACCGCACCCCGGAGGACTTCTTCACCAACCCGGAGAGCGACCGCGCCAAGGACTTCCTGTCCAAGATCCTCAAGCACTGACAGGGGGCACCGTGTTGCGTACGAGGAACATCGCGGCCGTACTGGTCTGCCTCCTGATCACCGCGCTGGCCGTCGGCTGCGGCAGGGAGGGCAGCCCGCCGGTCAAGGGGCCGAAGGCCGACGAACTGCCCCAGTACAAGGTCGACACCGGTTTCCGGCTGCCGGAGTCGAAGACCTGGAGCAAGGCCAAGAGACGTGGCTACCTCGTGGTGGGCGCCAAGGAGGACCAGCCGTACCTCGGCGAGAAGGACCCGGCCACCGGTGTCTACTCCGGCTTCGACATCGAGATCGCCCGCATGATGGCGGCCTCGCTCGGCTTCGAGCCGGACACGATCCGCTTCCGGACCATCGCCTCCGCCAACCGTGAGACGGCGCTCCAGAACGGGCAGATCGACTACTACGTCGGCACCTACACCATCAACGACATGCGCAAGAAGCTCGTCGGCTTCGCCGGCCCCTACTACATGGCGGGCCAGGGACTGCTGGTGCGAACCGACGAGAACGACATCCACGGCCCGCAGGACCTGGCGGGCAAGACCGTCTGCTCGGCCGCGGGCTCCACGCCGTACCAGCGCATCGCCGCCGACCACCCCGAGGCGGATCTCGTCGCCTACGACACCTACTCGATCTGCGTCGACAACCTGCTGACCTTCCAGGTCGACGCCGTCACCACCGACGACGCGATCCTGCTCGGCTTCGCGGCCAAGGCACCGGACGAGATGAAGGTGGTGGGCAAGCCCTTCTCCGAGGAGCCGTACGGCATCGGTGTCCCGCGCAGTGACAACGCGCTGCGCCTCGCGCTCGACGACGCGCTGGAGGAGAACGAGAAGAACGGCAACTGGAAGAAGGCGTTCGAAGCGACCCTGGGCCTGTCCGGGGTACCCGCACCGACACCGCCGCCCATCGACCGCTACCCGGCGAACTGAGGGGCGGGCCTCCATCATGGACGTACTGACAGAGAACTGGTCGCTCTACGGCAAGGGCTTCCTCGGCACCGTCGAACTCACCGTCTACGCCTCGATCCTGGCACTCGTGCTCGGCTTCGTCATGGCGTCGTTCCGGGTCGCGCCCGTCGGCTCGCTCCGGGTGATCGGCACCGTGTGGGTGGCGGTGCTCCGCAACACACCCCTGACGCTGCTGTTCTTCGCCGTGCTGCTGGGGCTGCCGCGCTTCGGCCTGGTCCTGCCCTTCCAGGTCTTCGCGGTCCTCGCCCTCGGCTGCTACACCTCGGCCTTCATCTGCGAGGCCCTGCGCTCCGGCATCAACACCGTGCCCACCGGGCAGGGCGAAGCCGCCCGGAGCCTCGGGATGTCCTTCGGACAGACCCTGGGCAACGTGGTGCTGCCACAGGCCTTCCGGTCGGTCATCCCCCCGGTGGGTTCGACACTCATCGCGCTCGCCAAGAACTCGGCGATCGCCGGGGCCTTCAGCGTCACCGAGCTCCTCGGCACCTACAAGACCCTCAACGAACTCGGCTACAGCATCATCTGGACCTTCGTCTGGATCGCCGTCGGATATCTGATCATCACCCTCGCCATCAGTGCGCTCTTCAACGTGTTGGAGAAGCGCTGGGGAGTCGCCCGATGACCCACGCCACCGCCTCGGCGACCGCGCTCTACGACATTCCGGGGCCCGTCACCCGTAAGAGACACTTCCTCTACGGAATCATCTCGACCGCCGTGATCCTCGGGCTCTTCGCCTGGATCCTCTATCTGCTGTTCGACACCGACCAGTTCACCAGCGCGAAGTGGACTCCCTTCACGTACAAGGGCATCCAGGAACTGCTGCTCCGGGGCCTGGGCAACACCCTCAAGGCCTTCGCCTACGCGGCGGTGCTCTCGCTCGCGCTCGGGGCGGTTCTCGCGGTCGGGCGGCTGTCCGCCCACAAGCCGGTGCGATGGATCTCGACCCTCCTGGTCGAGTTCTTCAGGGCCATGCCGGTACTGGTGATGATCTTCTTCATCTTCGTCGCCCTCAAGGTCCAGCCGCTGCCCGCACTGGTGGCCGGACTGACGCTCTACAACGGTTCCGTGCTAGCGGAGGTGTTCCGTACCGGGATCAACTCCGTCGAGCGGGGACAGGGGGAGGCGGCGTACGCGCTGGGCATGCGCAAGACCCAGGTCACCACCCACGTCCTGGCCCCGCAGGCCGTCCGGGCGATGCTGCCCACCATCATCAGCCAGCTGGTGGTGGCGCTCAAGGACACCTCGCTGGGCTATCTGATCACCTACGAGGAGTTCCTCCACGCGGGCAAGCTGATCGCGTCGAACCTCGACTACGACCTGCCGTTCATCCCCGTGGTGATGGTGATCTCGCCCATCTACATCGGCATGTGCATGCTGCTCTCCTGGTTCGCCACCTGGGTGGCCAAGAGGGAGCGGCGCAACCCCAAGACGGAGGGAACGGGCGTCGCGGCCGCCGAACCGGGAACGGTGCTGCCGGGCCGTCGCAGGCAGTAGCCGTCGGGACCGTCCGCCCGGCAGCAGCCGGTGATCACTTCCCGCACCGTGGAACCGGTACACCTCCCGGATCCACGCCCGGTGGGGAGAAGGTCAGCTGCGTGCCGGCCGGGTCGCGGCCGCTGCGGGAGGACCGGTGGAGGGTGCGGGTCGACTGCTGACCGGCCTGCGCGCCGTGGGCGGGGGAAGGTTCCCCGCCCGGACGGGCGTGCAGGTCCCGACACCGGTCCGTGGAGAAGTGAGGGGGCGGTTGAAGGACAGTCCGCCGTGACAGGGGCGGTCCCACGTCGTACGGAGGAACGACGCGGGGCCGCCCCTTCCCGTGCCGCCCCTTCACCTTCCCGTGCGCGGGCCACGACGCCGTACCGCGGTGGGCGGCTCGCACGGGCCCCCGGCCCGGAGCGCCGCCCGGTCCGTCGGCGTCAGCCGGTGGCGCGGTGCGAGGCGGGGGGCGCGGTGGGCAGCGGGGCCTGGGCCGCCCTGGTCACGTCGCCGACCAGCTCGACCACATCCGGACCGTAAGCCTGGGAGTTGACCACCTTCAGGAGAAGGACGAACGAGCCGCCCCGGTGCCTGCGGTGCAGCTTCTCGTAGTTGCGTATCAGATAACGCGAGGCGGCCTGGTTGGTGATGGCACGCTGGCCGCAGAGCAGGAACACCGGCCGCGCGTCCTGGCCACCCGTCAGCCGCGCCAGCAGTACGTGCTCGGACGTTCCGGCTTCCAGGCGGTAGCGCTCCGAGCCGACCTGGAAGGCCGCACGGTCGGGGCCCGGCTCGGGCCCGGTGTTGATCTTCACACCGGGCAGCAGCGACTGCAGGTGCGCGGCCATGCGGCGGTTGGACCCCGGCCCGCCGACGCAGAACTCCGTCCGTTCACCGAAGCCCTGGTGGGCCGTGTCGTGGGACACGATCTGCGCGTGGGCAGAGCAGTCCTTGACGAGGGCCGAGAGTTCGAGCAGGGCGAAGACGTCGTGGCGGTGCACCGCGCCGTCGCCGCCGGCGTCGCGGTTGACGACGAGCAGGCACTCGGAGTTCCCCGGCATCCCGAAGAACGCCTGCTTGCGCCGGAGTCTGCGCCGCCAGAAGTACGTCCGGGCGAGCCAGCCGAGGGATGCGCTGATTCCCGCGGCGATGAGACCGAGCACGATGTTGCGTACGTCGTCATTCATGAGCGGGGATAGTAGCGGTCCGTTCGAACGGGTGGCCGAGGCAGCTCCGCCGGCAGGGCTGGAAGCCGGCGATCTCCTAGGGGGTCGTAGGGGCTGCGGCCCGGGGCGGCGCGTTCGTAGGCTGCCGACCGAATCCTGTCGTCCGACGCCCTGAAAGCAGGCGATTCACCATGACGTCGGTTCTTGTCACCGGTTGCAGCAGCGGTATCGGGCTGGAGACCGCGCTGGCGTTCGCCCGCAGGGGGGACCGCGTCCACGCGTGCGTACGCGATCCCGACACCGCCGGCGAACTGCTCCGCCGCGCCCGGGCCGAGAACCTCACCCTGGACGTGCCCCGGCTCGACGTCACCGACGACGCCTCCGTGGCCGCCGCCGTCCACGGGGTGCGGGAACGGCACGGCGCCATCGACGTGCTGGTCAACAACGCCGGCATCGACCGCACCGGGACCGTCGAGACCATGCCGCAGAGCGACGCGCGCGCGGTGCTGGAGACCAACCTCTGGGGACCGCTGCGCACCGTGCGGGCGGTCCTGCCGTCCATGCGTGCCCAGGGCAGCGGCGTCATCGTCAACGTCTCCTCCCTGGCCGGCCGCACGTTCGCCGTGCCCCACGGCGGTTTCTACGCCGCCAGCAAGGCCGCCCTGGGCACGCTCAGCGAGGCGCTGTCCGCGGAGGTGCGGCCGTTCGGTATCCGCGTCGTGTGCCTGGAGCCCGGCAGCTTCGCCTCACGCATCAACCGCGACAGCTCCGTGGCCGTGGCACCGTCGGACCTGTCCGCGGCCGACCCGTACACCGCCGACCGGGCGTGGACGGCTCGGTTCCTCGCGCGGGTCCAGGAGGGCGCCGGTGACTGCGGCGAGGTGGCCGAGGCGGTCCTCGCCGCCGTCGACGACCCCGGGACGCCGCTGCACACGCCCGTCGGCAAGGACGCGGAAACGGCACTGGAGTACCTGGGATCCGCCTCCTACGAGCAGTGGCTGCCGGCCTTCCTCCAGCAGGCACAGTCCCTCGTCGGTCCCCGGCCCGGAGGCGCCCCGGAGTGAGGTGCCCGCCCCCGGGCCGGAGGCACCGGCCGCACGGTCCGGGGGGACGCTTCCGGCGCGAGGTCCGGTCAGAAGGGCCCGCCGGGGGTGTACGTCCCCCAGATCTCGCGCAGCGCGTCGCAGACCTCACCCACGGTGGCCCCGGCGGACAGGGCCTCCTTCATCGGGTACAGAACGTTGTCGTCCCCGGCCGCCGCCCTCCGTACTCCGGCGAGGTGGCGGTCCACCCGTTCCTGGTCCCGCCAGGCGCGGAGTTTGGCGAGGCGCTCGGCCTGCCGCGTCTCGGCGGAGGAGGAGACGCGGAGGGGTTCGCGAGGTGGTTCGTGCAGTTCCCCCTCGTCGATCCGGAAGCCGCCGGCTCCGGCGGAGCCCCGCTCCCGGGGGACGCGGCAGGGGTTGTCCTCCATCTCGCCTGTCTGGTAGCCGTGTTCGATGGCCGCGACGGCCCCACCGAAGTCCTCGACCCTCCGCATGAGTTCGACCGTGGCCGCCTCGATGTCGTCGGCCGTCCTCCCGACCGGGCAGAGCCCGGAGGAGCGTCCGGCTGCCGCAGGCACGTCCGTGTCGTACGCCAGGGCCCGCAGGCCGCGCGTGGCGGGACGCGCCGCCTCGTGCGCCGACCGGGTGAGGGCCTGCTCGAACGAACCGGTGTGCGGCGGCCGGGTTCCGCCGCGTCCGCGCGAGGGGCCGCCCCGGCCCGCCCCGTGCTGCCCGTCCTCGGCCTGTGTGCGGAAGCGAGGCGCCAGGGACTCGGGGTTCCTCGCGCCGAACTCCTCCCGCATCACCCGCGCCCAGATCCGGCGCGCGGTACGGAATCCTGCGGCCTCCTCCTGGGCTGTCGTGCGGGCCATGAGGACGAAGGAGAGCCGCGGTGCGAATTCGTCGACGTCCAGCCCGGCCGCGACCGCCGCGCGCACGTACTCGATGCCGTCGGCCAGGGTGAACGCGATCTCCTGCGCGGGCGACGCGCCCGCCTCGGCCATGAGGTGGCCGGAGACGGAGAGCGTGCTCCAGTGCGGTATCTCGGCCCCGCAGTAGGTGAACACGTCCGCGGCCAGCCGCAGCGCCGGCTTCGGGGGGAAGATGTACGTCCCGCGCGCGACGTACTCCTGCAGCACGTCGTTCCGGATCGCGCCCCTCAGCACGTCGGCGCCGAACCCCTGCTCCTCCGCCACCAGTTGGTAGAGCAGGAGCAGCAGGGAGGCGGGGGCGTCGACCGTCATCGACGTGGAGACGCTGTCCAGCGGGATCCCGGCGAAGAGGACGCGCATGTCGTCGACGGAGTCGATGGCCACGCCGGTCCTGCCGACCTCGCCGGAGGCGACAGGGGCGTCCGAGTCGTGTCCCATCCGGGTGGGCAGGTCGAAGGCGACCGACAGGTCCGTCGTGCCGTCGGCGATCAGCTGTCCGTACCGGGTGTTGGACTCCCTCGCGGTGCCTGATCCGGTGAACCGACGCGTCGTCCACGGACCCGGCCGGGTGCCGGGCCCGTGGACCGGCTCGACGGGCAGTCCCGGTCCGGGGGAGCGAGGTCGGTTCGTCACCACGGGTTCACGTCCTCGGTTGTCGTCGTCGTGCGCGCCGTGGTGCCGGACTCCCGTGCCGTGGTGCCGGGCGTCGTCCCGCACGGCACCACGGCACCACGGCGCAGGGGCGCCGAGGCGGCTCGGATCAGCCGGTGACGTGGATGGACTGCGACGGGCACAGCTCGACCGCACGGTGGACTTCCTCCAGCAGCTCCGCCCCCGGCCTCTCCTGGAGGACGACGACGAGACCGTCGTCGTCCTGGTCGAAGACCTCGGGGCTCTGCATCGCGCACTGGCCGGAGCCCACACACCGGTCGTGGTCCGTGGTGACATGCATGGCGGGGATTCCGATCGGATCGGCCGTCACCAGGTGACGGGCAGTTCGTAGACGCCGTAGACCATGGCGTCGTCCTTGTACCGCAGTTCTTCCACGGGCACGGCCAGCCGGAGGCCCGGAATGCGGCGGAGCAGGGTGGCGTACACGATCTCCAGCTCCGCGCGGGCCAGGTTCGCGCCCATGCACTGGTGGATCCCGTAGCCGAAGGCCAGGTGGCTGCGCGCCTCCTTGCGGTGGAAGTCGAGGGTGCCGGGGTCGGCGAAGACCCTCTCGTCGTGGTCGGCGGCGTTGTTCAGCGCGAGGATGCCCTCGCCGGCGCGGATGGTGACACCGCCCACCTCGATGTCCTCGACCGCGACCCGGGCGGTGCCCGAGTCCGAGATGGAGAAGACCCGGAGCAACTCCTCGATGGCGTTCGGCAGCAACGTGTCGTCCGACCGGAGCTCGGCCATGTGGTCCGGGTGCTCCAGCAGGGCGAGCACACCCAGCGCGATCATGTTGGCCGTGGTCTCGTGGCCGCCCACGAGCATCATCCGGGCCATGGTCACCACGTCGAGGTGGTCGGCGGCCTGCTCGGTGCGGTTCTTCTCCAGGAACCGGCTGATCAGGTCGTCACCCGGCTCGGTCTCCTTGAGGGTGACCAGCTTGTCGAGGTACATGTCCAGGGCCTGCACCGCCGCCCCGTACTCCTCGGGGGTCAGGTCGTGGTTCATGAGGGCGGCCGACCACTCCTCGAACTGGGCGTGGTCGCCGTAGGGGACCCCGAGCAGTTCACAGATGGTCAGCGACGGCACCGGCAGAGCGAGGGCCTGGACCAGGTCCACCGGGCCGCCCGCTGCCAGCATGGCGTCGATGCGCTCGTCGACGACCTCCTGGATCCGCGGGCGCATCGCCTTCGTCCGCCGCGCCGTGAACTCCGGTATCAGCATGCGGCGTTGTGCTGTGTGGTCCGGCGGGTCCATGGACAGCATCATCAGCCGGACATGGGCCAGCATCTCCTCGGAGATGTGGAACTGGTGCGGGTAGCCGGGACGCTTCAGATTGGAGCTCACACGCGGGTCGCCGAGCACCTGCTTGACGTGCTCGTGCCGGGTGACCAGCCAGGTCGGCTTGCCGTTGACCTTGAGCGAGGCGCGCGACACGGGCTCGTCCGCGCGCAGCCCGGCGTACTCGTCCGGTTCGCTGAACGGGCAGGTGCGTCGCATCGGGAACTGCGGATACGGCGACGCCGTCCCGCCGGCCGGTTCTGCGGACTGGGTCATGGCTGCCTCTCGGACGGAACGGTGGGTGAGGGAAGGCTCATCGGGGTGCCCGGCGTCACCAGGTGACGGGCAGCTCGTACAGGCCCCAGACGATGGCGTCGTCCTTGAAGCGCAGCTCGTCGGCCGGAGTGGCCAGGCGCAGCGTCGGCACCCGGCGCAGCAGCGTGGAGTAGACGACGTCCAGTTCCATCCGGGCCAGGTTCTGTCCGACGCACTGATGGACGCCGTACCCGAAGGCCACGTGGCTGCGGGCCTCGCGGCGTACGTCCAGCCGGTCCGCGTCGGGGAAGACCTGCTCGTCGTGGTTGGCGGCGTTGTTCAGCGGCAGGATGCCGTCACCGGCGCGGATCGTGACATCCCCGAGCTCGATGTCCTCCATGGCCACGCGCGCCGTGCCGGCGTCCGAGATGGAGAACAGGCGCAGCAGTTCCTCCACGGCGCCCGGCATCAGCTCGGGCTCCTCGCGCACGGCGGCGAGCTGGTCCGGGTGCTCCAGCAGGGCCAGCACACCGAGCGCGATCATGTTCGCCGTGGTCTCGTGACCGGTGACCAGCATCAGCTTGGACATGCTGGCGATGTCGGAGTGCTCCACCGCCGGGGTCTCCCGGTTGAACGCGATCAGCCGGCTGATCATGTCGTCGCCGGGCTCGCTCTCCTTCGCGGTGACCAGCCCGTCGACGTAGCGGTCCAGCTCGTAGTGGGCCATGCCCCGGTCCTCGTCGCTGACCTCGTGGTTCATGATGGCCCACGCCCACTGCTCGAACCGGGCGTGGTCCTCGTAGGGGACGCCGAGCAGTTCGCAGATCACCAGGGACGGCACCGGCAGCGCGAGGGCCGTGACGAGGTCCACCGGGCTGTCGCAGCCCTTGGCGAGCATCTCGTCGATCTGCTCGTCCACGAGCTGCTGCACCCGGGCGCGCAGCTCACGCATCCGACGCACGCTGAACTCCGGCGCCAGCATGCGGCGTTGCACCGTGTGGTCCGGCGGGTCCATGGACAGGAAGGTGAGCGGGACCGACTGGAGGATCTCATCGGGCACCGGCACCTGGAGCGGGTAGCCCGGCAGCTTCAGATTGGCGCTCACCCGCGCGTCGCCGAGCACCTTCTTGTACAGGTCGTGGCGGGTGACCAGCCAGGTCGGCTTGCCGTTGACCTTCAGCTGCGCCCGGGAGACCGGTTCGTTCTCGCGCAGCTCGGTGTAGGTGGCCGGAGGGCTGAAGGGGCAGGCCCTACGCATCGGGAACTCCGGGAGGGCGCCCTCGGCGGCCGCTTCGGCAGGTGCAGTCATGGTGTCCTCTTCGCACGGGAGGGAGCGGGCCGCGCCGTTCACCCCGGGGGAGGGCTCCGGCCCGGCGCCGGCGCGCTTTCCGCCGGCCGTTTCCCGCACGCTAAGGAGCGGCGCCCGGGAAGGCCCACCCCTACGGGCCCCTAGCGGTGCGACCCCCGCAGGGGTGCGGCCGTGGTCCCCGTCACTCCCCGTACCACTAGGGGCGGTTAGGGGTCCGTCGAACGTCTGGGCGACGGTTAGCGTCGGCTGCGGACCAGGGCGGAAGCACGGTTCGCCCCGCACCACACGCTCCGCGGTCCCGGCCGGATCTCCTGACCGGACGGCCCCGCACTCCGCAGCCGACTAGAGGTGATCAGCGTGTCCCCGAAACCCAGTGCGCAGGGTCTCGTACCCGGCGTCAAGGGCACCGTCCCCTTCGGGGAGTACCGGACCTGGTACCGCGTGACCGGGGAACTGGGGGCGGGACGCCCCGCGGTCGTCGTCGTCCACGGCGGCCCCGGCAGTACGCACGACTACCTGCTGCCGCTCGCCCGCCTCGCCGAGGACGGCTGGCCGGTCGTCCACTACGACCAGCTGGGCAACGGCGGCTCCACCCATCTTCCCGACAGCGCGCCGGACTTCTGGACGGTCGACCTGTTCCTCGACGAACTCGGCAATCTCGTGCGGGAACTGGGCATCGCCGACGACTACGTCCTGTTCGGCCAGTCCTGGGGCGGCCCGCTGAGCGCACGGCATGCCATGGGCCGTCCCCCCGGCCTCCGCGGTCTGGTCGTGGCCAACGCACCCGCCTCGTACCCAGTCTGGCTCCAGGAGATGGCGCGGCTGCGTGCCGCACTGCCGCCGGACGTACAGGAGACCCTGGTGCGGCACGAGAGGGCCGGCACCTACGAGTCCGAGGAGTACCTGGCCGCGATGCGTGTCTTCTACGACCGCCACGTGTGCCGCCTCACCCCGTGGCCCCGCGACTTCCTCTCCTCCTTCATGGAGATCTACAACGACCCGACGGTCTACTACGCGATGAACGGCCCGACCGAGTTCCACGTGATCGGCTCCCTGAAGGACTGGTCGATCGTCGACGAACTGCACACCATCAGGACGCCCACGCTGCTCCTGAGCGGACGTCACGACGAGGCCACCCCGGCCGTCGTCCAGCCCTACATGGACCACGTCCCCGGGGCCCGCTGGGAGATCTTCGAGGAGTCCAGCCACCTGCCGCACCTGGAGGAGCCGGACCGGTTCTTCGAGGTGCTCACCGACTTCCTCGCCGGCCTGTGACACGCCGCGCCAGGACGCCGGCCCGGGCGTCGCAGACCACTGTGAGAGGAGGCGGGGACCCCGCCATGGCGTACGACACCGCTCTCGTCTTCCCCGGCATGGGGCCCGTCCCGTTCGCCGACGTGGGCCGCTTCATGGTGGCCAACCCCGTGGCCCGGGAACTGGTCGCCGTAGCCGACGACGCCCTCGGCTACTCCCTGGTCGACGCCTTCCGCCGGTCCGAGGGCGACTACTCGGAGGCCGCCCAGGTCGCCTTCTTCGTGAACTGCCTGGCCAGCGCGTACTGGGCGACCGAGCACCTGGACGTCACCCCCGACATCGTGGCCGGCCCCAGTTTCGGGGAGAAGGCGGCCCTCGCGTACACAGGCGCCCTCGAACTGCCCGACGCCGTCCGCCTCACCGCCGAGATCGCGCGGTGCCTCGAATCGTACTTCGCCGAACACCACAAGGACATCGTCACCCTGTCCTTCGTCCGCGCCCCGAGCGAGGAACTGGACCCGATCCTCGCCGAGCTCGACGAGGCGGGCGAGTGGCACGAGATCTCCTGCCACATCGACGACGGCTTCTGGATGGTCTCCCTGGCCGAACACCGCGTCGACTGGATGCGGGAGCGGCTGCGCTCCATCGGCAGCCTCCCCCTGTACACGATGCGTCCCCCCATGCACGCGTCGGTGTTCGCGCCGCTGCGCGCCAAGGCGGAACGCGAGGTCGTCTCGCGCTACACCTTCGTCGACCCCTCCCTGCCGGTCGTCGCCGACCAGGACGGCAGGGTGCTGCGCACGGGCGCGGAACTGCGCACCATGCTGCTCGACGGCTTCGACCACGCCATGAACTGGCCGAGCGTCACCACGGCGCTGAAGGACGCCGGAGTCCGGCGCCTGTGCGTCGCCGGACCCGACAGCCTCTTCGGCCGGGTCCCCCGGACCACCCGCACCTTCGAGGTCGTCGCCGCGCACCCACGCCTGGCGATGACCCCCCGGCGCCGCGCACGCGCCGCCTGAACCGTCCGATCCGCCCTATCCGCAGGAGGCACACCCATGTGGGACGACCAGTTCGAACAGATACTCCGCACCTTCCTGCCGTTCCTGCCCCCGCAGGAGCCGCTGACCGACGACGACGAGCTGAAGGACCTCGGCCTGGACTCGCTGGGCATGGTCCAGCTGCTCGGCACGCTGGAGGACGCGTACCAGGTGCGCTTCCGTGACAGCGCGCTGACCATGGGCACCTTCCGCAGCGCCGGCACGCTGTGGGAGACCGTCGAGGGCATGCTCCAGCGCACCACGAGCTGACGGGACGGACCCCTTGGACGCCACCATGGACGGGGCCCTGTCCGGACGGTTCCTGCGCGGGCTGGCCCTGGCGCCCGACCGGCCCGCGCTGCGGGCCGACGGCGCCACCCTCACCTACCGCGAGCTGCACGAGCGGGCCCTCCTGCTCGCCGGCTCCCTGCTGTCCGGTCTCCCCGACCAGCCGCCCGCCGTGGGCGTGCTGGCCGGCAAGGGACCGTCCGCGTACCCGAGCCTGCTGGCCGGCCTCTACAGCGGGGTCACCGTCGTCCCCCTGCAGCCGGCCTTCCCCGCCGCCCGCACCCGGCAGATGATCGAGGCCGCCGGAGTGGGCGCCCTGCTCGCCGACGACGACGCGCTGCCCGCGCTGACCGCGCTGCACGAGGACGGCCTCACCCTGCCCACGCTGTTCGCCCCCGGCGGGCAGCCGATGCCGGCGCTCGACGTCGACCCCGACAGCGTGCTGAAGGCACCGATGCCGGCCCGCCCGGACGACATCGCCTACGTGCTGTTCACCTCCGGCTCCACCGGACGGCCCAAGGGTGTACCGGTCACCCACGCCAACACCGCGCACTACTTCTCCCTGCTCGACGAGCGGTACGACTTCGGTTCCGAGGACGTCTTCTCGCAGACCTTCGACCTCAACTTCGACTGCGCGATGTTCGACCTGTTCTGCGCCTGGGGAGCGGGAGCCACCGTTGTACCGGTCCCCGCGCGGGAGTACGCGCGCCTGCCCGAGTTCGTGACCGAGCAGGGGGTGACCGTGTGGTTCTCCACGCCCAGCGCGGTCTCCCTGGTGCGGCGCACCGGCGGCCTCGCACCCGGTGCGCTGCCCTCGCTGCGCAGGAGCTTCTTCGCGGGGGAGGCGCTCAGCTGCCAGGACGCCGAGGACTGGGCGGCAGCGGCCTCCGGCACCGTGCTGGAGAACATCTACGGACCGACCGAACTGACCATCACGGTCACCGCGCACCGCTGGCAGCCGGGCCACCGGCACCTGCACGGGATGGTGCCGATCGGGGACGTCCACCCGGGCCACGAGGTGCTGCTGCTGGACGCCACCGGCTCGCCGAGCACCACCGGCGAGGGCGAACTGTGCATCGCCGGGCCCCAGCTGACCCCCGGCTACCTCGACCCGGCCGACGACACCGGACGCTTCCTGGAACGGGACGGCCTGCGCTACTACCGCACCGGCGACCGGGTCCGCAGCACCGAGAGCGACGGCCTGCTCTACCTGGGCCGCCAGGACGCCCAGGTCCAGGTGCACGGCATCCGGACGGAACTGGCCGAGGTCGACGCCGCGGTACGCGCCTGCCCGGGTGTCGAGGACGCGGTGACCGTCGCGGTCCCCGTGGACGGCACGGTCGAACTCGCCGTCTTCCACACCGGCGAACAGGTGACGCCCGCCCGGCTCGCCCGCCACCTGCGGGAACTGCTGCCGGCCGCGGTCGTCCCCCGGGCCTACCACCACCTGGACGCCTTTCCGCTCAACCCCAACCGCAAGACCGATCGCAGGAAGCTCACCTCCCGCGCCGCGGCCCTGCGACAGCAGCCCCCCGGAGCCGGGACCAGGACCCAAGGACGGCAGGAGTCGCAGTGAACGGTCAACCGACAGCGCAGGCCCGCACCGACGCCCGGATACACGACCTGCTCGACGAGGCCACCGCCGAGCACCCTGACGCGGCAGCGGTCACGGACGCCACCGGGCGATGGACCTACCGGGAGCTCACCGCCTGGAGTCACGCCGTCGACGCGTGGCTCCAGGCCCAGGGCATCGGCCACGGCGACCGCGTCCTGGTGCAGCTGGCCAGCACCCGTGAGCTCGTCGCCCTGCTGTACGGCACCGCCCGCCGCGGCGCCGTCCTCGTCCCCGTCAACACGGGCATGAAGGACTACCACCTCCGGGCCGTCGTCGAGAACTCCGAGCCGTCCCTGGTGATCGTCGACGGTGCCGCCGTGTCCCGGGTCTCCGCGCTCGCCGGGACGGTCACCGTCCTCGGCCTGGACGAGGCATGGCAGGCGGTCACCGACCTGCGCGACAAGGAGGCACGGGGCGACGGCGCTCCCGTCCACAGCGACGACCTCGCCGTCCTCGTCTACACGTCCGGCTCCACGGCGGCCCCCAAGGCCGTCGTCTGCCCGCACGGCCGGATGGTCTTCGCCACCGAGGCCATCAACATCGAACTCGGCTACCGTCCCGACGACGTGGTCTTCTGCCGTTTCCCCATCTCCTGGGACTACGGCCTCTACAAGGTGCTGCTCACCGCGGCCGGCCGCAGCGAGATCGTGCTCGCCGACGGTGAGTCCGACCTGGTGCTGCTGCGACGCATCCGGGAGACCCGGGCCACCGTCGTCCCCATCGTGCCGTCCCTGGCCACCATGATCTGCGCGCTGGCCGAACGGGAACCGCGGCAGGACTCCACCGTCCGCATGTTCACCAACACCGGGGCGGCGCTGCCGAAGCCCACCGCCGACGGGCTCCGCACGGCCTTCCCCGGATCCGAGGTGGTCGTCCAGTTCGGCCAGACCGAGTGCAAGCGGGTCTCCGTCCTGCCGCCCGACCAGCAGGACGCCCGCCCCGAGTCCGTCGGCCGCCCGCTGCCCGGCACCCGGGCCTTCACCGTCGACGACGAAGGCAACACGCTCCCGCCCTGGCAGACCGGGGAGATCGTCGTCGAAGGCCCCCACGTCATGCCCGGCTACTGGCGCGCGCCCGAGCAGACCGCACGCGCCTTCCGGCCCGCGCCCGACGGCGGACTGCGGCTGCACACCGGCGACTTCGGACACGTCGACGAGGACGGATACCTCTACTACGAGGGCCGCCGGGACGACATGTTCAAGCACAAGGGCGTCCGCATGAGCACCACCGAGATCGAGGCCGCGGCCACGGACGTACCCGGTGTCCGGGCCGCCGCGGTGCTGCCGCCCGCCCCCGGCCGTGATCTCGCGGTCTTCGCGGAGGGCGGCATCGACCCGCACGTGCTGCTCCGGGAGCTGTCCCTCCGGCTGGAGCCCGCCAAGGTGCCCGGCATCAGCCGTGTCGTCGACGAACTGCCGCTGACCGCGCACGGCAAGCACGACCGCAAGCAGCTCCTCAGCCTTCTGGAAGGAACCACGCCGTGACCGGCACCACCGACCTCGCCCGGCGCTTCGGCACCCCCTCCTACGTCTACGACCTGGACCGGGTCGCGGCGGCCCGGGACGAACTGTTCGCCGCGCTGCCCGACGAGGTGGCCGTGTACTACGCGGCGAAGGCCAACCCGCACCCCGAGATCCTGCGCGAGATGCGGGCCGGCGGCCCCCGGGTCTGCCGCGCGGAGATCAGCTCCGTCGGCGAACTCGACGCCGCGCTGCGGGCCGGCTTCGAGGGGACCGAGATCCTGTACACCGGCCCCGGCAAGACCACCGAGGAGCTGGCCGAGGCCATGACCCGGGGCGTACGGACGTTCTCCGTGGAGTCGCCCGGCGACCTGCGACACGTCGGCGGGACGGCGGTGAGCCTCGGCATCACCGCCGACTGCCTGATCCGGGTGAACAACCCCACCGGGGCCGCCGCCACCAGCATCCGCATGACCGGGGTGCCCTCACAGTTCGGGTTCGACGGCGAGACCCTGCCCGGCCTCGCCGCGGAACTGCGCGACGTACCCGGCACCACCCTGGCCGGACTGCACTTCTTCCCGCTGAGCAACGCCAAGGACGAGGCGAGCCTCATCGCCGAGTTCCAGCACACCATCGCCACCGCCGCCGCACTCCAGCGGGACCTGGGCGTCGACTTCCGCATCGTCGACCTCGGCGGAGGCTTCGCCGCACCGTACGCGGTCCAGGGGCAGCGGCCGGTCTACGGCGAACTGCGCGAAGCCCTGGCCACCTCGCTCGACGAGCACTTCCCCGGCTGGCGCGAGGGCGCCCCGCGCATCGCGTGCGAGTCGGGACGGTATCTGGTCGCCGACAGCGGACACCTGCTCACGAGTGTCGTCAACGTCAAGGACAGCCGGGGCACCCGCTACGTCGTCCTCGACGCCGGGATCAACACCTTCGGCGGCATGTCCGGTCTCGGCCGCATCCTGCCGGTCTCCATCGAGCCGCACGAGTCCGTCGGAACCGACGGAATCCCGGTCCAGCTCGCCGGACCGCTGTGCACACCCGGCGACCTGCTCGGGCGCCAGGTCCCGCTGGCCGACCCGGCCCCCGGCGACCTGCTGACCGTGCCCAACGCCGGTTCCTACGGGCCCACCGCCAGCCTCCTGATGTTCCTCGGCAGGCCCGCTCCCACGGAGATCGTCGTCCGCGGCGACGACCTCGTCTCCGTCTCCCGCATCGAGCACACCCGAACCTACGAACACGGACAGGCCCTGTGATGAGCAATCCCCTCACCCCCACCCCCGGCGACCAGCCCGTCCTCGTGGTGGGCGGCATCTCCGACTCGCACACCTGGAACCTGGTCTACCTCCAGCTCCTCGTCGAGGAGCACGGCCACCGCGTGGTCAACCTCGGACCCTGCGTCCCCGAGGACCTGCTGATCGGCGAGGCCCTCGTGCACGATCCCGCGCTGATCGTGATCAGCAGCGTCAACGGGCACGGTTACCACGACGGCATGCGCACCGTCACCCGGCTGCGCGAGCACCCCGGCCTCGGTGACGTGCCCGTCGTCATCGGCGGCAAGCTCGGCATCGCCGGGCCCTGCGGCGACGAGGAGGAGGCCGCGCTGCGCGCGGCCGGCTACGACGAGGTGTTCGAGGAGTCGGCCGACGGCATAGCCGCCTTCCGCCGGATGCTCGACGCCCTGCCCCAGCGGGCCCTGGTGTGACCGGTGCCGGATTCGGCGCGTTCGTGCGCCGGGCCCACGACGCCGGCCGGCTGGTGGTGCAGCCCCGGATGGGAATGAGCAGCCCCGAGCGCATGCGCGCCGGGCTGCTCGCCACCCGGGACGCCGACGCGACGACCGTCGGCACCCTCACCCTGGACAGCTACACCCGGGTCGGCGACCTGGAGTCGGCACAGCTCGCCGTCCTCGAAGGGGTCGACCTCAACGGCTATCCGCTCGTCAGCCATGAGACGGCCACCACCCGCCGGGTCCTGGACGGCATCCACGGCCCGCGCTTCCCGGTGCAGGTGCGGCACGGCTCGGCGGCGCCCCAGCACATCTTCCGCGCGCTGACGGCCGTGGGGCTCGACGCCTCGGAGGGCGGGCCCGTCTCCTACTGCCTCCCCTACGGCAGAGTCCCGTTGCGTGAGTCCGTCGCCCACTGGACGGAGTCCTGCGAACACTTCTCCACGCTCCGCCGGACCGGCGCCGAACCGCACCTGGAGACGTTCGGGGGGTGCGTGCTCGGCCAGCTCTGCCCGCCCGGCCTGCTCGTCGCGGTCAGCGTGCTCGAAGCGCTGTTCTTCCGCCGGCACGGAATCCGGAGCATTTCGGTGAGTTACGCCCAGCAGACGAATCGGCGTCAGGACTCCGAAGCGGTCGCGGCGTTACGCAGCCTGTGCACGCGGTTCCTTTCCGACACCGAATGGCACGTGGTCGTCTACGCCTACATGGGACTGTTCCCGGAAACCGAGCACGGTGCCCGTCGACTGCTCGCACAGGCCGCCGAACTGGCCGTCGAGAGCGGCTCCGAGCGCCTCATCGTGAAAACCGTGGCGGAATCCCGCCGCATTCCGTCGGTGGCGGAGAACGTGTCCGCGCTGGAATATGCCGCCGCGGTCGCCGAACGCACCGCCCGGGACCCCTTGGAGGGTACCGGGACGGAGACGTACGCCGAGGCGTACGCGCTGGTCGACGCGGTGCTGAACCTGGACGACGACCTCGGCACCGCACTGCTGAAGGCGTTCTCCGAGGGCCGGCTCGACGTGCCCTACTGCCTGCATCCCGACAATGCCGGACTGAGCCGGAGCTATATCGCCGAGGACGGCCGGCTGTGCTGGTCCGACGTGGGAAACATGCCGCTGTCCGGTGTGGTCGACGCCCGCCCGGCGCACACCGTCACCTCCTCGGAGCTGCTCGCCTCCCTGTCCTACGTCCGGCGTTCGTTCGACGACCACAACACCCGCCCGTGAGCGGGGAACCGGCCCGGACCTGCCCCTAGGGGTGCCTAAGGGTGTGGGCCTTCAGGGGTCGTCATTACCGTGAGAAAAAAGGTGGAAAACGGTGTCGGTCGAAAGTGGAGATGCGTGGATGAACGGGCCCGGATCCGAATCACCCCTGGCGCGACTGCTCGCCGAGGCCGCACCGACGCAGCACCGCAGACTCGTGACGGATCTGGTGCGCACCGCCGTGACCGAGGCGGTCGAGGCGGCCAGGCCGGGCACCGCGCAGACCCTGGACCCGTCCGTACCGCTGGCGGAACAGGGGCTCGACTCGCTCGCGGCGGTCGACCTGCACCGGAGGCTGACCGAGCGGACCGGCCTCGACCTGCCGGTCGGCCTCGCCTACGACTGCCCCACCGTGCGCGATCTGGCCGACCGGCTGCTGGCAGGGGACGGCGCCCCGCAGGACGCCGCCCCGGAGCCGGCCGGTGACGGCCTCGCCGACGAACCCGTGGCGATCGTCGGCATCGGCTGCCGCTTCCCCGGGGGCATCGAGACCCCGGCCGACCTCTGGCGCCTGCTGACCGACGGCGGCGAGGTGCTCTCCGACTTCCCCCAGGACCGGGGCTGGGACCTGAAGCAGCTCTTCGACGAGGACCCGGACGTCCCCGGCAGCTCCTACGCCCGTACCGGCGGGTTCCTCGACACGGCCACCGAGTTCGACGCCGAGTTCTTCGGTATCAGCCCGCGCGAGTCGATGGCCATGGACCCGCAGCAACGACTGGTCCTGGAGACCTCCTGGCTTGCCCTGGAGGACGCCGGCATCGACCCCACCACGCTGCGCCGCACCGCGGCCGGCATGTTCTTCGGGGCCGAGGTGCAGGAGTACGGTCCGCGCCTGCACGACGCGCCGGACGGACTCGACGCCCATCTGCTGGCCGGCAACGCCTCCAGCGTCATCTCCGGCCGGGTCGCCTACGTGCTGGGCACCGAGGGGCCGGCCGTCACCGTCGACACCGCCTGCTCCGCCTCCCTGGTCGCCGTCCACCTGGCCTGCCGCTCGCTGCTGCAGGGCGAGTCGTCACTCGCGCTGGCCGGCGGGGTCGCGGTGATGGGCGGGCCAGGTGTCTTCACCGCGTTCAGCAGGCAGCGCGGCCTGTCCGCGGACGGCCGCTGCAAGGCCTTCGCCGCCGCCGCGGACGGCACGGGCTTCGCCGAGGGCGTCGGTGTCCTCGTCCTGGAACGGCTCTCCGACGCCCGCCGCAACGGCCATCAGGTGCTCGCCGTCGTACGGTCCTCCGCCGTCAACCAGGACGGTGCCTCCAACGGGCTCACCGCCCCCAACGGCACCGCGCAGCAACGGCTGATCCGCCGGGCGCTGGCCGTCGCCGGACTCGGACCCGCCGACGTCGACGTGGTGGAGGCGCACGGTACGGGCACCCGCCTCGGCGACCCCATCGAGGCGACCGCTCTCCTGGCCACCTACGGCCAGGGCCGCCCGGACGGGGCCCCGCTGCTGCTCGGTTCGGTCAAGTCCAACCTGGGGCACACCCAGGCCGCCGCCGGCGTGGCCGGCGTGATCAAGACCGTCCTCGCCATGCGGCACGGTCAGGTCCCGGCGACCCTGCACGTCGACGCCCCCACTCCGCACGCCGCCTGGGCGTCCGGCAGCGTCGAACTGGTCACCGAGCAGCGGCCCTGGCCCCGGACCGGCCGTCCACGCCGGGCGGGGGTCTCCTCCTTCGGCGTCAGCGGCACCAACGCACACGTCATCCTGGAGCAGCCGGACGCCGGGAGCGGAGCCGAGGACCCGGCCGGTGCCCCGGACCCGGACGCGACGCACCTCGCCCACGGGAGCGATACCGGGAACGCCACCGACGGCGTCCAGGTCCCTCTCGTCTTCCCGCTGTCCGCCCGCGGCGAGACCGCCCTTCGGGCCCGCGCCGCCGACCTGCTGCCGCTGGCCGAGGCCACGGAACCGGCCGACCTCGCCCACGCCCTGGCCACCACCCGCGCCGCCCTGCCCGACAGGGCCGTCCTCGTTGCCGCCGACCGCGCCGAGCTCCGGGCGGCACTCACCGGCGTGGCCACAGGCAGCACCCCCGCAGTCGCACGGGCGGGCGGCGAACTCGGCTTCCTGTTCACCGGCCAGGGCAGCCAGCGCGTCGGCATGGGCCGTGAACTCGCCGCCGCCCACCCCGCGTTCGCCGACGCCCTCGACGACGTCTGCGCCCACTTCGACCTCCAGCTCCCCAGGCCGCTCAAGAGCGTCCTGTTCGCCCGGCCGGACACACCCGAAGCGGAGCTGCTGCACCGCACCGAGTACGCGCAGCCGGCCCTGTTCGCCGTCGAAGTCGCCCTGCACCGGCTGCTGGAGAGCTGGGGGATGCGACCGGACCACCTCGCCGGGCACTCCGTAGGCGAGATCGCCGCCGCGCACGTGGCCGGGGTCCTCACGCTGCAGGACGCCACCATCCTGGTCGCCGCGCGCGGCCGGCTCATGCAGGCGCTGCCCGAGGGCGGCGCCATGGTCGCGGTCCGCGCCACCGAGAGCGACGTCGCGCCGCTGCTCACCGGGCGCACCGGCATCGCGGCCGTGAACGGCCCCGCCTCCGTCGTCGTGTCCGGCGACCTCGACGACGTCGAGCGCATCGCCGGCGAACTCGCCGCCCGCGGGCACGACACCAAGCGCCTGCGCGTCAGCCACGCCTTCCACTCGCCGCTGATGGAACCGATGCTGGAGGAGTTCCGCCGGGTCGCGCAGGTACTGGACTACGCCGAACCCACCGTGCCGGTCGTGTCGACGGTGACCGGCGCCCCCGTCGGCCGTGAACTGTGCGATCCCGGGTACTGGGTGGAACACGTCCGCGCCAGGGTCCGCTTCCACGACGCCGTGCGGTGGCTCTCCGACGCCGGTGTCCGGACGTTCCTGGAGATCGGCCCCGACGCGGTGCTGACCGCCATGGGCCCCGACTGCACGGACGCGCCCGGCACGGCCTTCCTGCCGGTGCTGCGGCGCGAGCGGCCCGAGGCACGCGAGGCCGCCGGCGCGTTCGCCGCGGCCCACGCCCGCGGCGTCCCCGTCGACTGGGCACGCCACCACGCCGGCCGGGACGCCCGCCGCGTCGAGCTGCCCGGCTACCCCTTCCAGCGGCGCCGCTTCTGGCTGGAGCCGGGCACCCCCGCCGACGCGGCCGGCCTGGGGCAGACCGCGGCCGGGCACCCGCTGCTGGCGGCCGTGGTCGCGGTCGGCGCGGAGGGCGTCGTCCTGACCGGGCGGCTCTCCACCCGCACCCACCCCTGGCTCGCGGACCACGTGATCGCCGGACGCGTGCTGATGCCCGGCACCGCCTTCGTCGAACTCGCCCTGCGGGCGGGCGACCACGTCGGCGCCACCGAGCTGGAGGAACTCACCCTCGGCGCCCCGCTGGTGCTCGCCGCGGACGAGCACGTCGCCGTCCAGGTGGCCGTCGGGGAACCCGACGACTCCGGACGCCGCACCGTCACCGTCCACTCGCGCGCCGACGAGGACGCGCCCTGGACCCGGCACGCGGCCGGTGTGCTCACCGACGCCGACACCGCCGCGCCGGACGCCGTCACCGAACCGGGTTCCTGGCCGCCGCCGGACGCCGAACCCCTGGACACCACGGAGGTCTACGCGGACCTCGCCGACCAGGGCTACGCCTACGGCCCCGTCTTCCAGGGCCTGCGCGCCGCCTGGCGGCACGGCGAGGACGTCCTCGCCGAGGTCGCCCTGCCCGGGGACGCCACCGCCGACGCCGCGCGCTTCGGGCTCCACCCCGCGCTGCTGGACGCCGCGCTGCACGCCGCCGACCTCGACGCCCCGCCGCGCGGCGAGGTGCTCCTGCCCTTCGCCTGGACCGGCGTCCGGCTGCACGCCACCGGCGCCCCTGCCCTGCGCGTACGGATCACCCGCGGCGAAGGCGACACCATAGGCCTGCACCTCTTCGACACCACCGGTGTCCCCGTGGCCGACATCGAGGCCATGACCTCGCTGCCGGTACCCGACGACGACGACGTCCTGTACGCCGTTCAGTGGTCGTCGCACCCCCGGCCGACGACCACCGCGCCCCTGCGCACCGCCGTCCTCGCCGCCGCCCCCCACCCGGACGGTCCGTCCGACGGCGGTCCCGCAGAGGACGCGCTCGCCCGCGCCGTGGACGCGCTGCTCGAAGCCCCCGCGGCGGACGCCGTGCTGTACCGCCCGGCCGGCCCGGCGGCCGCCGGCGCCGCCGAGGCGCGCGCCCACGTCCTCGACACCCTCCGCCTGCTGCGGACCTGGCAGTCGGACGAACGGGCGTCCGGGACCCGCCTCGTCCTCGTCACCCCGCCCGGCAGCCCCGCCCACGCCGCCGTACGCGGTCTGGTGCGCTCGGCGCAGGCCGAGAACCCTGGCCGTTACGTCCTCATCGAGCACGAAGGGCTGCCCTCCGAGGCGGAGCTGCGCCAGGTGCTCGCCACCGGCGAGCCCGAACTCTCGCTCGCCGGGGGCCGGTTCACCGTGCCCCGGCTGGCAGCCGAGCCGGCCGCCGCACCCCGGCCTGCCGCCGACTGGGGCACGGTCCTGATCACCGGCGGCACCGGCGGCCTCGGCGCTCTGCTCGCCCACCACCTGGTGCGCGCCCACGGTGTGCGCCGGCTGGTCCTCGCCGGCCGCCGGGGGAACGCCCCCGGACTGCACGCCGAACTGACCGCGCTGGGCGCCGAGGTGACCGTGGCAGCCTGCGACGTCGGCGACCGGGAGGCGCTGCGCGACCTGCTGGCCCGGCACCCGGTCGACTCCGTCGTCCACGCCGCGGGAACCGTGCGTGACGGCATCGTCGAGAGCCTCACCGACGGCATGGTCGACGAGGTCTTCCACGCCAAGGCCACCGGCGCCTGGAACCTGCACGAACTCACCCTCGACCGGGACCTGTCGCACTTCGTGCTGTTCTCCTCGCTCGCCGCCGTCCTCGACGGTCCGGGCCAGGGCAACTACGCCGCCGCCAACGCCTACCTGGACGCCCTCGCCACCCACCGCGCGGCGCACGGACTGCCCGCCACGGCCCTCGCCTGGAGCCTGTGGGCCACCGGCACCGGCATGGGCGCCGCCCTGGACACCGCCGCCCTGGAGCGCGTGGCCGCCTACGGGGTCCCCGGACTGTCCGCCGACCACTCCCTGCGGCTCTTCGACGCCGCGGTCCGTTCCGGCAGCCCCCACCTCGTCCCCGTGGAGATCGACGCCGCCGCCGTACGCCGCCGGCCCGGCGGACCGCCACCGCTGCTGAGCGGCCTCGTCCGACCCGTCACCCGCCGGGCCGCCGCCCACACGGCGCCCCACCAGGAGCGGGGGATGGCCGACCTGCCCGCCGCCGACCGGGAACGCGCCCTGCTGGACCTGGTCCGCACCGAGGTGGCCGCGGTCCTGCGGCACGACTCACCGTCGGCCATCGACCCAGGGCGGGCCTTCACCGAGCTGGGATTCGACTCGCTGGCCGCCGTCGAACTGCGCAACCGGCTCAACACCGTCACCGGACTGCGGCTCCCGGCCACCCTCGTCTTCGACCACCCCACCTCGCGCGCCCTCGCCGACCACGTCCGGGACGCCCTCTACGGCACCTCGCGGCCCTCCGGCGAGCCCGCTCCCGGACCGCGCCCCGCCGACAGCGACGACCCCGTCGTCATCGTCGGCATGGGCTGCCGCTACCCCGGCGGCGTCCGTTCCCCGGAGGACCTGTGGCGCCTCGTCGCCGACGGCGTCGACACGGTCGGCGACTTCCCCGCCGACCGCGGCTGGGACACGGACACCCTGTACGACCCCGAGCCCGGAACCCCCGGCCGCACGTACACCCGTGAGGGTGCCTTCCTCTACGACGCGGCCGACTTCGACCCCGGCTTCTTCGGCATCGGCCCGCGCGAGGCCACCGCCATGGACCCGCAGCAGCGCCTGCTCCTGGAGGTCTCCTGGGAGGCTCTGGAGCGCTCCGCGATCGACCCGGCGGCCCTGCGGGGCTCACGCACCGGTGTCTTCGCGGGCGTCATGTACCACGACTACGGCACCTGGCTGACCGACGTCCCCGACGACCTCGCCGCCTACCTCGGCAACGGCAGCCTGGGCAGCGTCGTCTCCGGCCGGGTCGCCTACGCCCTCGGACTGGAGGGGCCGGCCGTCACGGTCGACACCGCCTGCTCCTCCTCGCTGGTCACCCTGCACCTCGCCGCGCAGGCCCTGCGGCAGGGCGAGTGCGACCTCGCGCTGGTGGGCGGCGTCACCGTCATGTCGACCCCCGACACCTTCGTCGACTTCGCCCGGCAGCGCGGCCTGGCCGCCGACGGCCGCTGCAAGTCGTTCGCCGCGGCGGCCGACGGCACCGGCTGGGGCGAGGGCGTCGGCATGCTCGTCGTCGAACGCCTCTCCGACGCCCGTCGCAACGGCCACCGGGTGCTGGCCACGGTGCGCGGCTCCGCCGTCAACTCCGACGGGGCGTCCAACGGCCTGACCGCCCCGAACGGCCCCTCCCAGCAGCGTGTGATCCGCGCCGCGCTGAGCGCCGCCGGGCTCACCACCGCCGACGTCGACGCCGTCGAGGCGCACGGCACCGGTACCACGCTCGGCGACCCGATCGAGGCGCAGGCACTGCTGGCCACCTACGGACAGGAGCGGCCGGAAGACGAGCCGCTGTGGCTGGGCTCCGTCAAATCCAACATGGGGCACACCCAGGCCGCCGCCGGCATCGCCGGCATCATCAAGATGGTCATGGCGATGCGGCACGGCACCCTGCCGCGGACCCTCCACGTCGACGCACCCTCTCCCCAGGTGGACTGGACGGCGGGGGCGGTGCGGCTCCTCACCGACGAGCGGCCCTGGCACGCCCCGGACCGGCCGCGCCGCGCCGGTGTCTCCTCCTTCGGGATCAGCGGCACCAACGCCCACGTCATCCTGGAGGAGTTCACCGCCGACGAGCCGGAGACCGCGGAGCCCGACCCGGTCACCGTGCCGCCCGTGCTCGCCCTCGCGGTCTCCGCGCGCTCGCCCGAGGCACTGCGCGGCCAGGCCGCCCGGCTGCGGGACCTGACCGGCACCGCACCCGCGGACCTCGGCCTGGCCCTCGCCACCACCCGCACCACCCACCCCCACCGCGCCGTCGTCCTGGCCACCGACGAGCCGCGGACCGCCGAAGCGCTGGACGCCCTGGCCCGGGGACACGAGGCTCCCGGCCTGCTCGTCACCGGCGCCGCCACCGACGGCACCCTCGCCCACCTCTTCTCCGGGCAGGGCGCCCAGCGGCCCGGCATGGGCCGCGACTGGTACGACGCCTACCCCGTCTACGCCGAGCACTTCGACCGCGTCGCCGAACTCTTCGCCAAGCACCTGGAACGGCCGCTCGCCGAGGTGGTCCTCGGTGACCACCCCGACATCCTGGAGCAGACCGCCTACACCCAGGCCGCCCTGTTCACCACCCAGGTCGCCCTCCACCGCCTGCTGGAGTCGTTCGGGGTGCGGCCCGCGTGGCTGGCCGGCCACTCCGTCGGCGAGTTCGCCGCCGCGCACGTGGCGGGGGTCTGGACGCTGCAGGACGCCGTGACCGCCGTCGCGGCACGCGGCCGGCTGATGCAGTCGCTCCCCGGGGGCGGCGCGATGATCGCCGTACAGGCCACGGAGGAGGAGGTGGTGCCGCTGCTGGACGAACGGTGCGGGATCGCCGCGGTCAACGGCCCGCGCGCCGTGGTCGTCTCCGGGGAGGAGGACGCCGTCACCGCCGTCGCCGCGCACTTCGCGACCACCCGGCGGCTGCGCGTCTCGCACGCCTTCCACTCCCCCCGCATGGAGCCCATGCTGGAGGAGTTCCGCCAGGTCATGGCGGCCCTCCCTGCCGCGGAACCGGTCCTGCCGATCGTGTCCACCCTCACCGGTGTCCAGGCGACGGCCGCCGAACTCGGCTCCGCCGACTACTGGGTGCGGCACGTACGGCAGACCGTGCGCTTCGCCGACGCCGTCGGGACACTGGCCGCGCAGGGCGTCGACACCTTCCTCGAACTGGGCGCCGCACCCGTGCTGACGGCCCTGGGCCCGGACTGCCTCCCCGACGCCGAGGGGACCGAGTTCGTCCCCACGGCCCGCAAGGACACCGCCCAGGTCCCCGGTCTGCTCGCCGCGCTGGCCGCGGTGCACACCCGGGGCACGGACGTCGACTGGGCCCGCCTGTACGACGGTTACACGGGCCGCCCGGCCGAACTGCCCACCTACGCCTTCGAACACCGCCACTACTGGCTGCCGACGACCACGGCCAGGGGCGACGCCGCCGGGCACGGGCTGGCCACCGCCGACCACCCGTTCGTCAGCGCCCGGCTGGACCTGCCCGGTGACGGCGGACTGCTGCTCACGGGACGGATCTCCACCGCCACCCACCCGGTGCTCACCCAGCACGCCGTGCTCGGTTCGGTGCTGGTACCGGGTGCCGCCCTGGTCGATCTCGCCCTGCACGCCGGCCGGCTGACCGGCCGGCCCGTCCTGGAGGAACTCACCCTCCAGGCCCCGCTGGCGCTCCCCGGGGACGGCGCCGTCCACCTCCAGGTCGCCGCACGGCCCGACGGCTCCGTGGAGATCCACTCCCGGCCCGGGAACGCACCCGAGGACGAGGGCTGGACGCGGCACGCGACCGGCACCCTCACCGCCACCGGTGCCCTCACCGGCACGGGGACGGCACCGGACGGTGTCTGGCCGCCACCGGGCGCCGTCCCGCTCGACACCGCCGGTCTCTACCCGCGCCTGCACGCCGAGGGCTACGACTACGGCCCCGTCTTCCGCGGCGTACGGTCCGCCTGGCGGCTCGGCGACACGGTCCTGGCCGAGCTCGAACTGCCCGCCGACGCACGGCAGGACGCCACCCGGCACACCCTGCACCCCGCGCTGCTGGACTCCGCGCTGCACACCACGTCCCTCACCGAGGAGGAGCCGGGCGACGACACACCCGCCGGCACGATCGCCCTCCCCTTCGCCTGGACCGGCGTCACCGCGGACGGCCGGGGGGCGCTCACCGCACGCGTCCGGGTCACCCCGGGCGAGGACGGCACCCGGCTCGAACTGACGGACACCGAGGGCAGGCCGCTGGCCACCGTCGAGTCCTACGTCACCCGCCCCGTCACCGCCGAACGCCTCACCGGGCGCGCGCGTTCCCTCTACGTCACCGGGGACGAACCGCTGCCGGACGCGGCCGGGCGTCCCGAGCGCCGCACCTGGGCCGTGCTCGGCCCCGACGACGCCGGCCTCGGCGCCCCCGCCCACCCCGAACTGGCCGCGATCGGCGGCCCCGCACCCGATGTCGTCGTCCTCCCGGTACGCGCCCCGCACCACGACGCGGAGCAGGTGCCCGCGGCGGTGCGCAGCACACTGGACGCGACGCTCGCGACCGTCCAGGAGTGGCTGGGCGACGCGCGATGGGCCGGCTCGACGCTGCTGGTCCTCACCGCCGGCACCCTCGCCGACGCCGCCGTGCACGGACTCCTGAGGGCCGCCCAGGCCGAGGACCCGGACCGGATCGTCCTCGTCGGCCGGACCGGCCCCGACAGCTCCGTACCCGACCGCGCCGCGCTCGCCGCCGTCCTCGACTCCGGCGAGCCGGAGGTGATGTGGCGGGACGGCCGGGCCCACGCCCCCCGTCTGACGCGTGCCGCCGAACCGGACGCCCCGCAGACCGGCCGCCCCTGGGGCACGGTCCTCGTCACCGGCGGCACCGGCGGACTCGGCGCCCTGGTGGCCCGCCACCTCGTCACCAGGCACGGCGTCACCCGCCTGGTCCTCGCCGGCCGACGGGGGCCCGACGCCCCCGGCGCCGCCGCACTGGCCCGGGAACTGGCCGCCCTGGGCGCCCGCGCCGACCTCGTCGCCTGCGACGTCGCCGACCGGGCGGCACTCGCCGCGCTGCTGGCCGACCATCCCGTCGACAGCGTCGTGCACACCGCCGGCGTACTCGACGACGGGCTGGTCCCCTCGCTCACCCCCGAGCGCCTGGACACCGTGCTCCGGCCCAAGGCGGACGCCGCCTGGCACCTGCACGAACTCACCCTCGACCGGGACCTGTCCCACTTCGTGCTGTTCTCCTCGGCCGCCGGCACCATCGACGCCGCCGGCCAGGGCAACTACGCCGCCGCCAACGTCTTCCTCGACGCCCTGGCCGCCCACCGCGCCGGCCTGAACCTCCCCGCGACCTCGCTCGCCTGGGGTCTCTGGGCCGGCAGCGGCATGGGAGCCGGCCTCGACCGGGACGACGTGCAGCGCATCGAACGGTCCGGAATCGGCGCACTCGACCCGGTCGAAGGGCTGGAACTGTTCGACGCCGCCCTGGAGTCCGGGCTCCCCGCCCTGGTGCCGGTCCGGCTGGACACCGCCGCGCTGCGCCGCCGCGGTGACGACGTACCACCCGTGCTGCGCACCCTGGCCGGCGTCACCGCCCGCGCCGTGCAGGACGACCGGACCCGCACACTCGGCGAGCGCCTGGCCGGGCTGCCGGAGGCCGACCACGGACACACGGTGCTCGAAGCGGTCCGCACCGAGGTGGCGGCGGTGCTAGGCCACGACGGCCCCGGGGCCGTCGACCCCCGGCGCGCCTTCACCGAGCTGGGCTTCGACTCGCTCGCCGCCGTCGAACTGCGCAACCGGCTCAACGCGGTCAGCGGACTGCGCCTGCCCTCCACCCTCATCTTCGACTACGCCACCCCGACGGCCCTGGCGGACCACCTGCTCGAACGGTTCGCCCCGGACGCCTGCCGGAGCCCGACGCCCCGCAGGCCGACGACGAGGTGCGTGACCTCATCGCCCGCATCCCGGTCGCGAGGATCCGCGACGCGGGACTGCTCGAAGAGCTCCTGAAACTCTCCGGCCCCGCACCGGCCGAGGCCGCCGCCGAGCAGCCCATGGACATCAAGTCCATGGGCGTGGCGGACCTGGTGCGGGCCGCCCTGAACCGCAGCACCCCCGCGTGACCCGCCCCGGTGCCGGACGACGCGCCGCGTCCGGCACCGGCGATCCGCTTCCGGCGCGCCACCGCATCTCCACCTTCACCGCATCATCAGCGCCGCCGAGTCAGCAGGGAGCGACACCGACCGTGGACACATCTGTCGAGCAGATCGTCGAGGCGCTGCGTGAGGCCATGCTCGAGAACGAGCGGCTGCGCCGGCACAACGACCGGATCTCCGAAGCCGCGCACGAGCCCGTCGCCGTCGTCGCCATGAGCTGCCGCTACCCGGGCGGCGTCAGCACGCCCGAACAGCTGTGGCAGCTGGTCGACGCCGGAGTGGACGCCGTGGGCGACTTCCCCGCGGACCGGGACTGGGACGTCGACGCCATCTACGACCCCGACCCCGACGCGCCGGGCCGCACCCATGTGCGCGAGGGCGGATTCCTCCACGACGCGCCGCGGTTCGACCCGGGGTTCTTCGGCATCAGCCCGCGCGAGGCCGTCGCCATGGACCCGCAGCAGCGGCTGCTGCTGGAGACCGCCTGGGAAGCGTTCGAACGCGCCGGCATCGACCCGCACACCCTGCGCGGCAGCCGGACCGGCATCTACGCCGGTGTCATGTACCACGACTACGGCAGCTGGCTCACGGACGTCCCCGAAGGCGTCGAGGGCTACCTGGGCAACGGAAACCTCGGCAGCGTCGCCTCCGGCCGTGTGTCCTACACCCTCGGGCTGGAGGGCCCGGCCGTCACCATCGACACCGCCTGCTCCTCCTCCCTGGTCGCACTCCACCTGGCCGTGCAGGCCCTGCGCACCGGTGAGTGCGGCCTCGCCCTGGCCGGCGGGGTGACCGTCATGTCGACCCCCGACACCTTCATCGACTTCTCCCGGCAGCGCGGCCTCGCCCTGGACGGCCGCTGCAAGTCGTTCGCGGAGGGCGCCGACGGCACCGGCTGGGGCGAGGGCGTGGGGATGCTGCTCCTGGAGCGGCTGAGCGACGCCCGCCGCAACGGCCACAAGGTGCTCGCCGTCGTGCGGGGCTCCGCCGTCAACCAGGACGGTGCCTCCAACGGTCTGACCGCCCCCAACGGCCCCTCCCAGCAACGCGTCATCCGTGCCGCCCTCGCCGACGCCCGGCTGGAGCCCCGCCAGGTCCACGCCGTCGAGGCTCACGGCACCGGCACCCCGCTCGGTGACCCGATCGAGGCCCAGGCGCTCCTGGCCACCTACGGCCAGGACCGCGAGGAACCGCTGTGGCTGGGCTCGGTGAAGTCCAACATCGGGCACACCCAGGCCGCCGCCGGAGTCGCCGGAGTCATCAAGATGGTCATGGCCATGCGCCACGGCCGGCTGCCCCGGACCCTGCACGCCGGACGGCCCACCAGCCAGGTCGACTGGGAGGCCGGCGCCGTCGAACTGCTCGCCGAGCCACGCGAGTGGCCCGCCCCGGGGGAGCTACGCCGCGCCGCCGTGTCCTCCTTCGGGATCAGCGGCACCAACGCCCACGTCATCGTCGAGGCGGCGCCCGACCCCGAGCCGCGCGAGGAGGAGCCGGTCTGGGACCGCCCGCTGCCCCTGGTGCTGTCCGCCCGTGACGAGCCGGGACTCGCCGCGCAGGCCCGCCGCCTCCTGGACCACCTGGAGACCGGCACCGATCCGGTGCCCGACGTCGCCCACACCCTGGCCACCACCCGCGCCGCACTGGACCGGCGGGCCGTCGTCGTCGGCGCCGAACCGGCCGCCGTGACCGCCGGCCTCACCGCCCTGGCCGAGAGCGACCCGGCGTCCGGCGTGGTGCGCGGCGCGCCTGCGGGGGAGTCCCGCATCGCGTTCGTCTTCCCCGGACAGGGCTCCCAGTGGGCGGGCATGGCAGCCGACCTGCTGGACGCCTCCGAGGTGTTCGCCGCCACCATGACCGAGTGCGCCGAGGCCCTCGCGCCCTTCATCGACTGGGATCTCCTCGCGACCGTGCGCGAACGCCGCCCGCTGGAAAGGGTGGACGTCGTGCAGCCCGCCCTGTGGGCGATCATGGTGTCGCTGGCCGAGGTGTGGCGCGCGCACGGTGTGCGTCCCGCCGCCGTCATCGGCCACTCCCAGGGAGAGATAGCCGCCGCCTGCGTGGCCGGCGCGCTGAGTCTCTCCGACGGGGCCCGCGTCGTGGCCCTGCGCAGCCAGGCGATCGCCGAGGCACTCTCCGGCCTGGGCGGCATGATGTCGGTGGCCCTGCCCGAGTCCCGGGCACGTGAACTCGTCGCCGCCCACGACGGGCGGGTCTCCGTGGCCGCGGTCAACGGCGCGTCCTCCGTGGTGCTCTCCGGGGACGCCGACGCCCTCGACGCCCTGCGCGAGACGATCGTCGCCGACGGTGGACGCGCCAAGAGGCTTCCGGTGGACTACGCCTCGCACTGCGCCCACGTCGAGTCGATCCGCGAACGGCTCCTCACCGACCTCGCGGACGTGCGTGCGCGAGCCGCCGACGTGCCCTTCTACTCCACCGTCACCAACAGCGTGCTGGACACCACCACGCTGGACGCCGGCTACTGGTACACCAACCTGCGCCAGGGCGTCCTGTTCGAGCCGACCACCCGGACCCTGCTGGCCGCCGGCTACGGGGTGTTCGTCGAGTGCAGCCCGCATCCGGTCCTGCTCAACAGCATCGAGGAGACCGCCGACGCCGCCGACGCGACCGTCACCGGCCTCGGCTCGCTGCGCCGCGACGACGGAGGCGCCGAGCGTCTGCTCACCTCGCTGGGTGAGGCGTTCGTGGCAGGCGTCCCGGTCGACTGGTCCCCGGTGTTCGCCGGGATGCCGGTGCGGACCGCGGACCTGCCCACCTACGCCTTCCAGCGTGAGCGCTACTGGCTCGGCCGGTCCGCGGCCGCCGGCGACGTCACCGCCGCGGGACTCCGGAGCGCCGGCCACCCGCTGCTGGGCGCGGCCGTCCCGGTCGCCGGCGGCGGCACTCTGTTCACCGGCCGGCTCTCGCTGTCCACGACGCCCTGGCTGGCCGACCACGCGGTCTCCGGAACCACCCTGCTGCCCGGCACCGCGCTGGTGGAACTGGCGCTGAGCGCCGGCCACGACCTCGGCTGCGGACACGTCAGCGAACTCACCCTTCAGGCACCCCTGCTGCTGCCCGAGCGGGGCGCCGTCCAGCTCCAGCTGCACGTGGCCGCCGCCGACGGCCAGGGGCACCGCGCGGTGACCGTCCACTCCCGCCCCGAGAGCGCCGACGAGGCCGCCTGGACCCAGAACGCCTCGGGCCTCCTCGCACCGCAGTCCGCGCCGCCCGCCTTCGACCTCGCGGCCTGGCCGCCCCCCGGAGCCGAACCGGTCCCGGTGGACGACGCCTACGCCGGACTGGCGGCCCTCGGCTACGACTACGGGCCTGCCTTCCAAGGCCTGCGCGCGGCCTGGCGGCGCGGCGACGAGACGTACGCCGACGTCGAACTGCCCACCGACGCGGGCGGTTTCGGCCTGCACCCGGCCCTGTTCGACGCCGCCCTGCACGCCGACGGCCTCGGCGCGCACGGTCAGGACACGGCCCGGCTGCCCTTCGCCTGGACCGGTGTGTCGCTGTACGCGGCCGGGGCCACCGCCCTGCGGGTCCGCCTCCGCGGCGGTGACACGCTCTCCCTGGAACTGGCCGACCCCACCGGTGCCCCGGTCGCCGCCGTCGAGGCCCTGGTCTCCCGCCCGGTCGACGGCGGGGCACTGGCCTCCCAGGTCCGCGCCGACGACCTGTACCGGCTGGACTGGCCCGTGGTGCCCGTCCCGGATGCCGCGGCCCCCGCGCACACCGTCCTGCCCGAGGGCGGCACGGCCGCGCTCGCACCGCTGCCCGAGTGGGTGGTCCTGCCGGTGGCCGGCGGCGACGACCCCGCGGCCTCGGTGCGCGAGGCGACCGGACGGGTCCTGACCGCGCTGCACGACTGGCTGACGGACGACCGCACGGCCGATTCCCGGCTGCTGGTCCTCACCGCGGGCGCGGTCACCACCGACGAGGAGGGCCCCGTCGATCTGGCGGGCGCCGCCGTGTGGGGTCTCGTGCGCGCGGCCCAGGGCGAACACCCCGACCGGATCGTCCTCGTGGACACCGCCCCCGGGGCGGCGGACGACGACGAGCGGATCGCCGCCGCCGTGCGCGCCGCGGCCACGAGCGGTGAACCGCAACTGGCCCTGCGCGGGGACACCGTCCGGGTGCCCCGGCTCGCCCGCGCCGTGGTGAGGGGGAGCGCCGCCACGCTCGACCCTGAGGGCACCGTACTGATCACCGGCGGAACCGGCGTGCTCGGCGCGGTTGTCGCCCGGCACCTGGCCACCGGACACGGCGTGCGCCGCCTGGTCCTGGCCGGGCGCAGCGGCACCTCGGCGGACGACTTCGCCGACCTTGCCGAGTCCGGCGTCCAGGTCGTCGTCGCACGCTGCGACGCCGCCGAGCGCGACGAACTGGCCGCGCTGCTGGCCGAAGTGCCCGCCGCGCACCCCCTGACCGCCGTGGTGCATCTTGCGGGTGTCCTCGACGACGGGCTGGTCACCGACCAGACCCCCGAGCGCCTGGACGCCGTGCTGCGGCCCAAGGCGGACGCGGCCTGGAACCTGCACGAGCTGACCCGGGACGCGGGCCTGGCGGCGTTCGTGCTGTTCTCCTCGGCCGCGGGCACCGTCGACGGAGCCGGACAGTCCGGATACGCCGCCGCCAACGCCTTCCTCGACGCCCTCGCCGCGCACCGGGGCTCCCTGGGACTGCCGGGACTCTCCCTCGCCTGGGGCTTCTGGGAGCAGCGCACCGGCATGACCGCCCACCTCACGGACGCCGACGTCGAGCGCATGACACGTGCGGGAGTCCGGCCCCTGCCCACCGAGGAGGGACTGCGGCTGCTCGACGCCGCGCTCGCCGCCGAAGAACGGCTGCTGCTGCCCATCGGCCTGGACCTGCGGGCCCTGCGCGGCGCCGACGGTGTGCCCGCCCTGCTGCGCGGCCTCGTACCCGCGCCCGCCCGCCGGACCGCCGCCGCCCGGACCGCCGGCTCCTCGCTCGCCGACCGGCTGGCCGCCCTGGGCGCCGCCGAACGGGACGCGGAGCTGATGGAGCTGATCCGCACCCAGGTGGCCGCCGTCCTCGGCCACGGTGCGGACATGGTGCTCGACCCGCGCCGCTCCTTCCGTGAGGCGGGGTTCGACTCGCTGACCGCGGTCGAGCTGCGCAACCGTCTGGGCGGCGCGGCCGGCCTGCGGCTGCCCGCGACCCTCGTCTTCGACCACCCCGACGCCGACTCCCTGGTGAGGTATCTGAGGACGGAACTCCTCGGCGCCGACGCCGGGGACGCCCCCGGGGCCGCGGCACCCGGGACTGCTCTCGCGGCTGACGAGCCCGTGGCGATCGTCGGCATGGCCTGCCGCTTCCCCGGCGGTGTCACCACCCCCGAGGAGTTCTGGAGGCTGCTGGCCGAGGGCGGGGACGGCATCGGTGACTTCCCGGACGACCGGGGCTGGGACCTGGACACCCTGTACGACCCGGAGCCCGGCAAGGCCGGCCACTGCAGCACCCGCTCGGGCGGATTCCTCCACGACGCAGCTGACTTCGACCACGACTTCTTCGGTATCGGCCCCCGCGAGGCCCTCGCCATGGACCCGCAGCAGCGGCTGCTGCTGGAGACCTCCTGGGAGGCCCTGGAACGCTCCGGCATCGATCCGCACAGCGTGCGCGGCAGCCGCACCGGCGTGTTCGCCGGCGTCATGTACCACGACTACGGCAGCCGGCTGCGCGACGTCCCCGAGGCCGTCCGCGACTACCTCGGCAACGGAAGCCTCGCCAGCGTCGTCTCGGGCCGGGTGGCCTACGCGCTGGGTCTTGAGGGCCCCGCCCTCACCGTGGACACCGCGTGCTCCTCGTCCCTGGTGGCGCTCCACCTGGCCGCGCAGGCGCTGCGGCGCGGTGAGTGCAGCCTGGCGATGGCCGGCGGCGTCTCCGTGATGTCGACCGTCGACACGTTCGTCGACTTCAGCAGGCAGCGCAACCTCGCCTCGGACGGCCGGGTCAAGTCCTTCGCCGACGCGGCGGACGGCACGGCTCTGTCCGAGGGCGCCGGTGTGTTGGTGTTGGAGCGGTTGTCGGATGCGCGGCGGTTGGGGCATCGGGTGTTGGCGGTGGTGCGGGGGAGTGCGGTTAATCAGGATGGTGCGTCGAACGGGTTGACGGCGCCGAATGGTCCGTCGCAGCAGCGGGTGTTGCGTCAGGCGTTGGTGTCGGCGGGTGTGTCGGCGTCGGATGTGGATGTGGTGGAGGCGCACGGTACGGGGACGGAGCTGGGTGATCCGATCGAGGCGCAGGCGTTGTTGGCGGCGTACGGTCAGGGGCGGTCGGTGGATCGTCCGTTGTGGTTGGGGTCGGTGAAGTCGAACATCGGTCATACGCAGGCGGCTGCGGGTGTGGCGGGTGTGATGAAGATGGTGTTGGCGTTGGGGGAGGGAGTGTTGCCTCGGACGTTGCATGTGGGGGAGCCGTCGCGGAAGGTGGACTGGGGTGCGGGGCGGGTCCGGTTGTTGGATGTGGAGCGGGAGTGGGTGCGGGGTGAGCGGGTTCGTCGTGCGGGGGTGTCGTCGTTCGGGATCAGCGGGACGAACGCGCATGTGATCCTGGAGGAGGCGCCCGACGACGACACCACCACCCGGTCCGACGGGGAGATCCAGGCCCCCCTGCTGCCCGTCGTCGTCTCCGGAGCCACCCCCGAGGCGCTGGCCGCCCAGGCGGGCCGGCTGCGCGCGGTCGCCGACGAGCGGATCACCGACCTCGTCCACTCGCTGGCCACGGGCCGCGCCGACCTCACCCACCGGGGCGCGGTCGTCGCCCGCGACCGGGACGAACTGCTGGCCGGACTCACCGCGCTGGCCGACGGCGCCACCACCGAGCACGTCGTGCGCGGCCGGCCCGTCGCAGGCCGAACCGCCTTCCTGTTCACCGGACAGGGCGCCCAGCGGACCGGCATGGGCCGCGGCCTGTACGACACCCACCCGGCCTTCCGGCGGGCCCTCGACGAGGTCTGCGAGGCCCTGGACACCCACCTGGACCGACCGCTGCGCGAGGTCATGTGGGCCGAACCCGGCACCGACGCGGCCGAGTCGCTCGATCACACGCTCTACACCCAGAGTGCCCTGTTCGCGGTGGAGACGGCCCTGTACCGCCTGCTGGAGTCCTACGGCATCCGACCGGACCGCCTGGCCGGCCACTCCATCGGCGAACTGACCGCCGCCCACGTCGCCGGTGTCTGGGACCTCGCCGACGCGGCCCGGCTGGTCACCGCCCGCGGCCGCCTCATGCAGGCCCTGCCCGAGGGCGGCGCCATGCTCGCCGTGGACGCGACCGAGGACGAAGTGCTGCCGCACCTCGGCCCCGACGTGTCCCTGGCCGCCGTCAACGGCCCGCGCGCGGTCGTGGTCTCCGGTACGCGGGCGGCGGTGGACACGGTCGCCGCCGCCTTCGCGGACCGCCGTACGAAGCGGCTGCGGGTCAGCCACGCCTTCCACTCGCCCCTGATGGACCCGATGCTGGCCGAGTTCGAGAAGGCCGCCCGCGAACTGCGCTACGCCACGCCCACGATCCCCGTGGTCACCGGTACGCACGCCACCGAGGACGACCTGTGCTCGCCCGAGTACTGGGTGCGCCACGTGCGTGAGGCCGTCCGCTTCGGGGACGCGATACGCGCCCTGGAGGACGACGGCGTCCGCACCTTCCTCGAACTCGGTCCCGACGCCGTCCTGTCGGCCATGGGCCCGCACGCGCTCGCCGACCCCGAGCGATCGGCGTTCGTACCGGCCCTGCGCCGCGAGCGCGCCGAGGAGGTCACCCTCGCGGCGCTCGTCGCCACCGCGCACGTACGCGGCCTCACCGCCGACTGGCAGCGGATGCACGAGGGCACCGACGCCCGGCGCGTCGACCTGCCGACGTACGCCTTCCAGCGGCAGCGGCTGTGGCTGGACGACGGGCCCGGGGCGGCCACCGACGCCGGCGGGCTCGGCCAGTCGCCCGCCGGGCACCCGATGCTCGGCGCCGCCCTCACCCTGGCCGCCGCCGACACCGTCGCGCTGACCGGCCGTCTCTCCCTGGCCACCCACCCCTGGCTGGCCGACCACTCCGTCGCGGGAGTCGTCCTGGTGCCCGGCAGCGCCTTCGTGGAACTCGCCCTCCAGGCCGGTGACCGCGCCGGCTGCCCGCACGTGGAGGAGATCACCCTGGAACGGCCGCTGGTCCTTCCTCCGAGGGGTTCCGTGCACCTCCAGGTGACCGCCGCGGCTCCCGACGCCGACGGCCGCAGGCAACTGGCCGTCCACGCCAGGCCCGAGGGCAGCGCAGGTGACTGGACCCGGCACGCCACCGGCGTCCTCGCCCCGCCGGCCGCGCCGGAACCCGCCCCCCTCGGCGTCTGGCCGCCCGAGGGCGCCGTCCCCGTCGAGGTGAGCGGCCTCTACGACCACCTCGCCGAGCAGGGGTACGGCTACGGCCCGCTGTTCCGCTGCCTGCGCGCCGCCTGGCGGCTCGGCGACGAGGTCTGCGCCGAACTGGTCCTCCCCGACGCCGACGCGGCCGACGGCTTCGGACTGCACCCGGCCCTCCTCGACTCGGCGCTGCACGCCATCGACCTGCTCGACGGCCAGGACCCGACCGTCATGACCCTGCCCTTCGCCTGGGAGGGCGTCACCCTGCACGCCACCGGTGCCACGGCCCTGAGGCTGCGGCTCACCCCGCACGGCACCGACCACATGACCCTCGGTCTGTACGACGTCTCGGGCGCACCGGTCGCCGAGGCGGCGTCACTGCGCATCCGCCAGGTGACGGCCGAGCAGCTGAACGCCGCCGCGCCCGCCTCCGGCGACCTGTTCGCCCTGCGCTGGACACAGGCGGACGTCACCACCGACGGGGCGGCGGCCGAGCCACGCATCCTGACCGTGACCCTGGACGACCCCGCGGGCGGCGACCTGCCGGCCCGCGCCCGCGGGACCGCCGTGCGCACGCTCGCCGCGCTCCAGGAACACCTGGCCGAACCGGCCGACGGCACCCCCCTGGTCGTCGTCACCCGGTCCGCGGTCGCCGTCACCGCCGAGGGGGCGCCGGACCCGGCCCAGGCCGTCATCTGGGGCATGGTGAGGTCAGCCGCCGTCGAGCACCCCGGCCGGTTCGTGCTGGCCGACACCGACGGCGACGACGCCTCGGCCGCGGTCCTGCCGGCCGCGATCGCGACCGGCGCGCCCGAAATCGCCCTGCGCGCCGGCACGGTGTACACGCCGGACCTCACCCGGATCGACGAGTCCCGGGCCGTGCCGGCCGCCCCGCTGAACCCCGAGGGCACCGTCCTCGTCACCGGCGGCACCGGCAGCCTCGGCCGTCTGCTCGCCCGGCACCTGGCCGAGCACCACGGCGTCCGGCACCTGCTGCTGGCCGGCCGCGGCGGGCGGACACCGGAGGCGGAAGGGTGGGAGGAGCCCGTCGCCCCCGGCGCGCGGATCACGGTCGCCGCCTGCGACACCACCGACCGGGTCGCGCTGGCCGAGCTGCTGGCGTCCGTTCCCGAAGCCCATCCGCTGACCGCGGTCGTGCACGCCGCCGGAGTCCTGGACGACGGTCTGATCACCGATCTCACCGCCACGCGTACGGAGACGGTGATGCGGCCCAAGACCGATGCCGCCTGGCACCTGCACGAACTCACCCGCGACCTGGACCTGGCCGCCTTCGTCCTCTTCTCCTCCGCCGCCGGCACCCTGGGAGCGGCGGGGCAGGCCAACTACGCGGCGGGCAACGCCTTCCTCGACGCGCTCGCCGCCCGGCGGCGGGCCGAGGGGCTGCCCGCCCTGTCACTGGGCTGGGGGCTGTGGGACACCGGCGACGGCATGGCGGCCGGCCTCGGCGAGGCCGAGATGCGCAGGCTGGCCCGCGACGGCATCCTGCCGCTGCCCGCCGACCGGGCTCTGACCCTCTTCGACCGGGCCCTGACCACCGACGGTCCGTCGCTGCTGCCGATCCGCGTCCAGGTCACCGAGGACGCCCCGGCCCTGGTCCGCGCCCTGGAACCGGCGTCTGCGCCGACCCGCCGGGCCGTCCGGGCGGTGGAGGCCGCCCCGGAGGAGGCGGAGCCGCTGGCACGGCGGCTGGCCGCGCTCGGCGCCGCGGACGGCAGGCGGCTGCTGGTCGACACGGTGTGCGGGCACGTGGCCGACGTCCTCGGACACGGCTCCGGGGGTGCCGTCGACGCCGAACGTCCGCTGGGCGACCTCGGCGTGGACTCGCTGGCCGCGCTGGAGCTGCGTAACCGCCTGAGTGCCGAGACGGGGCTGCGGCTGTCCACCACCCTCACCTTCGACTACCCGACCTCCGAGGCGCTCGCCCAGCACCTGTTCGAGGAACTGGGAGGGGCCGGGACCGACGAGGAACTCGTCGACGTCGAGGCCGAGGTGGTACGGCTGGAGACACTGCTGGGCGACGTACTCGGCTCCGACGGGCTCGACGAAGAACGCCGTGCCCGGGTGGCCGCGCGGCTCAGGGCCCTCACCGCCCGCTGGGACGGCTCGGCGCAGCTGCCCGACCCCGGAAAGGCCGGCGGTACCGGGGAGAAGGGGCTGGAGGCGGCCACGGCCGACGAGCTCTTCGGCATCCTCGACGGCGAACTTGGCAGCTTCGGCTGAACCGCCGGACGCCGGGACGGGCGGGCCCGGGACGCGGTACACGCGCTCCGGGCCCACCCGCCCCCGTCCCCACCGGTGCGTGACCCGCCCCGTGCACGGCGAGTCACCCACCGCGCGGGAACAGGGCCGACCGGGGGGCGGCTGCGAGGTGGAGCAGCGGCCGGGCGGCCGGTGGGTTCTCAGCCGGGGCCTCGATGCCTCTTGGGGCGAGACGCCGCCGAGGACGGTGGCCGCGCGTGCTCTGCGCGCGGCGATTGCTCTCCCCGGCAGGTCTTCGGCCCGGTTGCGGTGCCGGCACGGAGGACGCCGGGTGGTCCTCAACCCGCTGCCCTTGCCTCGCGACCTCGAACGGCGCGGATGACCGAGAATGCGGGGACGACCCGACCCAGGATCCGTGTCACCGCGTATGTGATCCGCAATCACCCCGTACCCGGAGTGCTGCTGTTCGATCACATCGGTATGCCGTAGGCCGGCACCCAGGTCCCCGCCGGAGGAGTCGAATCGCGCGAGGAGCTGGAGGAAGCGGTCCTTCGCGAGCTCGCCGAGGAGACCGGTCCGCTGACGGCGAAGGTCGTCCGACGGATCGCCACGGAGGACAAGCCCCACCCCGACACCGGTCAGCCACGGCGGGCCAGCTTCTTCCTCCTCCGGACACCGGAGGACACCCGCGACGCGTGGGACCACCACGTCAAGGGCGACGGGGACGACGCCGGCCTCACGTTCAGCTGCCGATTTCTCCCCTGCCCCTGAAGCGGCCACTGGCCGACGAGCAGGACGCACGGCTGGGCCGGATCGATCCGCGGTGGACCACCGTGACCGGAAAGGCGCGGTGACCGGGACCGGCCCCGGCCGCCGGGCACGCGACACCTCGGCACGCGACACCTCGGCACGCGTACTCAACGGTCCCGAGACCGCAGTGGGGCGGTGACCGGGGCATCCGGTCACCGCCCCACGCGCACGTCCAGCCCCTTACGGGGCGCGAGGAACCGTGTGGAAGCGGGCCGATCCGTTTCTGCGTCCCGGACGATTTCCAGGGGGAGAACCACAGGCCGGGCGAGTGCGGAGGGCCTGTCGTCGTGAAGACCCGGCGGGCCGGGCGGAGCCCGAGCCTCAACCCGCCGAGGAGTGGCTGGTGGCCCAGCGGTCGGAGAGTTTCGGGATGCGGTGCTCCAGCATCTTCGGCGGCAGCTCGGACCGGCTGGCCACGTGTAACTTGCGGTAGACCCTGGTGAGATGCTGCTCCACCGTGCTGATGGTGACGTGCAGCCGGCCGCTGATCTCGCGGTTGGTGTACCCCAGCGCGGCGAGGCCCGCGACCCGGCACTCCGCGTCGCTCAGGATGGCCGATCCCTCCGCCTCGGAGCCCTCGGACTGACCGGGATCCTCCAGCAGATGCGCGTCGACCGGTGAGTCGACGCTGCACGCCTCCGCCTCACGGGCCGCCTGGCGGGCGACCAGCCGGGCACGGGCGTACTCGCCCAGCTCGTAGTGCGCCGCGGACAGGTCGGCATAGGCCTGGGAGAGGGTGTGCTGGTCGCCGCACAGCTTGAGCAGGTCGATCGCCTCCCGCAGCAGCAGGGCCCGGCGGTGCGGCTTGCTCGTGGCGGCCAGCATCCGCAACGCCATCGCCCGCGCCCGGGAACTGTGACCGCCGGGCAGCCGCAGCTGCTCCTCGGCGCACTCCCGGGCGGTGCGGGCCTTGCCGATCCGCAGATTGGCCAGGGCCAGGTCGGACCGCCAGGGAATGCCCTTCTGCAGGCTGGAGTTCCCCTGCCGCATCAGGCTGCTGCACGTCTCGAAGTCGTTGAGCGCGGCGAACGGCCGGTCGGTGACGAGGTAGTGGTGCCCCCGGGCCCGCAGGTACTGGATGCCGAAGACGGTGCGGAACATCGGCTCCGGGACTTCCCGTTTGAGCACCCGCTCGGCCTCGTCGTAGGCGCCCATGGCGGTGTGGGCGAAGATCGCCGTCGACAGCGGGAGCCCGGCGAGGACTCCCCAGCTTCCGTCGTGCAGGCTGCTCAGCGCCCGGTCGGCGCCCTCGGCCGCGTTCGTCATGTCTCCGCGGAGCAGCGCGATCTCCGCCCGTACGCTGCCGAGCAGTGCCTGCCACGTGGTCGCACGGCGCTCGACCGCGGACTCCAGCAGTGCGTCGCAGGCTTCGGCGGCGACCGCGGGCCGGTCGGCGTGGGCGATGGCGAGGAGTGCCATCGCCACCAGTTCCAGGTTCAGGTGGTCGAGTCTGCGGCCCTGCAGCGCCTGGGCCACGGCCGCGGCGGAGTCGTCCGTCGCGACACCGCCGACCAGGACCGCCACCTGCGCGGCAAGCCCGCCGTAACGGTCGGCGGGAGTCCGCCGGCGCGGGTCGCCGCCGGCGCCCCGCGGGCTCCTCGCGGGCAGCGCGACGCCGTAGAACCACTGTCGTACGAACTCGACCTCGGCCAGGATCTGCGCGTCACCGGGGAAGTGCGCGGGCACCAGCGTGGCCACGGTCTCGGCGGCCAGTTCGGTGTCGCCCTGCCACAGCATGTGCCGCAGGACGGTCGCGGTGTCGCGCATGCTCAGCTCGCCGTCCAGCGCGGGCCGGCGCAGCGGCTCCAGATGGGCACTCGCGGCCGCGGGGTTGACACGCCACTCCGCCCGGGCGAGGGCGGCCGAAAGGGCGTTGCGCTCCTGCGGGTCGGCGCAGTCGCGCAGCATGAGGTTCAGGTAACTGCTGCACAGCTCCACGTCGTCCGCTGCCAGTGCCTGCTCGGCGGCGGCGCGGAGCACGCCCGGGCCCCACGGTTGCGGCACCCGGTCGGCCGCGCGCAGGTGCCGCGCCATGTCTCCCACCGGTGCGCCGCTGCGGTACAGCAGGTCGGCGATGCGTGCGTGCAGGGTGGCGCGTGCGGTGGCGTCCATGTCCTCGAGCACCGCGGTCGCCGCGGCCGGCAGCCGGAAGACGTGACCGTCGAGCAGTCCCACGGAGTTGAGGGCCTCGACGGCCTCCTCGACACCGGCGGGCGTGGTGTCGGCCAGCTCACCGAGGACGCCGGTGGAAGCCGGTGCGCCGAGGGCGGCGAGCGTCCGGATCACCCGTATGTGGCGGGGTTCGCCGCGGTGGACGACCGACAGCACCGCCTGGCGGTAGGCGGTGCTGGCGATGGGGCGGTCCATGTCGCGGGCGAAGCGGGTGCTGTCGTCCAGCAGGGCGTGGACCAGCAAGGGGTTGCCGGCCGTGGCCCGGTGGAAGGCGCGGCCCACCCCTGCGGGCCGGGCGGCCGCCGACTGGGCGGCGATCAGTTCGCCGACGCCATGCTCGGACAGAGGGCCGAGACGGGCCCGGCGGTGCGGCCGGCGGATCAGTTCGGCGTGGGAGGCGGAGTGTCCTGTGCCCGGATGGCCTGATGTGGTGCACACCACGAGGACGGGCCGGAAGCGGCTCCTGCCGAGCAGGTGCACGACGGCGCCGAGTGAGGCCTCGTCCATGAGGTGGGCGTCGTCGACGGCCACCACCAGGGGGCGTTCGCCGTCCACGAGCCGCAGCAGTGTCTCCGTCGTCGCGGCATCCGGATCGCCGAATTCCATGTCGGCCCGGCGCTCTGCATTCCGGGGGAGTGGCTCCGTTTGTCTGCCCGCCGGTCGAGCGGGGTCGGCCTGAACGGGCAGCACCTCGCCGTTGCGCAGTAATTGCCGTAGCAGGCTCATCGGCCGGTCACGCTCGGCCGGGTGCGCCGTGCCCTGGAGTATGCGCGCGCCCGATCGGCCCGGAGCGGCCAGGAATTCGTGCAGAAGCTGGGTCTTCCCGGAACCGGGACCACCGGTGACTATCACGAATCGGCCGGAACTTCGGGTGCTCTCGGTAAACGCTTCGTTAAGTATGTGTAATTCTTTGGAGCGGTCTAAAAGGCGCAAGGTGTTCCCCCTGTGTCCAGTTAACGCCCGTGGGTTCGCGCCCGTCTGGGGTGAAGTGCTGTTGCACGGGATCGGTCCGAGTCCCCGTTTCACCTGCATTTATTCTGTTCGAGTGCTGTTACCGCAGCGCTGAGGAGGTAGCCCTCGATGTTGCGGCGCAACCTCCTGCGGCTGCTCCTGGTGTGAGCGCATTAAGAATGAAAGCCAGTCATTTGTGGCGTGATTCGATCGGTTCGGCAAGTCTTTCCGGAGGGAGGAAAAATAGCTACTCGATCAAACAAACAGCGAGGTTATAGGGCCTTGTCAACGTTGTCAACCAGGCCCTTCCGGAAGTTACTTCTCACTCACCATGCCGGTCCGAGGCGACTTTCCACGGTCAGTTGATTTACCGGTAAGTAAAGAAAAGAAGCGGGCCGCCGCACGTGCGACCCGGGCACGTACCCGCGCGGCGCTGCCCGTTCGGGCACACCGTACGGCCACCCGTGTGCCCGCTCGTGGCCCCCTGGGGGCCGTAGGGGTATCAGCCGCACCCGCCCCCTACCTAGCCTCCGTGGACGGAGGGGGAAGCGGACCGGGATCCCGTCCGGAGACAGTCCGCAGGACCGAGGCCCACTTTCGATCCCGATCGGATGGCGCGCTGGTGAACAACGAAGAGCAGCTGCTCGACTACCTCAGGCGGACGACCGCGGACCTGCGGGAGGCACGACGCCGGCTGCGCGAGAACGAACAACGCGCACACGGACCGGTGGCCATCGTCGGCATCGGCTGCCGCTACCCGGGCGGTGTCACCTCGCCCGAGGACCTGTGGAACCTGGTGGCGACGGGAACCGACGCCGTGTCGGAGTTCCCCGGCGACCGGGGCTGGGACGTCGACGCCCTGTACGACCCCGACCCGGACCGGCCCGGCACGACATACGCACGCACCGGCGGCTTCCTGTACGACGCCCCCGACTTCGACTACGACTTCTTCGGCATCAGCCCGCGTGAGGCCCTTGCCATGGACCCGCAGCAACGCCTGCTGCTGGAGACGTCCTTCGAGGCCTTCGAGCGGGCCGGCATCGTCCCGGCCTCCCTGCGCGGGAGCCGCACCGGGGTGTTCGCCGGCGTGATGTACAACGACTACGCCACCCGGCTCGACACCGTCCCCGACGACCTCGACGGCTACCTCGCCAACGGCAGCGCCGCGAGCATCGCCTCCGGGCGCATCGCCTACACCTTCGGCCTGGAGGGGCCGGTCGTCACCGTCGACACCGCCTGCTCCTCCTCGTTGGTCGCCCTGCACTGGGCGGTGCGCGCGCTGCAGGCCGGCGAGTGCTCCCTCGCGCTGGCGGGCGGTGTCACCGTGATGTCCACCCCGGAGACGTTCGTCGACTTCAGCAGACAGCGCGGGCTCGCCCCCGACGGCCGCTGCAAGGCCTTCTCCACCGCCGCCGACGGCACCGGCTGGGGCGAGGGCGCCGGCATGCTGCTCGTGGAACGCCTCGCCGACGCGCGGCGCAACGGCCACCCCGTGCTCGCAGTGGTGCGTGGTACCGCCGTCAACTCCGACGGCGCCAGCAGCCGGCTGACCGCGCCCAACGGCCCCTCCCAGCAGCGGGTCATCCGCCAGGCGCTGGCCGGCGCCGGCCTCACCGCCGCCGACGTCGACGTGGTGGAGGCGCACGGCACCGGGACCTCGCTCGGGGACCCGATCGAAGCACAGGCGCTGTTGGCGACGTACGGCCGTGAACACCCCGCCGACCGACCGCTGCTGCTGGGCTCCGTCAAGTCCAACCTCGGTCACACCCAGGCCGCCGCGGGTGTCGCCGGGGTCGTCAAGATGGTCATGGCCATGCGCCACGGAGAGGTGCCGCCCACTCTCCACGTCGACACCCCCACGGACCAGGTCGACTGGGACGCGGGAGCCGTCGAACTCGCCCTGGAGCGAAGCCCCTGGCCCGACACGGGGGCCCCGCGCCGCGCCGCCGTCTCCTCCTTCGGCATCAGCGGCACCAACGCCCACGTGGTGCTGGAGCAGGCCCCCCTCGAAGAGGAGGCCGCCCACGGCACGGAGGCGGCACCGGCCCTCCCGCCGGCGGATCCGCGTGCGGCCACACCCGTGCCCTGGATCGTCACCGGCCGCAGCCCCGAGGCCCTCGCCGGCCAGACAGCCCGCCTGCGCGAGCACCTCACCGGACGCGAGGACACCGCTCCGGCGGACGTCGCGCTCTCACTGGCCACCACCCGAACCCACTTCGAGTACCGCGCCGTCGCCGTCGGCAGTGACACCGGCGCGCTGCTGGACTCCCTGGGCGCCGCGACCCCGCTCACCCCGGTCGGCGGCCGAACGGCCTACCTGTTCACCGGGCAGGGCGCCCAGCGGCCCGGCATGGGCCGCGGCCTGCGCCGCGCCTACCCGGTCTACGCCGAGGCGTTCGACGCGGTGTGCGCACTCGCCGACCCTCATCTGGAGCGTCCGCTCGCCGAGGTGATCGACGGCGAACCCGCGCTGCTGACCCGCACCGACCACGCACAGATCGCGATCTTCGCCACCGAGGTGGCCCTGTACCGGCTGCTGGAGTCGTGGGGCGTGGTGCCGGACTACCTGGCCGGCCACTCCGTCGGCGAACTGGCCGCCGCCCACGTCGCCGGAGTGCTCTCCCTGCCGGACGCGGTCTCCCTCGTCCTCGCCCGCGGCGGCCTGATGGCGGCGCTCCCGGCCGGTGGCGCCATGGCCGCGCTGCGGGCGACCGAGGAGGAGGTCACCCCTCACCTCGACGAGCTGGTCGGCCTCGCCGCCGTCAACGGCCCCCGCTCCGTGGTGGTGTCGGGGACGGAGGAGGCCGTCGACGCACTCGCCGCCCGCTTCGAGCGCGGCAAGCGGCTCAAGGTCTCCCACGCCTTCCACTCGCCACTGATGGACCCGATGCTGGAAGCCTTCGCCGAGGTGGCGGCGCGGTGCGAGTACCACGAGCCGCGGATCCCGGTGGTCTCGACCCTCACCGGCGTCCTCGCCGGTCCCGGCGAGCTCACCACCCCCGGCCACTGGGTGGACCACGTCCGCCGCCCCGTCCGGTTCGCCCCCGCCCTCGACACTCTGCACGACCTGGGCGTACGGGCGTTCCTCGAGGTCGGCCCGGACGCCGCGCTCACCGCGATGGCCGCCGAATGCCTGCCCCCGGACAGCGTGTGCCTGCCCGTCATGCGCCGTGACGGCGACGAGCCGCACGACCTCGTCACCTCCGTGGCCCGGCTGCACGCCGCCGGGGGGACCGTGGACTGGGAGGCCTTCCACTCCCCGCACCACGCCCGGAGCACCGACCTGCCCACCTACGCCTTCCGGCGGACCCGCCTCTGGCTCGAGGCCGCCGCGGGCGGCACCGGCGACGCCGACGGGCTCGGACAGCAGACCACCGGCCATCCGCTGCTCACCGCCGCCACCGAACTGCCCGACACCCAGGGCGCGGTCCTCACGGGACGGCTGTCGCTGTCCTCCCACCCCTGGCTCGGTGACCACGCCGTCCACGGCACCGTCCTGCTGCCCGGCACCGCCTTCGTCGAGATGGCTCTGCGGGCCGCGGCACAGACGAACTGCGACACCGTCGGGGAACTCACCCTGCACGCCCCCCTCACCCTGCCCGAACAAGGCTCCGTGGCCGTACAGGTCGCCGTCGACGCGGAACGCGACGGACGCCGTGAACTGACCGTCTGGTCACGCCGCACCGACACCCCCGACACCCCGTGGACCCGCAACGCCGGTGGCGTCCTGACCGCCGCGCCCTCCGACGGCGAACCGCCCGCCGACGCGGCCGCCTGGCCGCCCGCCGGTGCCGAACCCGTGGACCTGGAAGGGCTCTACGACCGGCTGGCCCGCACCGGATACGGCTACGGCGAGGTGTTCCAGGGCCTGCGCGCCATGTGGCGCCGGGGCGAGGAACTGTACGCCGAGGCCGCCCTGCCCGACGGAGCACGCACCACCGCCGGCGCCTTCGGCCTCCACCCGGCCCTGCTGGACGCCGCCCTGCACGTCAACCTGCTGGACCTGCCCGGCGGACAGGCCGTGCTGCCGTTCGCCTGGAGCGGCATCACCCTGCACCGGGCCGGCACCGACCGCCTGCGCCTGCGCCTGTCCCCCGAGGGCAACGACGCGGTACGCCTCGACCTGGCCGACGGCGACGGCGCGCCCGTCGCGACCGTGCGCGGCCTCGTGGCCCGCCCCGTCACGGCCGAGCAGCTCACCGCGGACGCCGACGACCCGCTGTACCGGGTCGACCTCGTCCCGGCCCCCGGCGCGGCGCGGACGGACCTGTCCGGCCTGGCCGTGTGCGGCGCCGACGCCGGCCTCGACGCACCCCGGTACCGCGACCTCGCCGCACTGGCGGACGCGGGCGACGTGCCCGGCACGGTCGTCCTGGCCGTACCCGCCGACCCCGACACCGGCGCCGGCCTGCCGGAGCGGGCACGTGACCTGGTGGGCAACACCCTTGACACCCTGCGGCTCTGGCTCGACGACGAACGCTTCACCGGCCGTCGGCTCGCCGTGCTCCTGCGTGGCGACCACCTCACGCACACCCCGCTGTTCGGCCTGGTACGCGCCGCGGCGGCCGAGAACCCCGGCCGCTTCCTGCTGATCGGCACCGACGGCAGCGCCGCCCCGGACACCGCCCTCGCCACGGCGCTGGCATCCGACGAGCCGGAGACCGCGGTCCGCGACGGCGAGGTACGCGTGCCACGCCTGGCACGCGCCAAGCCCGGCGGCCCCCACGTCTGGGACCCCGAGGGCACGGTCCTCGTCACCGGCGGCACCGGCGGCCTGGGTGCCCTGATCGCCCGTCACCTGGTCACCGAGCACGGCGTACGAAGCCTGCTGCTGGCCGGCAGGCGGGGCCCGGACGCCCCCGGCGCGGCCGACCTCCGGGCCGAACTCGCCGCGCTCGGCGCCGAGGTCACCCTCGCCCGCTGCGACGTCGCCGACCGCGCCGACCTGGCCGAGCTGCTCGGACGGCACCCGGTCCGCGCCGTGGTGCACGCCGCGGGCGTCGTCGACAACGGCGTCCTGGCCACCCTCGACGCGGACCGGGTCGAGCGGGTCCTGAGGCCCAAGGTGGACGCCGCCTGGCACCTGCACGACCTGACCCGCGAGTCGGACCTGTCGGCGTTCGTCCTGCTGTCCTCCACCGCCGGCCTGCTCGTCGGCGGCGGCCAGGCCAACTACGCGGCGGCCAACACCTTCCTCGACGGTCTCGCCGCCCACCGCCGCTCGCTCGGACTGCCCGCCGTCTCCCTGGCCTACGGCCTGTGGGCGTCGGACGGCGGCATGAGCGCCGGCATGGACGCCGCCGACCTGGAGCGGCTGCGCCGTCTCGGCCTGCCGCCCCTGGCCCCCGCCCAGGGGCTGCGCATGTTCGACGCCGCACTCGGCGCGGAGGACGCACTCGTGGTCCCCGTCCGACTGGACGGCGCCGCCGTCCGGGCCCGGCCCGACGGCGTACCCGCGCTGCTGCGCGGACTCGTCCGCCCCGCGGCCCGCAAGGCCGGGGACGGGACCGCCGAGGGCACCTCGTCCGCCACCTGGCGCGAGCGGCTCGCCGGCCTGCCCGACACCGAACGCGACCGCGCCCTGCTCGACCTGGTCCGCACCCATGTCGCCGGCGTGCTCGGGCACCCCTCACCGCGGTCGGTGGACCCCGGACGCGCCTTCCAGGAGATGGGCTTCGACTCGCTCGCCGCCGTCGAACTGCGCAACCTCCTCGCGGGCGCCACCGGCCTCGCCCTTCCCGCGACGCTGGTCTTCGACCAGCCCTCGCCCCGCACACTCGCCGCCCACCTCAAGACCGAACTGGTACCGGGGCCCGCCGACCTCGCCCGGACCGCCCTGGCCGACGTGGACCGGCTCGAGGCCGTGCTGCTCGGCCTGCCCGACGAGGACGGCAGCCACACCCGCGTCACCGCACGCCTCGAAGCCCTCCTCCGCGGCTGGCAGGACGCCCGCGGCGGGGACGCCGCGCCCGCACCGGCGCAGGACTTCGGTGAGGCCAGCGACGCGGAACTCTTCGCGACGATCGACAACGAACTGGGAGCCCTGTGATGGAAGACCCGGCAACGGCCGACAAGCTCCGCGACTACCTGAAGCGGGCCACGACCGAGCTGGAGCGCAGCCGGCGCCGCGTGAGGGAGCTGGAGGAGCAGGACCACGAGCCCGTCGCCATCATCGGTATGGGCTGCCGCTACCCCGGGGGGATACGCACCCCCGAGGACCTGTGGCGCATCGTCGACGAAGGCATCGACGTCGTCTCCGACTTCCCCACCGACCGCGGCTGGGACGTCGACGCCCTCTACGACCCCGAGCCCGGGGCCCCCGGCAAGACCTACGTGCGCCACGGCGGGTTCCTCCACGACGCCGCCGAGTGCGACCCCGCCTTCTTCGGCATCAGCCCCAAGGACGCGCCCGGCACGGACCCCCAGCAGCGCATGCTGCTGGAGGTCACCTGGGAGGCCTTCGAGCGGGCCGGCATCGACCCCACGGCCGTGAAGGGCACGCAGACCGGTGTCTTCGTCGGCCTGATGCACCACGACTACCTCGGCGGCACCATCTCCGGCAGCATCGTCTCCGGCCGGATCGCGTACACCCTCGGACTCGAGGGCCCGGCGGTCACCATGGACACCGCCTGCTCCTCCTCCCTGGTCGCCCTCCATTCGGCGATCCAGTCGCTGCGCAAGGGGGAGTGCTCCCTCGCGCTGGCGGGCGGCGCCGCCCTCATGGCCAGCCCGGAGATGTTCGTCGAGTTCAGCGAGCGCCGCGCCCTGTCACCCGACGGCCGCTGCCACTCCTTCTCCGACGACGCCGCCGGAGCGGCCTGGGCCGAGGGCGCGGGAATGCTCCTCGTCGAGCGGCTGTCCGACGCCCGCCGCAACGGCCACAAGGTGCTCGCCGTCGTCCGGGGCAGCGCCGTCAACCAGGACGGTGCCTCCAACGGGCTGACCGCGCCCAGCGGACCTGCCCAGATCCGTGTCATCCAGCAGGCGCTCGCCGACGCCCAGCTGGCCCCGCACCACATCGACGCGGTGGAGGCCCACGGCACCGGCACCACGCTCGGCGACCCCATCGAGGCCCAGGCCGTCATCGCCGCCTACGGACAGGACCGCCCCGAGGGCCTGCCGCTGTGGCTGGGCTCCATCAAGTCCAACATGGGCCACGCCCAGGCCGCCGCCGGAGTCGGCGCCGTCATCAAGATGGTCATGGCGATGCGCCACGGCACCCTCCCCAGGACCCTGCACGTCGGCACGCCCAGCACCGCCGTCGACTGGAGCGCGGGCGACGTCGAACTGCTCACCGAGCCCCGCCCCTGGGGCGGCGACGGCCGCCCGCGCCGCGCCGGCATCTCGTCCTTCGGTATCTCCGGCACGAACGCGCACACCGTCCTGGAAGAGGCCCCGCCCGCCGAGACCCAGGGGAGCGCCCCGCACCGTACCGAGCTGCCCGTCGTGCCGTGGCTGCTCTCCGGCAAGGGCGCCGACGCCGTGCGGCGGCAGGCGCAACAGCTGCTGACGGCCGCCGGAGACCTCGACCCGTACGACGTCGGCCACTCGCTGGCCACCACCCGCTCGCTGTTCACCCACCGTGCCGCCGTCACCGGACGTGACCGTGACGAACTGCTGGCCGCCCTGCGTGAGGTCGCCGACGGCACCCGGGCGCCCGTCGTGGCCCCCGAACCCGGCCGCCTCGCCGTGCTGTTCTCCGGGCAGGGCTCGCAGCGCCCCGGCATGGGCCGCACCCTGCACGCCGCCTTCCCCGTGTTCGCCGCGGCCTTCGACGAGATCTGCGCGGCCTTCGACGAGCACCTCGACCGGCCGCTGCGCGACGTCATGTTCGACGAGGACGCCGACTCGCCGCTGCACCGCACCGTGTACACCCAGGCGGCGCTGTTCACCTTCGAGACGGCCCTCCACCGGCTGCTGGAGCACTGGGGCGTCCGCCCCGACCTGCTCGCCGGACACTCCATCGGCGAGATCGTCGCCGCCCACGTCGCCGGAGTGCTGGACCTGAAGGACGCGGTCACCCTGGTCGCCGCCCGGGGCCGCCTCATGCAGGACCTGCCGGCCGGCGGCGCGATGGTGTCCCTGCGCGCCACCGAGGCCGAGGTCGTCGCGCTCCTCACCGACGGTGTCGACATCGCCGCCGTCAACGGCGCACGCTCCGTCGTGGTCTCCGGTGACGAGGAGGCCGTCCTCGCCGTCGCCGCCCACGCCGAGAAGAGCACGCGGCTGAAGGTGTCGCACGCCTTCCACTCGCACCGCATGGACCCCATGCTCGAGCCCTTCCGCGAGGTACTGGCCGGCCTCACCTTCCACGAACCCGCGCTCCCGGTCGTCTCCAACGTCACCGGCCGGATCGCCGACGACCTGACCGACCCCGACTACTGGGTACGGCACGTCCGCGAGGCCGTGCGATTCCACGACGGTGCCACCACGCTCGCCGCCGAGGGCGCCACCCGTTTCCTGGAGATCGGCCCGGACTCGGTGCTCACCACGATGGCGCAGGACGCGGTCCCCGACGCGATCGGCACCCAGCGGCGCGACCGTGCCGAGGACACCGCCCTGGTCGACGCCCTCTGCCGCCTCCACCTCACCGGCACCGGCCCCGACTGGCGGACGGTCTTCACCGGCGGCCGCACCGTCGACCTGCCCACCTACCCGTTCCGCCGGGACCGGCACTGGGAGGACGCCCCCATCCTGCAGGCCGAGCGCCGGGCCGGCTCCGGCGGCGACGCCGGCGACCCGTTCTGGGACCTGGTGCGCGAACAGGACGTGAGTGCCGTCGCCGCCACCCTCGGTCTCGACGACGAGAGCTCCGTCGCCGCCGTCGTGCCCGCACTCGCCACCTGGCACGGCCGCCGGCAGGCACACGCCGAGGCGGACGGACTCCGCCACCGCGTCACCTGGGCACCGCTGGCGCCTCCCGCCACCCCGGCGCTCGGCGGGGTCTGGCTGGCCGTCGTACCCGCGTCCACCGCCGAGGACCCGTGGACCCGCGCGGTGACGGAAGGCCTGGCAGGCAACGGGCTGCACGTCGACGTCCTCACCGTGCCGGATGCCGCCGACCGCGCCGCACTGGCCGACGCCCTCACCGGCCGGACCTCGGCCGACGGCATCCTGTACCTGCCCGCACCGGCGACGCCGCCGGCCGCCCTCGCCGCACTCGTCCAGGCACTCGGTGACACCGGTGCCGGCGCCCCGCTGTGGTGCGCCACCCGGGACGCCGTCGCCCACGGATCCGGCGCCAGCGTCACCGGCTTCGCCCAGGCCGCACTGTGGGGCCTCGGCCGGGTCGCCGCCCTGGAGCACCCCGACCGGTGGGGCGGCCTCGTCGACCTGCCCGCCGAGGCCGGTCCGCGGACCGTGGCCCGCCTGGCAGCGCTGCTCGGAGACGCCGGCGGCGAGGACCAGGTCGTGATCCGAGAATCCGGCGCCCACGGACGCCGGCTGGAGCACGCCCCGGCCCGCGCGGGCGCACCCTGGAAGCCGTCCGGCACCGTACTGGTCACCGGCGCGACCGGCGCGGTCGGCGCGGTCGTCGCCCGCCGCCTCGCGGCCGAGGGCGCCGAGCACCTGCTGCTCACCTCCCGCCGCGGCCCCGACGCACCCGGCGCCGCCGACCTGGTCCGTGAACTCACCGCCACCGGTACGGGTGTCACCCTGACCGCCTGCGACGTGGCCGACCGGTCCGCACTGGCCGGCCTGCTGGACTCCGTACCGGCGCAGCACCCCCTGACGGCGGTCGTGCACCTGGCCGGCGCCCTCGACGACGGCGTCCTGGACGCCCTGGACGCCGACCGGTTCGCCCGTGTCCTCGGCCCCAAGGCGGACGCCGCCCTCCACCTGCACGAACTGACCGCCGGGCTCGACCTGTCGGCGTTCGTGCTGTTCTCCTCCCTGACCGCCACCGTCGGCGGCGCCGGCCAGGCCAACTACGCCGCCGCCAACGCCTACCTGGACGCCCTGGCCGAGCACCGTCACGCGGCGGGACTGCCTGCCACCTCCGTGGCCTGGGGCCCCTGGGGCGGCGACGGCATGGCGGCGCACGGCGCCGTGCGCGCCTCGGCCCGGGCGATGGGCATGTCCCTGCTCGACCCGGACACCGCCCTCACCGCGCTGGGCCGCGCCCTGGACGGCGGCGACACCACCGTCACCGTCGCCGACGTCGACTGGTCGGTGTTCGCCCCCGCGTTCACCTCGACCCGCCCCAGCCCGCTGCTGTCCGCACTGCCCGAGGCCCGGCGCACCACGGGCGGCCCTGGCGGCGCCGACGCGGCCGACGGATTCGCGGAGAAGCTCGCGGGACTCACCGGAGGGGAACGCGAGCGCGCCCTGAGCGACCTGGTCTGCGGCCAGGCGGCCACCGTCCTCGGATACGGCGACGCCGGCGCCGTCGAACCCACCACCGCGTTCCGCGACCTCGGTTTCGACTCGCTGACCTCGGTCGACCTGCGCAACCGGATCAGTGGCGCCGCCGGGGTGCCGCTGCCGGCCACGCTCATCTTCGACTACGCCACCCCCGCCGCCCTCGCCAAGTACCTGGGCACCGAACTCGCCGGCGCGGACACCTCCGTGGACTCCGTGGTCGCCGAGCTCGAACGGGTCGCCGCCCGGCTCGGCGACCTCACCGCCGAGGACCTGGAGCAGAGCAGGGTCACCACCCGGCTGCAGAACCTGCTCAAGGACCTGGACAAGACCCTCGGCCAGGATGCGGCAGCCGTCACCGGCCGGCTGGAAGAGGCCTCCGCCGACGACGTCTTCGCGTTCATCGACAAAGAACTCGGCTCGGCGTGACCCGGCACTCCCACGACACCCCGGCCCACCCGCAGCCCACCTCTTCGCACAGGAGTGGCGACACCCGATGACCAACGACGAAAAGCTGCTCTCCTACCTCAAGCGGGTCTCCGCCGATCTGCACCAGACCCGTCAGCGGCTGCGTGAGGTGGAGACCCAGGACCGGGAACCCATCGCCATCGTCGGAATGAGCTGCCGCTTCCCCGGAGGGGTCACCACCCCCGAGGAGTTCTGGCAGCTGGTCCACGAGGGCACCGACGCCGTCGGGGACTTCCCCGGGGACCGCGGCTGGGACGTCGACGCGCTGTACGACCCGGACCCGGACGCCACGGGGAAGACGTACTCCACGCGCGGCGGTTTCCTGCGCGACGCCGCGGGGTTCGAGCCGGACTTCTTCGGCATCAGCCCGCGGGAGGCCGTCACGATGGACCCCCAGCAGCGCCTGCTGCTGGAGGTGTCGTGGGAGGCGCTGGAACGCGCCCGCATCGCTCCCGACTCGGTGCACGGCGCCCGGGTCGGCGTGTTCGCCGGGACCAACGGCCAGGACTACCGGGACCTGCTGGCGCGGATGCCGCAGGACTCCGAGGCGGCGCTCGGCACCGGCGCCCTTGCCGCCGTGATCTCCGGCCGGATCTCCTACACCCTGGGGCTCGAGGGCCCGGCCGTCACCATCGACACCGCCTGCTCGTCGGCGCTCGTGGCGGTCCACCTGGCCGTACAGGCGCTGCGGGCGAAGGAGTGCACCCTCGCCCTGGCGGGCGGCGCCACGGTCATGTCCACCCCCAACTCCTTCGTCGCCTTCAGCCGCCAGCGGGGTCTCGCCCCGGACGGCCGCTGCAAGTCCTTCGCGGACTCGGCCGACGGCACCGGCTGGGGCGAGGGCGCCGGCATGCTGCTCCTGGAGCGGCTGAGCGACGCCCGCCGCAACGGCCACAAGGTGCTCGCCGTCGTGCGGGGCTCCGCCGTCAACCAGGACGGTGCCTCCAACGGCCTGACCGCCCCCAACGGCCCCTCCCAGCAGCGCGTCGTGCGTGCCGCGCTGGCCGGCGCGCAGCTCACCCCGGCCGACGTCGACCTGGTCGAGGCGCACGGCACCGGCACCACGCTCGGCGACCCCATCGAGGCGCAGGCCCTGCTCGCCACCTACGGGCAGGACCGGCCCGAGGACGCACCGCTGTGGCTGGGCTCGGTGAAGTCCAACATCGGCCACACCCAGGCCGCCGCCGGAGTCGCCGGAATCATCAAGGTCGTCATGGCGATGCGGCACGGCGTGCTGCCGCGGAGCCTGCACGCCGAGGAGCCGTCCGGCAAGGTCGACTGGAGCCAGGGCAACGTCCGCCTGCTCACCGCCAACCGCCCCTGGACCGACCCGGGGCGTCCGCGGCGGGCCGCGGTCTCCTCCTTCGGTGCCAGTGGCACCAACGCCCACACCATCCTGGAGGAGGCCCCCGCCGAAGAATCCTCCGACGAGCCCGCCGCGGAACCCGCGCCGCGCACCGCGCCGCCACTGGTGCCGTGGGTGCTCTCCGGCCGCAGCGAGCGGGCCCTGCGCGAGCAGGCGGCCCTCCTGGCCGCCGCCGTCACCGAGGCCCACCCCGTGGACGTGGCGTACTCGCTGGCCGTCACCCGCACCGCCCACCCGTACCGGGCCGTGGTCCTCGGCGCCGACCGGGACGCGCTGCTCGACGCCGTGACCCGTCTCGCGGAAGGCGGCCGTGCAACCGCGCTCGGCCGCGTCCGCAAGGGCCAGACCGCCTTCCTGTTCACCGGACAGGGCTCCCAGCGGCCCGGCATGGGCCGCGAACTGCACGCCCGGTTCCCCGTCTTCGCCCGCGCGTTCGACGAGATCTGTGAGCTGTCCGGCGACGGCGAACTGCGCGAGCTGGTCCTCGGCGACGACCCCGAGCCGCTGAACCGCACGGCCCGCACCCAGATCGCCCTGTTCGCCTTCGAGGTCGCCCTGTACCGGCTGGTGGAGTCGTGGGGCCTCACCCCCGACCACCTCGCGGGCCACTCCGTCGGCGAGATCGCCGCCGCCCACGTCGCGGGCGTACTGGACCTGGCTGACGCCGTCACGCTGGTGGTCGCCCGCGGCCACCTCATGCAGGAACTCCCCGAGGGCGGCGCCATGATCGCCCTGCGCGCCACCGAGGAGGCCGTACGCCCCCTGCTCACCGGCCGGGTCGGCCTGGCCGCCGTCAACGGGCCGGACTCCGTCGTGATCTCCGGCGACGCCGACGAGGCCGAGGCGGTCGCCGCGCACTTCGAGAAGAGCCGCCGGCTGAAGGTGTCGCACGCCTTCCACTCGCCGCTGATGGAACCCATGCTGGACGGGTTCCGGTCCGTGGTGTCGTCCCTGACCTTCCACCGGGCGACCGTCCCGGTGGTGTCCAACGTGACCGGCCGGCTCGCCACCCAGGACATCGGCACCCCCGACTACTGGGTACGGCACGTGCGCGAGGCCGTCCGGTTCCACGACGGGATACGCACCCTCGCCGCAGAGGGCGTCACCCGCTTCCTGGAGATCGGCCCCGACGCCGTACTGACCGCCATGGCCCGCGAGTGCCTGGCCACCGACGACGACGCGGGCGACACCGTCCTGGCCGCCGCCACCCGCCGCGGCCGGGACGAGACCGAGACCCTGCTCACGGCCCTCGCCCAGCTGCACGCCGGTGGCGCCGGCCCGCGCTGGGAGGAGCTGTTCGCCGGGGCCCGCACCGTCGACCTGCCCACCACGGCCTTCCAGCGCGAACGGTTCTGGCCCGAGACGGCGGCCCCGGCCGGCGACGTCGGCTCCGTGGGACTGGACTCCGCCGACCACCCGCTGCTCGGCGCCGCCACCGTGCTCGCCGGCTCCGACGGCGCCGTCCTGACCGGCCGGCTGTCGGTGCGGACCCATCCCTGGCTCGCCGACCACGTCGTCGGCGGTTCCGTGGTGGTCCCCGGCACCGCGATGGTGGAACTCGCGGTCCGCGCCGGCGACCAGGTCGGCTGCGGCCGGCTGGAGGAACTGGCCCTGGAGATACCGCTGGTGCTGCCCCCCGCCGACGGCGTCCGGGTCCAGGTCGCCGTCGGTACGCCCGACCCGGCCGGGGCCCGCACGGTCCAGATCTACGCGCGCGCCGAGAACCCGCCCGCCGACGAGCCCTGGACCCTGCACGCCTCAGGTCTGCTCGCCGACGGCACCGCGCCCCCCGGCGCCCGGCTGGACGTATGGCCGCCGCAGGACGCCGAGGAACTGGACCTCACCGGCCTCTACGAGCGGCACGCGGCCGCGGGACTGGACTACGGGCCCGCCTTCCGCGCCCTGACCGCCGCCTGGCGCGACGGCGACACCGTCTACGCAGAGGTGCGCCTTCCGGAGCGGCCGGCGGCGGACGCCCCCCGCTTCGGCCTCCACCCCGCGGCCTTCGACGCCGCCCTGCACTCCCTTGCCCTGCTCGGCGACGGCTCCGGTGACGACACCGCCCGGCTGCCCTTCATGTTCGCCGGCGTCACCCTGCACGCCGTGGGCGCCTCGGTCCTGCGGGCCCGCATGACACCCGCCGGCGACCACACCTTCGCCGTCGACCTGGCCGACGCCACCGGCGCTCCCGTCGCCACCGTCGACTCCCTGGCCTCCCGACCGCTGACGCGGCTGCGCGGCGAGCAGGACACCGTCGGCGAGGCCCTGTTCGTCCTCGACTGGCAGCCGCTGCCGCTCGACCCCGACGCACCCGACGCCGACCACCGCCTGCTGGAGATCCCGGCCGGATCGGACGCCGGGACGGTACGCGCAGCGCTGCACACCGCGCTCGCCGCCCTCCAGGACGACGACGCCCGGCCGCTGGCCCTCGTCACCCGGGGCGCCGTCTCCACCGCGGGTGAGGACGTGCCCGACCTGGCCGGTGCGGCGGTGTGGGGCCTCGCGCGCTCCGCGCAGTCGGAGAACCCCGGCCGGTGCGTCCTGCTCGACCTCGAACCCGGCGCCGACCCCGCCGCCCTGCTGCCCGGGGTCCTCGCCACCGGCGAACCGCAGGTCGCCGTCCGCTCCGGCACCGCCCGAGCGGCCCGGCTGGTGCGCGCCGAGCCCCTCGAAGGCGCGGCGGCCCCGGTCCTCGACCCCGAGGGCACCGTGCTGCTGACCGGCGCCACCGGTGGACTCGGACCCGTGCTCGCCCGGCATCTGGTCACCGCCCACGGCGTGCGCCACCTCGCCCTGGTCAGCCGCGGCGGACGGGCCGACGGCCTGGTCGCCGAACTCGCCGCACTCGGCGCGAGCGCCTCCGTGCACGCCTGCGACGTCGCCGACCGCGAAGCGCTCTCCGCCCTGCTCGACGGCCTCGGCCAGGACCGTCCGCTCACCGCGGTCGTCCACGCCGCGGGTGTCCTCGACGACGGCGTGGTGGCCTCCCTGACGCCCGAGCGCCTCGACGCCGTCCTCGCCCCCAAGGCACTCGGCGCCCTCCACCTGCACGAACTGACCCGCGATCACGACCTGGCGGCGTTCGTGCTGTTCTCCTCCGTCGCCGGAACCGTCGGCGCGCCGGGACAGGGCAACTACGCCGCCGCCAACGCCTTCCTCGACGCGCTCGCCGTCCACCGCGGCGCGAACGGTTCACCCGCCCTCGCCCTGGCCTGGGGGCCCTGGGCCCCGGTTGGCGGCATGACCGGCGCACTGGACGAGGCCGATCTGGCCCGCATGTCCCGCGGCGGCATGGTCCCGCTGTCCGCCGAGGAGGGCATCGCCCTGTTCGACCGGGCCCTGGGCACCGGCCGCCCCGCGGTCGCCCCCGTACGCCTCGACCTGTCCGCGCTGCGCGCCCAGGGCGGCGAACTCGCCCCCGTCCTACGGACCCTGGCAGGGCGTCCGGTCCGCCGGGAGGCCGCCACCGGGGACACCGGGTCCGGTTTCGCCGAACGCATGGCCTCCCTCGGAGAGGCGGAGCGGGCCGAGGCCCTGCTGCACAGCGTCCGCTCCCACGTGGCCGCCGTCCTCGGACACGCCGGACCGGACACCGTGGAGACCGACCGGGCCTTCAAGGACCTCGGCTTCGACTCGCTCGCCGCGATCGAACTGCGCAACTCCCTGTCCGCCGAGACGGGGCAGCGCCTGCCCGCCACCCTCGTCTTCGACCACCCCTCGCCCGAGGCGCTCGCCACGCACCTCGGCACCCTGGTCGCCGGGGCCGCCGGCTCCGTACGCCGCACCCGGCGCACCGGACGGGCCCGCGCCGACGAGCCGCTGGCCATCGTCGGCATGGCCTGCCGCTACCCGGGCGACGTCCGCACACCGCAGGACCTGTGGCAACTGGTCGCCGACGGCACCGACGCCATCGCCCCGTTCCCCGCCAACCGGGGCTGGGACGTCGACCGTGTCGTCGACCCCACCCGGCAGCGCCCCGACACCTCGTACGTCGGCGAGGGCGGATTCCTCCACGACGCGGGCGAGTTCGACGCCGCGTTCTTCGGCATCAGCCCCAAGGAGGCTCTCGTCACCGACCCCCAGCAGCGGCTGCTGCTGGAGGCCTCCTGGGAGGCGCTGGAGCACGCCGGCATCGACCCGCACTCCCTCAAGGGCAGCCCGACCGGTGTGTTCGCGGGCGTGCAGTACCACGACTACTTCGGCAGTTTCGGCTCCGGCAGCATCATCTCCGGCAGGGTCGCCTACACCCTCGGCCTGGAGGGGCCCTCGCTGTCCGTCGACACCGCCTGCTCCTCGTCGCTGGTGGCGCTGCACCTGGCCGGGCAGTCGCTGCGGCAGGGCGAGTCCACCCTCGCCCTGGTCGGCGGCGTCGCCGTCATGGCGACCCCGGAGACCTTCATCGAGTTCAGCCGGCAGGGCGCCCTCGCTCCCGACGCCCGTACCCGGGCGTTCGCCGACGCGGCCGCCGGCACCGTGTGGGGCGAGGGCGTCGGCGTCCTCGTGGTGGAACGCCTCTCGGACGCCCGCCGCAACGGCCACCCGGTCCTCGCCGTCGTCCGCGGGACCGCCGTCAACCAGGACGGCGCCTCCAACGGCCTGACCGCGCCCAACGGCCCCTCCCAGGAACGCGTCATCCTCCAGGCCCTGGAGAACGCCCGCCTCACCACCGCCGACGTCGACGTGGTCGAGGCGCACGGCACCGGCACGACCCTCGGCGACCCGATCGAGGCACAGGCACTCCTGGCCACCTACGGCCAGGACCGGTCCGAGGACCGGCCGCTGTGGCTGGGGTCGGTCAAGTCCAACATCGGGCACACCCAGGCCGCGGCCGGCGTCGCCGGTGTGATCAAGATGGTCATGGCGATGCGGAACGGCAGCCTGCCCAGGACCCTGCACGTCGACGAGCCGTCGGGCAAGGTCGACTGGGAGGCGGGGCAGGTGCGCCTGCTGACCGAGGAGCGGGCCTGGCCCGAGGCCGGCCCCGCCGGGCCGGTGTGTCCTCCTTCGGGATCAGCGGCACCAACGCCCACGTCATCCTCGAACAGTCCCCGGCGGACCCGGAGCCGCCCGCGGCACCCGGTCCCGACGCGCCGGGACAGACCGTCCCTTGGCTGCTCACGGCGAAGTCGCCCGCCGCGCTCGCCGGACAGGCCGCCGCGCTGCTCGGCCACCTCGACGCGCACCCCGGACTCGACCCCCGCGACGTCGGGTGGTCCCTGGCGACCGGCCGGGCCCACTTCGCACACCGTGCCGCCGTCACCGGCACCGACCCCGCCGCACTGCGCGGGGCGCTCGCCGCGCTGGCCGACGGCGCCACCGCCCGCAACCTCGCCGTGGGCACCGCCACCGGACGGGCCCGCCCCGTCTTCGTCTTCCCCGGCCAGGGCTCCCAGTGGTCCGGCATGGCCACCGAACTACTCGACGGATCACCGGCCTTCGCCGCCCGCATGGCCGAGTGCGCCGCCGCCCTGGAGCCCTGGACGGACTGGGACTTCGCCACCGAACTGCGTGGCGGCCTCGACCGGGTCGACGTCGTCCAGCCCCTGCTGTGGGCGGTGATGGTGTCCCTGGCGCACACCTGGAGCGGCTACGGCGTCACCCCCGCCGCCGTCATCGGCCACTCCCAGGGCGAGATCGCCGCGGCCTGCGCCGTCGGCGCGCTCTCCCTGGCGGACGGCGCGCGCGTGGTCGCCCTGCGCTCCCAGGCCATCGCCGAGCTGCTGTCCGGCTCCGGCGGCATGATGTCCGTGGGAGAGGGCGCCGAAGCGGTCCGCGACCGGCTCACGGCCTGGGACGGCCGGCTCTCGGTCGCCGCGGTCAACGGCACCGCCTCCACCGTCGTCTCCGGGGACTCCGACGCCCTCGACGAACTCCTCGTACAGCTGCGCGCCGAGAAGGTCCGCGCCAAACGGCTGCCCGTGGACTACGCCTCCCACAGCGCCCACGTGGAGTCCCTGCGCGAACGCCTCGCCGAGGACCTCGCGGGCATCGAACCCCGCAGCACCGACGTGCCCTTCCACTCCACCGTCACCGGCGCCCCGATCGACACCGCCGAGCTCGGCGCCGAGTACTGGTACACCAACCTCCGCAGCACCGTGCTGTTCGAGCAGGCCGTACGCGGCGCCGTCGCCGCGGGCCACACCCTGTTCGTGGAGTCCAGCCCCCACCCGGTGCTGACCGTCGGGATCCAGGAGACGGACGACGCGGTCGCCGCCGTCGGCTCGCTGCGCCGCGACGAGGGCGGCCGGGACCGGATGCTCGTCGGCCTGGGCGAGGCGTTCACCCACGGCGCGGCCGTCGACTGGGCCGCGGTCGCGGGGGGCCGTCGCGCCCGCCTCGTCCCCCTGCCCGCGTACGCCTTCCAGCGTGAGTGGTACTGGCTCGACAGCACCGCGACCGGAGCCGACGTCACCTCCGCCGGTCTCGCGCCCACCGACCACTCCCTGCTCGGCGCCGCCATCGCACGGGCCGGCAGCGACGAGGCCGTCCTCACCGGCCGGATCTCGGCGGGCACGCACCCCTGGCTGAACGACCACCGTGTCGGGGACCGGCTGCTGTTCCCCGGCACCGGGCACCTCGAACTCGCCCTGCGCGCCGGCGACCAGGTCGGCTGCGGCGACCTGGCCGAACTCACCCTGCACGCCCCGCTGGTCCTGCCCGACCACGGCGCCGTACAGCTCCAGGCCGTCGTCGGACCGCCCGACGGCGGGACCCGCCCGCTGACCCTCTGGTCCCGTCCCGAGAGCACCGACGAGGAACTCCCCTGGACGCGGCACGCCGACGGTCTGCTCGCTCCGACCGGCACCCTCCCGGCCGTCGTGGAACCACTCACCTCCTGGCCGCCGCGTGACGCCGAACCGGTGCCCCTCGACGGCCTGTACGACGAACTCGCCGCCCTCGGGCTCGGTTACGGCCCGCTGTTCCAGGGGCTGCGCGCCGCCTGGCGCACCGAGGACGCCGTGTACGCCGAGGTCGCCACCGAGGCACCCGTCGACGGCTTCGGACTGCACCCGGCCCTCTCCGACGCGGTCCTGCACACCGTCGGCCTCACCGACGCCGCCGGCGACCAGGCCCTGCTGCCGTTCGTCTGGTCCGGCGTACGGCTGCACGCCACCGGAGCCACCGCGCTGCGCGTGAAGGTCCGCGCCACCGGCGAGGGCACCGTCGCCCTGACCCTGGCCGACCCGGCCGGCGCCCCGGTCGCCACGGTCGACTCCCTCACCCTGCGCCCGCTGCGCACCGACGTGATGGACGCGGCCGCCAGGTCCGCCCGGTCCGGCGCGCTGCACCGCGTCGACTGGGTCCCCGCACCCGCCCCGGCAGGTGCCGGGGGCACACCGTGGGACGGGGAGGCGCTGCACGCCCCGGCGGGCGTGGGCGCCGCCGCGACGCGCGCCGCCGTCGCCACCGTCCTCGACGGGCTGCGGGACCGGCTCGCCGACGAACAGGACGGCGACAGCACCCTCGTCGTCGTCACCGGAACCGACCCGGCCGGCGCCGCGGTCGGCGGACTGGTCCGCTCGGCCCAGTCCGAGAACCCCGGCCGCATCGTCCTGGTCGAGAGCGGGACGGACCCCGGCCCGGACCGTCTCGCCGAGGCCGTCGCCGGCGGCGAACCGCACCTGGCGCTGCTCGACGGCACCTGGCGCGTGCCGCGCCTGGCCCGTGTCCCGGGTACGGACGCCGAAGCCGCCCCGGACGCCGAAGCCGCCGCCCCGGACGCCGGAACCACCACCGGAGCCGGACCCGGCCTCGGCTCCGGCACCGTCCTGCTGACCGGCGCGACCGGCGCCCTCGGCGGGATCATCGCCCGCCACCTGGCCGGCGACCGCGGCGTGCGCCACCTCCTGCTGCTCAGCCGCAGCGGCGCCGACGCCGGCCTGGTCACCGAGCTGACCGGGCTGGGCGCCGAGGTCACCAGCGTCGCCTGCGACGCCGCCGACCGCGACGCCCTCGCCGCGGTGCTGGCCGATCTGCCGGCCGACCGGCCGCTGACCGCCGTGATCCACGCGGCCGGCGTGCTCGCCGACGGCGTGCTCGCCTCCCTCACCCCCGAGCGTGTCGACACGGTCTTCCGCCCCAAGGTCGACGCCGCCTGGAACCTGCACGAACTCACCGCGGACCTCAAGCTGTCGGCGTTCGTGCTCTTCTCCTCCTCCGCCGCCACCCTCGGCTCCCCTGGCCAGGGCAACTACGCGGCCGCCAACGCCTACCTCGACGCCCTCGCCACCCACCGGCGCTCCCTCGGCCTGCCCGCGCACTCCCTGGCCTGGGGCCTGTGGGCCCAGGCGAGCGGCATGACCGGCACGCTCGACGAGACCGACCGGGCACGCATCGCCCGCGGCGGGGTCGCCCCGCTGCCGACCGAGGAAGGGCTCGCCCTGTTCGACGCCGCTCTGCGCGGCACCGACCCCGTCGTCATCCCGGTCCGGCTGGACACCGCGGCGCTGCGCGGCCAGGCGGACGCCCTGGCCCCGCTCTTCCGCGGTCTGGTGCCCGTACGCCGCGCCACCGCCGGCCACGCGGCCACCGGCGGCGCCGACTCGCTGCGCGACCGGCTCGCCGGGCTGCTGGAGCCGGAGCGCGAGCCGTTCCTCACCGAACTCGTGCAGAGCCGGGTCGCCACCATCCTCGGTTACCGCTCCGCCCAGGAGGTCAGCCGTACGCTGCCCTTCCGGGAACTCGGCTTCGACTCGCTGGCCGCGGTCGAACTGCGCAACGGACTCGCCGCCACGACCGGACTGCGGCTGCCCGCCACCCTGGTCTTCGACCACCCCACCCCGGCCGAACTCGCCCGCTACCTGCTGGGTGAGCTGACCGGTGCCCTCGACCGGGCCGCACCCGTCACCGCCGTGCGCGCCGCCGCCGACGAACCCATCGCCATCGTCGGCATGGGCTGCCGTTTCCCCGGCGACGTCTCCTCCCCGGAGGAGCTGTGGCGCCTGGTGGCCGAAGGCCGCGACGCCGTGGGGGAGTTCCCCGCCGACCGCGGCTGGGACGTCGAGACCCTCCACGACCCCACCCTGGACAGGCCGGGCACCAGCTACACCCGGCACGGCGCCTTCCTGTACGACGCGGCGGACTTCGACCCGGCCTTCTTCGGCATGGACGAGGAGGAGGCTCTCGTCACCGACCCCCAGCAGCGACTGCTGCTGGAGACCTCCTGGGAGGCCCTGGAGCGGGCCTCGATCGACCCGGCCACCCTGCGCGGTTCCGACACCGGAGTCTTCGCGGGCGTCATGTACCACGACTACTTCGGCAGCTTCGGCTCCGGCAGCGTCGTCTCCGGCCGGGTCGCCTACACCCTGGGCCTCGAAGGCCCGACCCTGTCCGTCGACACCGCGTGCTCCTCCTCGCTGGTGGCCCTGCACCTGGCCGCCCAGGCGCTGCGCCAGGGCGACTGCTCCCTCGCCCTGGCCGGGGGAGTCACCGTCATGGCCACCCCCGGCACGTTCGTGGAGTTCAGCCGGCACCGCGGCCTCTCCGGCGACGGCCGCTGCCGCCCCTTCGCCGACGCCGCCGACGGAACCGGCTTCGGCGAGGGAGCCGGTGTGCTGCTGCTGGAGCGGCTCAGTGACGCCCGCCGCAACGGCAGGACGATCCTCGCCGTGCTCCGCGGCACCGCCGTCAACCAGGACGGCGCCTCCAACGGCATCACCGCCCCCAACGGCCCCGCGCAGCAGCGCGTCATCCGCCGCGCCCTGGAGGCGGCGGGCGTGGACGCGGCCGACGTCGACGTGGTCGAGGCCCACGGCACCGGCACCACCCTCGGTGACCCCATCGAGGCCCAGGCGCTGATCGCCACCTACGGCGCGGAGCACACCGAGGAACACCCGCTGTGGCTCGGCTCGGTCAAGTCCAACCTGGGCCACACCCAGGCCGCCGCCGGTGTCGCCGGTGTCATCAAGATGGTCCAGGCGATCCACCACGAGACCCTGCCGGCCAGTCTCGGCATCGACGCCCCGTCCCGGCACGTGGAATGGGAGGGCGGCAACGTCCGCCCGCTGACCGAGTCCCTGCCGTGGCCCGACCCGGGCCGTCCGCGCCGCGCCGGCATCTCCTCCTTCGGTATCTCCGGCACCAACGCCCATGTGATCGTGGAGGCTCCGCCCGCCGCCGACCAGCCCTCGGACACCACGCCTCCCGCGGTGGACGCCGTGCCGTGGCTGTTGTCCGGCAGTACGCCCCAGGCGCTGCGGGCCCAGGCCGGCCGTCTGCTGGACCACCTGTCCGGCCGTCCGGACACCGACCCGCGGCGGACCGCCGGCGCGCTCGCCCACGCCCGTACCGCGCTCGGCCACCGTGCCGCCGTCGTCGGACGCACCACCGAGGAACTGACCGCCGGGCTGCGGGCGCTGGCCGAGGGACGCACACCCCCCGTCGGCGCGGCCGGCCCGGCGGCCGACGGCAAGCTCGCCCTGCTCTTCTCCGGCCAGGGCTCCCAACTGCCCGGCATGGGGGCCCGGCTCGGCGCGGCGTTCCCCGCCTTCGCCACCGCCCACGACGAGGTCCGCACCCATCTGGACCCGCTGCTGGACCGGCCGCTCGGCGACGTCCTCGACTCCGCCGGACTGCTGGAGCGCACCGAGTTCACCCAGCCCGCGCTCTTCGCCTTCGAGGTGGCCCTGTTCCGGCTGCTGGAGTCGTTCGGCGTCAGGCCGGACCTCCTCGCAGGGCACTCCGTCGGCGAGATCGCCGCCGCTCACGTGGCGGGCGTCCTCGGCCTCCAGGACGCGTGCCGGCTCGTCGCCGCCCGGGGCCGGCTGATGCAGGCGCTCCCCGACGGCGGCGTCATGATCGCCGTACGCGCGGCCGAGGACGAGGTCACACCGCTGCTCGGGGACGGGGTCGGCCTCGCCGCCGTCAACGGACCCACGTCCGTGGTGGTCTCCGGCCCGGCAGGCCCGGCCCGCGCGCTCGCCGCCCGCTTCGACCGGAGCAAGGAACTGGCCGTCAGCCACGCGTTCCACTCGGCCCTGATGGAACCGATGCTCGACGAGTTCCGCGAGGTCGCCGAGTCGCTGTCGTACGGATCGCTGCGCCTCCCGCTGGTGTCCACCGTCACCGGCGCCCCGGCGGCCGCCGACGAACTGTCCACCCCCGACTACTGGGTACGGCACGCCCGTGAGGCCGTCCGCTTCGCCGACGCCGTGTCCGCCCTGCATGACGCGGGCGCCCGGCACTTCGCCGAGGTCGGGCCCGGCAGCGCGCTGACCGCGGCCGCGGGTGACTGCCTGCCCGAGGGCACGGCCGCCGTCGTCGCCCTCCAGCGCAAGGACCGTGAGGAGACGGAGGCCCTGGTCACCGGGCTCGCGGCGCTGCACGTGCACGGGGTCACCGTCGACTGGGCGGACCTGCTTCCCCACCGTGACGGCTCGGACCTGCCCACCTACGCGTTCCAGCGGGACCGGTACTGGATGACCGGGGACCTTGGGCAGCCCGGGCCCGCCGTCGGCCACCCGCTGCTGGGCGCCGCCGTCGAACGCGCCGACGCCGACGCGGCCCTGCACACCGGCCGGCTCTCGCTCTCCGCGCAGCCGTGGCTGGCCGACCACCGCGTCGGCGGCGTACCGCTGCTGCCGGGCACGGCGTTCGTCGAGATGGCCCTCGCCGCGGGGGCCCGGCTGGACTGCCCCGTGGTGGAGGAACTGACCGTCTCCGAACCGCTGGTGCTGCCCGAGCAGGGCAGCATCCGCCTCCAGGCCACCGCCGGCGAACCCGACGCCGACGGCGCCCGGGACTTCACCGTGTACGCGGCGGCCGACGACGACCCCTGGACCACCCACGCCACCGGCGTCCTGCGCCCGGCGGACCCGGCACCCGCCCACGACCTGACGTCCTGGCCGCCGGCCGGTGCCGTAGCCGTCGACCTGGAGGACGTCTACGACCGGCTCGCCGCACTCGGAGCCGAGTACGGGCCGCGCTTCCAGGGACTGCGCGCCGCCTGGCGCCTCGGTGACGAGGTGTACGCCGAGGTCGCCGTCGAGACCGACGGTGCCGCCTTCGGACTGCACCCGGCGCTGCTCGACTCCGCGCTGCACGCCGTCGGGCTGCGCGCCGGGGCCCCGGAGCGGATGGCGTTGCCGTTCGCCTGGAGCGGCGTCGAACTGCACGCCGCGGGCGCGACCGCCCTGCGCGTGCGGATCGCACCGCTGGACTCCGGCGCCGTACGTATCGACGCCGCCGACTCCGGCGGCCGGCCTGTCGCCCGGGTCGCGTCGCTGGCGCTGCGGGAGGTCGACCCCGCGCGGATCGCGGCGGCGGCCGACGGCGGGCACGAGGACCTGTTCGCCCTCGACTGGGTGCCCGTCGCGGTTCCCACCGCCCCGCAGGCCGGCCGGTGGGCCGTACTCGGCTCCGGCCACGAGGAACTGGCCGCCGCGCTCGGCGGGGAGGTCGCCGAGGTCACGGCCGTCACCGGACTGCCCGAGGCGGCCGACCTGGCCCCCGACACCCTGGTCGTCCCGCACCCCGGCGGACGCGACCCCGAAGAGATCCGGGCCGGCGTCCGGCGGATCCTCGCCGTGGTCCAGGACTGGCTGGCCGACGAACGGTTCGCCGGCACCGGTCTGGTCGTCACCACCCGGGGGGCCACCGGGCCCGATCCCGCGGCGGTCACCGACCCCGGTGCCGCCGCCGCGTGGGGCCTGCTCCGATCGGCCCAGTCGGAACACCCCGACCGCATCGTCCTGGCCGACCTCGACGACACCGACGCCTCCCGCCGGCTGCTGCCCTCCGCCGTCGCCTCCGGCGAACCCCAACTGGTGCTCCGGGAAGGCGAGGTGAGCGCACCGCGCCTCGTCCGCGCCCCACGCCGGGACGAGCACGTACCGGCCGACTGGACGGGCACCGTGCTGATCACCGGAGGCACCGGCGCCCTCGGCCGGGAGGTGGCCCGCCACCTGGTCACCGAGCACGGCGCCACCAGGCTCGTCCTGCTCAGCCGCGGCGGCGCCGAGGCACACGGCGCCGGGGAACTGCGCGAGGAACTGGTCGCCCTCGGTGCCGAGGTCACCCTGGTCGCCTGCGACGCCTCCGACCGAGCCGCCCTCGCCCGCGTCCTGGACGACCATCCCGTCACCGCGGTGGTGCACACCGCGGGTGTCCTCGCCGACGCAGTCCTCACCTCCCTCACGCCCGAGCGGCTGGACACGGTGCTGCGGCCCAAGCTGGACGCCGCCTGGCATCTCCACGAACTCACCAAGGACCGTGCGCCGACCGCGTTCGTGCTGTTCTCGTCCGCGGCAGGCCTGTTCGGCAGCCCGGGCCAGGCCGCCTACGCCGCGGGCAACGCCTTCCTCGACGCCCTCGCCGCACACCGGGGATCCCTGGGACTGCGGGCCGTCTCGCTCGCCTGGGGCGCCTGGGCGGGCAGCGGCGGCATGGCCGACCGCCTGGACGACGCCGACGCCCGCCGCATGGCCTCCGGGGGTGTGCTCGCCCTCGACACGGCGGCGGGCCTGGACCTGTTCGACACCGCGGTGGGACGCGGGGAGCCGGTCCTGCTGCCCGCCCGCCTGGACCTCAGCACCCCGAGGGACGCCGGCCGGGTCGCCCCGCTGCTGCGCGGCCTGGTGCGCGCGCCCCGCCGTAGCGGTGCCACCGCGTCCGTGGCCTCGGCCGCGCTCCGCCGCGACCTGGCCGCCCGCACGCCCGAAGGGCGGACCGCGCGGCTGCTCGAACTGGTACGGGACGAGGCCCGACAGGTCCTCGGCACCGAGGAGTTCGAGGCCGAACTGCCTTTCAAGGACCTCGGCTTCGACTCACTGACCGCCGTCGAGTTCCGCAACCGGCTCAACGAGGCGACCGGGCTGCGCCTGTCCGCCACGCTCGTCTTCGACCACCCGAGCCCGGCAGCCCTCACCGACCACCTCGCCACCGAACTGGCACCGTCCGTGGCGGACGGTCCGCGCGAGGAGGACACCGTCCGCGCAGCCCTGGCCGCCCTCCCGGTGGCCAGGCTCCGGGAAGCCGGACTGCTGGACAGCCTGCTCGAACTCGCCGGGCTGCGGCCCGCGCGGGAGCAGACCCCGAACGACGAGTCCAGCCGCCCCGCGATCGACGCCATGGATGCCGAGAGTCTGATCACCCTGGCGCTCGACGACCTCGTCGGCGACGACGACGCCCTGTGAGAAGGAAGAGAACCATGGCCGAGTCCGAGAAGCCCGACACCAGGATGGTCGAGGCGCTGCGCGCCTCGCTCAAGGAGATCGAGCGGCTGCGGGAGCGCAACCGGGCGCAGACCGCCGCCGCCCGGGAACCGATCGCGATCGTGGGCATGGCGTGCCGCTACCCGGGCGGAGTCCGTTCGCCCGAGGACCTGTGGCAGCTCGTCGCCGAAGGCCGCGACGGCGTGGGCGCGTTCCCCGACGACCGCGGCTGGGACCCCGGTCTGCACGACCCGGAACCGGGCGTCCCGGGCCGCTCCACCACCGGCGAGGGCGGATTCCTCTACGACGCGGGAGACTTCGACGCCGCCTTCTTCGGTATATCCCCGCACGAGGCCCTGGTGATGGACCCGCAGCAGCGGCTCCTGCTGGAGGGGTCCTGGGAGGCACTGGAGCACGCCGGTATCGATCCGTCGTCGCTGCGCGGCAGCCCCACCGGGGTGTTCGCGGGCGTCATGTACCACGACTACTTCGGCAGCTTCGGCTCCGGCAGCGTCGTCTCCGGCCGGGTCGCCTACACCCTGGGCCTCGAAGGCCCCGCCCTCACGGTCGACACCGCGTGCTCCTCCTCCCTGGTCACGCTCCACCTGGCCGCGCAGGCGCTGCGCCAGGGCGAGTGCACCCTCGCCCTGGCCGGCGGCGTGACGGTCATGGCCTCACCGGGCACCTACGTCGAGTTCAGCCGGCAGGGTGCCCTCTCGCCGGACGGCCGGTGCCGGTCCTTCTCCGACGACGCGGACGGCACCGGATTCTCCGAAGGCCTCGGTGTGTTGGTGTTGGAGCGGTTGTCGGATGCGCGGCGGTTGGGGCATCGGGTGTTGGCGGTGGTGCGGGGGAGTGCGGTTAATCAGGATGGTGCGTCGAACGGGTTGACGGCGCCGAATGGTCCGTCGCAGCAGCGGGTGTTGCGTCAGGCGTTGGTGTCGGCGGGTGTGTCGGCGTCGGATGTGGATGTGGTGGAGGCGCACGGTACGGGGACGGAGTTGGGTGATCCGATCGAGGCGCAGGCGTTGTTGGCGGCGTACGGTCAGGGGCGGTCGGAGGATCGTCCGTTGTGGTTGGGGTCGGTGAAGTCGAACATCGGTCATACGCAGGCGGCTGCGGGTGTGGCGGGTGTGATGAAGATGGTGTTGGCGTTGGGGGAGGGGGTGTTGCCTCGGACGTTGCATGTGGGGGAGCCGTCGCGGAAGGTGGACTGGGGTGCGGGGCGGGTGCGGTTGTTGGATGTGGAGCGGGAGTGGGTGCGGGGTGAGCGGGTTCGTCGTGCGGGTGTGTCGTCGTTCGGGATCAGCGGTACGAACGCGCATGTGATCCTGGAGGAGGCACCCGACGACGACACCACCACCCACCCGGAGCCCGAACCGCACGCACCGGCCGTCATGCTGGCCCTGTCCGCCCGTTCCGCGCAGGCCCTCCCCGCGCAGGCGGAGCGGCTGCGCGACTTCCTCGACGCCCGCCCCGGACTGCCGCTGCCCGCTGTCGCGAGGGCCCTGGGCACCCGCCGCGCGGCCTTCGGCCACCGGGCCGTCGTCGTCGGTGGCGACCGCGGGCAGATCAGGGCCGGGCTGGACGCCCTCGCCACCGGACACCCGTCGGCCACCGCCGTCACCGGCCGGGCCCGCACCGGTGGCCGCACCGCGTTCCTGTTCACCGGCCAGGGCGCCCAGCGTCCCGGAATGGGGCTCGAACTGCGCGCCCACCACCCGGTGTTCGCCGAGACCTTCGACGCGATCGACGCCCACCTCGGCCTGGACCTGGCGGGTGTGCTGAGCGGCGAGGACACCGAGGCCGTCCACCGCACGCAGTACGCCCAGACCGCCCTGTTCGCCTACGAGGTGGCCCTCTTCAGGCTGCTGGAGTCCTGGGGTGTGCGGCCCGACGTGCTGTCGGGGCACTCCGTCGGTGAGATCGCCGCCGCACACGTGGCCGGAGTGCTGGACCTGGCCGACGCGTGCACCCTGGTCGCCGCACGCGGCCGGCTCATGCAGGCCCTGCCCGAGGGCGGTGCGATGGTCGCCGTGCGGGCCGGCGAGGACGAGGTCCGCCATCTGCTGGACGAACGCGTGGGCCTGGCGGCGGTCAACGGGCCGTCGGCAGTCGTCCTGTCCGGGGAGCG